>CALHKP010000054.1 GCA_938034165.1 uncultured Clostridia bacterium | reverse complement strand
CCTGTAGAGATAAATAAAGCTTCTTACGAACAGCTTCTTCGTATACCCGGAGTAGGGGTGAGATCTGCCAGACGTATCATCTCTGCCAGAAAGCAGGGAAAATTGGATTTTGATGGTTTAAAACGGATAGGAGTTGTTTTGAAGCGGGCCCGTTATTTTATCACCTGTTCCGGGAAAATGGAAGTTTCCTTCAGACTGGATGAAGATTCCATCACCAGCGCCCTTATAGGGGATGAGAGGCGGAAAGTATGGGATATAGAAAACAGGGACAGTTACAGGCAATTATCCCTGTTTGATGATATGCACCTGGAAGAAGAAAAAAACGTGATTTTAAAGGATCAGTTGGTAAAAGAAGCATCAAACAGTGCTGTATTTGGCCAGCTGTAGTATGAACAGGAGAGACGGATATGACGGTTTTTGTATGTGAGCCTGGTTACGAAGGTATATTAAGCTGTATTTATGATGCGGGAATGAGTAAGATCCCTCAGGATGAACTGCGCCTGGAGATCAAAAACAGCGGACAGAATGTAGAACTTTTTTCATCCTATGTAGAGTGCGTTCCATCATCGGAAAAAGTAAAAAAGGTGATGGAAACTGTACGCAGGCATTTAAATTCCCGGATCCAGGAGCAGCTGTATGTGGTCTGTCTTAGCGAAGATATATTGCGCGCAGATAAGATATACCGGTATCTGAAGGTATTGTTTTTGCGGGGTGCATCTGCTGCTGACCAGCTTCAGATCCCTGCTGTTTATGAAGTTTTTAAACTGTGTCGAAGCGTATATAACGAAAAGCATCAGTTTATTGAATTTTTGCGGTTTTCGCAGATGGAGGGAGGCTTTCTTGCCGGAAAGATACAGCCGAAAAATGATGTGTTAGAACTGATCGCACCTTATTTTGCAGACCGGCTGGGAGAAGAAAACTGGCTGATCTGTGATATAGGCAGAGGAAAGGCAGCGGTCCATGTAAAGGGTGAAAAGTGGTTCCTGGAAGAGATTTCCAGTGATGAACTGGAAAAAATATGTATACAAAGTGATGAAAAGGACTGGGAAAAACTCTGGAAGACTTTCTTTACTGCCATTGCCCTTGAACAGAGAAAGAATCCAGATTTTCGAAGGTTTTGTTCTTAAGAGACAGAATGGCGGAATCGCAGAAACTTTCACTGTAAGAAGAATTGCTTCAGGAGTAGGTGTTGAAAAAACATTCCCTATTCATTCACCATGGGTTGAAAAAATCGAAGTAGTGAAAAGAGGTAAAGTTAGAAGAGCTAGACTTCACTACATGCGTGGTAGAACAGGAAAAGCAGCTAAGATTAAGGCAAGAGATTAATCTAGAGGGGAACCGAATAGGTTCCCTTTTTTATTATAGGGTTTTACCCTGTTGAGCACGCGAAGTGTGCGAAACATAAAACCACCCTTTTTAAGGGCGGTTATGATTATATTCAAAATAATGAAATTTATCCCTTGTGTACTTGGTTTTATGCATTATAATAAATATATGTTTGAAAGTTAGTAAGGAGAGGTTATGATAGAAAATATAAACTGGTATCCTGGGCACATGAAAAAAACGCGAGAGCTTATTGCTGAAAATCTGAAATCAGTTGATATAGTAATCGAAGTTATAGATGCGAGAATTCCTTTGTCCAGCAGAAATCCAATTATTGATGAGCTGATAAAGGGAAAGAAGAGAATTATAGTTCTGAATAAGAGCGACCTTTCGGATCAGGCAGCAAATGAAATGTGGATGGAGGAACTATCCAAAGACGGAAGCAAAACAATAGCAATGAACTGCATGAGAGGAAACGGTGTAAATCTTCTCGAAAAGATGCTTCTTAAGGAGCAGGATTTGAAAAATAAGGATCAGATTAGAAAAAGAAATCTCAGAATGATGATAGTAGGAGTTCCAAATGTTGGAAAATCTTCGCTTATAAACAGACTTACAGGCAAAAGGAGTGCTCAGACAGGAGACCGCCCTGGCGTAACAAAGGGAAAACAGTGGCTTACACTGAAAAACGGAATGCAGCTTCTTGACACACCGGGTATTTTGTGGCCCAAGTTTGAAGACCCGAAGGTGGGACTGAATCTTGCATTTTGCGGCTCAATAAAAGACGAAGTTTTAGATACTGCAACTTTGGCACTGGAGCTTATTACAGTGCTTCAGGAAAGATATCCTGAGATGCTTATGGAGAGATATAAACTTGATGAAATTTCAGAACTTCCTCTCGATACAATGGAAAATATCGCGAGAAAGAGAGGATTTATCCTTCCCGGAAAGCGCATAGATTATGAGAGATGCGCCCGCACAGTTCTTGATGAATTTCGTTCTTCCAAGATAGGAAGAATAACTCTGGAGATTCCTGAAAATGACTAAAGCAGAGAGAATGGAGAAAATGCGCATCCGGCTACAGGAGATGCGGGAGATGGAAACTGAGTTGCGTCTAAAGGGTTATAAATTCCCGGCAGGAGTCGATGAAGTCGGCAGAGGACCTCTTGCAGGACCTGTAGTTGCGGCTTGCGTTGTGCTTCCTGAGGATTTTGATGTTTTAGGCGTGGATGATTCCAAAAAGCTAAGCGAAAAGAAGAGAAATGAACTTTATGATATAATCATAGAAAAAGCCCTTGCTTACGGAATCGGAACGGTAGACAATACTATTATAGACGAGATTAATATTCTTCAGGCAACTAAACTTGCGATGCGAGAAGCTATAGCTGCGTCAGATGCTTCTCTTGAGGCCTCTCATGGAAAAAAGATTGATTTTGTACTCTTTGATGCTATGGAGATAAAAGAGGTCGAAAAAGAACAGATTTCACTCATAAAGGGTGATGCAAGGAGTTTATCCATTGCTGCGGCTTCAATTGTGGCAAAGGTCACAAGAGACAGAATGATGGTTGAGTATGACGGTATCTACCCGGGATATAATTTTTCCGGGAATAAAGGATATGGTACGAAAGCTCACTATGAAGGAATTGATAATTTCGGCATAACGCCGATTCATAGAAAAACTTTCTTAAAGAAAATTATTGGTTAACATTTTGGTAGGAGGACTATATGGATTTTAAGACGGACATTGAGATTGCTCAGGAGGCTGAGCTAAAAGTAATTACTGAAATTGCTGAAGAAGCAGGTGTTGACGAAAAATATCTTGAACAGTACGGAAAGTACAAGGCAAAGGTTGACTACAAGATTCTCGAAGACAAAAAAGACGCTCCGGATGGAAAACTGATTCTTGTAACTGCAATATCACCTACACCTGCAGGAGAAGGTAAAACAACAACTTCTGTAGGACTTACAGATGCCCTGAAAAAAATCGGCAAAAACGTAATTACCGCTCTGAGAGAACCTTCCCTCGGACCTGTATTTGGAATCAAAGGCGGAGCTGCCGGTGGCGGACATGCACAGATTGTTCCTATGGAAGATATCAATCTTCATTTTACAGGGGACTTCCACGCAATAGGTGCAGCTAACAATCTTATTGCAGCTATGCTTGACAACCATATCCACCAAGGAAATGAGCTGAATATCGACCCTAGAAGAATTACATGGAAAAGAGCTGTAGATATGAACGACAGACAGCTTAGATTTATTGTTGACGGTCTTGGAGGAAAAGTAAACGGCGTTCCAAGAGAAGACGGATTTGAAATAACTGTAGCAAGTGAAATTATGGCTATTCTTTGTCTTGCAAAAGATATAGATGATCTGAAAGAAAAAATCGCAAATATCGTTGTTGCATATACTTATGACGGAAAAACTGTAACTGCAGGTCAAATTAAGGCTCATGGAGCTGCAGCGGCGCTTCTTAAAGATGCAATGAAACCTAACCTGGTTCAGACATTAGAAGGAACTCCTGCATTTATTCATGGAGGACCTTTTGCAAATATCGCTCACGGCTGCAACTCAATTATGGCAACAAAGATTGCTCTGAAGCTTGCAGATTATGTAGTTACAGAAGCAGGTTTTGCAGCTGACTTGGGTGCAGAAAAGTTTGTTGATATCAAGTGCAGAAAAGCAGGGCTGACACCTTCTGCATGTGTTCTTGTTGCAACAGTAAGAGCTTTGAAATATCATGGCGGAGTTGCAAAGGCTGATCTCAATAATGAAAATCTCGAAGCATTGGAAAAAGGAATGCCAAATCTTCTGCAGCACTTAGAAAACGTTACAAAAAATTATGGACTTCCTGCAGTGGTTGCAATTAACGAATTCCCTACAGACACACCAGCAGAACTTGAACTTGTAGAAAAAAAATGCAAGGAGTACGGAGTAAAGGTTGTACTGAGCAAAGTATGGGCAAATGGCGGAGACGGCGGAGTTGAACTTGCTGAAGAAGTTGTAAGACTGTGCGAAGAACCTAACGATTTCGGATTTGTATATCCGCTGGATCTTCCTATTGATGAAAAGATTAGAGCAGTTGCTCAGAAAATTTACAGAGCAGATGACATAATCGTTGAAAAGAAAGCGGCAAAACAGATTAAGGAACTTACAGAACTGGGCTTTGATAATCTGCCTGTATGTATGGCAAAGACTCAGTACAGCTTCTCAGACGACCCTTCACTGATTGGAGCACCAAGAGATTTTAAGATTACTATCACTGACCTGAAGGTTGACGCAGGTGCAGGATTTATTGTCGTAAAGACAGGTGAGATTATGACTATGCCGGGTCTTCCAAAAGTTCCTGCAGCAGAAAGAATCGATGTTGACAACCAGGGTAAAATTACAGGATTATTCTAATGGACTATAATAACATTAATTGTAGAGAATTTTTGTCAGAGCTATCATCCAAAGTCCCTGCTCCTGGTGGAGGAGGGGCCAGTGCTCTTGCAGGTGCGGTTGCAGCTGCGCTGGGTAACATGGTTGGAAGTTTGACTTTGGGAAAAAAGAAATATGCAGAGGTTGAAGCTGAGATAAAAGAAGCCATGGGAAAGGCTTCTGAGCTTCAGGAATGTCTGTATGAGCTTATAAGACGTGATGCAGAGGCTTTTGAACCTCTTGCAGCATGTTATGGAATGAAGTCTGATACAGAAGAAGAGAAAAAAATCAAAGAAGAGAAGACGGAAAAGTGTCTTGTGGATGCAGCTGTTGTGCCTCTGCAGATAATGAAATGCTGCTGTGAAACTCTTGATTTAATCAGGATTTTCGCAGAAAAAGGCAGTGTGATGGCCGTAAGCGATGCGGGCTGCGGAGCTGCAATATGCAAAGGCGCGCTTCTCTCAGCTTCACTGAATGTTTTTATCAACACAAAATCAATGAAAAACAGGGAAACTGCAGAAAAAATAGAAAAAGAAGCGGATGACATGCTGAATGCATACTGTGTTGCTGCAGACGAAATCTTTGCTTATGTTTACAGCAGTTTGAGATAGGGAAATATATGAATCATTTAAAAGGCAAGCCGGTTGCTGACAAACTGGCAAATGAAATAGGCAAAAAAATAATTAAGCTTTACGAAAAGAATGTACTGCCTACTATTGCAATTATAAGAGTAGGTGAAAACCCGGGGGACATAGCATACGAAAATGGTGCAGAAAAAAGAGCCAAGGCCCTCGGAATGAAGGTTGAAAAGTTTATCTGTGATCAGGGTATTGCAGAGGACGAACTGATTGCAGTTATTGATTTTATAAACAATAACAACAGTATTCACGGAGTATTGCTTTTGCAGCCGCTTCCTGCGGGAATTGACAGTGATAAGGTCAGAAACGCAATAGCAAAGGAAAAGGATATTGACTGCATATCAGATGCGTCTTTAGCTGATTTTTTCATAAAAGAGGATTATGACTTTGCTCCATGTACTGCCGAAAGCGCTATGAAAATTCTGGAGCATTACGATATTGATCCTGCCGGAAAGAAGGCAGTAGTTATAGGTAGAAGCATGGTTATAGGTCGTCCGGCAGCTCTTATGCTTATGAGAAAAAATGCAAGTGTTACAATTTGTCACAGCAAAACACCAAAAGAAGATTTGATGAAGTATTGCAAAGATGCGGATATCATCGTAGCTGCAGCGGGAAAGCTGAATACAGTTACACCTGAACACCTGTCAGATAATCAGGTAATTATTGATGTAGGTATCAATTTTACAGAAGAAGGCAAGATGACAGGGGATGTTGACTTTGATGCAATAGAAAAAGCTTCAGCAGCTCAAGGCGTAACACCAGTACCCGGTGGAGTAGGAAGTGTTACCAATACAGTTTTGATGAATCACCTGCTGGAAGCGGCCATAAAACAGAGCGAATAAGGCCGGTGCAGGCGAGTAAAAAATCGCCGCAAGCAAGTAGAAAAAGAATCCCGAAGACCTTGAAAATAAGGAATTCGGGATTTTATTTTAGACTTTTTTAAATTTAATTCGGAGTAAGTGTCATCTGTAGCGAGTCATCTTTAACAAATGTATTCGCATTGTAGAGGAACAGCACATCGGTTATATTTTTTGAATCTATGATTTCGTTTATGTCATCAAAGAAGTAACGAGGGTCAACTATTACAATTTCTCTGTAGCATTGAGACAAGAAGGGAATTATGCTGTTTGCATATGAGTCTTTGATTAAAAGAAGTCTTCTGTCGCTCTTTGTTGGAGTTGTAATAGTGTAAATAGGATGATTTGATCCTCCGAACACTGTATATGCATCTTTTGTTTTCAGATTGTCTAGCTGATAGAACTGAGTTGTTTTTTCTTTTGAATCACTGTAATATATTACGCTTGGTTTGAAATCTGATTTATCTTCCGGTACATAGACCTTGATTTCATCGTTCAGACCGTTTGTAAATCCGCTTTTTGATGCCAGAGTGCCTCTGAAATCGTTTTTTACGACGAGAGGGTCGTATTTTGTTTTGTTACCAAGTCCCAGGGTTTTGTTGATGTCTTTGAATGCTATATAAGCACCGTCTGTTGTCCAGTGGTGATCAGTTCTGTAATAAAGCTGAACATCATCCTTTTGTTTTCGTAAATCTTCTCTGACGTCGATTGTTTTGATGCCTAGAGATTCCAGCTCCTTGTAAAATGAATCAATTATCTTATCTTGATTGACTTCTGTTTTCTTGATAGGAAGCTTTTCGGGATAAATGTCTGCAGCATTTGGAGCAAGCAAGAATGACATGTTGAGATTGCTGTATTTCTCTCTGAAGCTTCTGATTGCATTAAGATTTTTTTTCATGGAAACTTTGTCAGGTGCTTGTATGTTTTCCATAAGGTAATTGTCCTTGCAGAAAAAAACATCGTTTTCGTCAGTTTTTCCAAGGGTTCTGTCAAATGCTGTCTTTACTTTTATAAAGCCGTTTCTCATTACAAACTGATCGTTTACATAGTTTTCCATCTTTTTTTCAAATCGCCCGTCCTTGTACATAGAAAGGCTGAATGAAGGAAGCTCCTGAAGAATTCTGTTTTCTTCACCGGAGAATTTCTTGTCAGGCATTATGATTGTAATAATCATAACCACTATCAGAAGGACAGGGAAAATGATTCCAAGTATAACCGTATTTTTTTTGTTCATTTTTCTCCTTTCCTAGAATCTAAAATATAAGAACGGATTGTAGCTGCTGAATATCAGGTATGAAACTGAGATTACTAGTATAAACAGTAAAACAGCTATTGCAATTCCGCCGTATTTTTCTGAAAGCTTTCTGTATTTTGTACCTGCAGCAGGGCCGGAGAAGATTATTCCGGCAGCAATAAGCAGGAAGTTGTTCTTGAGTATGTAGAAGAATTGGCTGTTGGCAAAGCGGATGTCTCCTATGCAGAACATGTTTCCTATAAAGTGCAGTGCATCGGTAAGTGTTTCTGAACTGAAGAACACCCAACCAATCATTACTATAAGCATAGCGTACATATGCTGAACAAAGATAGGCAGCTTTTTGATATATTTGTCGATCAGATATTTTTCTATAATCAGCAGTATTCCGTAATAGAGACCCCATGCAACAAAGTTCCAGCTTGCGCCGTGCCAGAGACCTGTCAGTGACCATACAATAAGGATATTGAGTATGTGTCTTGATGGTTTTACTTTGTTTCCTCCGAGGGGAATGTAGAGGTACTCCTTAAACCATGTGCTCAGCGAAATATGCCATCTGCGCCAGAATTCTGTTATTGATTTTGAGA
This sequence comes from uncultured Clostridia bacterium, assembly GCA_938034165.1. GTDB lineage: Bacteria > Bacillota > Clostridia > Peptostreptococcales > Anaerovoracaceae > CALHKP01. Next base: position 52,397 of record CALHKP010000054.1, on the reverse strand, counting down.
TGTATGGATAATTGAAGTTTTCAAGGAAATCAAATCCAAACATTTTGCCGAGTCCGATAGCCATATCAGAGTATCCGCTGAAGTCAAAGTATATCTGAAGTGTGTATGCCAAGATTGCCACCCAATGGGCCATCACAGATGTCGAAGATGAATCGAGAGCCGTAATGCTAACATATATTGCACCAAAGTTGTTTGCTAGGATAACCTTCTTGCCCAGCCCTATAATAAATCTTTCAGCACCTTTTCCCATGCTGAAAGCGTCTGAAGTTCTGTTTTCGAGCTGCAGTGCAACGTCCTTGTACTTTACTATAGGACCTGCAATAAGCTGTGGAAACAGTGAAAGGTAAAGTGCAAACTTGAATGGGTTTTTCTGCTCTTTGGCATCTCCGCGATAGACGTCTATGATATATGACATCGCCTGGAAGGTATAAAATGAAATACCTATAGGAAGCGGAAGTGGGGTATACTGAATATCTGCATGGAAAATTGCAGATATAGTATCCAGCAGAAAGCCATAATACTTGAAGAAACCTAAAATCAGTAGGTTTACAACACATGCAAATATCAAAGTTGCCTTTGCATTTGAAGGCTTTCTTGCTATGTCTTTGGCCATAGAATAGTTGAAAAAGGCACTGATTATCATCAAAAATACATATACCGGTTCACCCCAGCTGTAAAAAATCAGACTGGCAATGAGCAGAAGATGGTTTTTTGCTTTTTCCGGTACAAGTCTGTAAAGCAGAATTGTAATCGGAAGGAAGTAGAAAAGGAAGTATATACTGCTAAAGAGCATTTCTGAACACCTCCTCGTACTTCGAAGCATTAGAGCCTGTGCAATACATTAGATAATTCCCCTTTTGGGATACTACTGCGCTTTTTAGAAGAGCGACTTGTTCAGGTCCGTAGCCATCAAACATTTTGATTTGAGAATTGATTCTGTTTTCTACGCAGTCTCGTGCATTCTGCAAAGCTGATTTGTCATTCAGTTTTATGACAAGGAGTTCATCAACGCTGAGTGCATCTGTTCCTTTATAATAGAAATATCCTTTGCATGTTGCCAGGTCAATGCCGATAAATTCAACAAGATCTCTGTTCGAGCATTTTTCCATTGAATTCAGCTCCTGCTGGTTGAGCATGGAATTTTCCAGTTCCTTGACCGGAACGTTTTTTGCTGTCTGATCGGAATATACAAACAGCATAAATGAGAATATGATTACAGCATATATAACTTTTTTTATCATCTATTTGAGCCCTGCCTTTGAAATCATCAGGTCCATCCAGATAGGGTAATAGTCAGGGTTCACATGTATGCCGTCGCCGCCGTAAAGGTCCGGATGCTCTTTCAGGATAACTGTTGTATCTATGTAGCCTATTTTTAGATTTTTGCACATTTTTTTGATAGCTTTGTTGAACTCTGTGTACTTTCCATATATTGCGTTGCCAGCTATGGCTTCGTCTGATGGAGCCGAAATTGAATTAACGAATATTTTGGTTTTTGGCGATGTCTTTTTGAATGCTCTCAGCTGTTTGGTATACTCTTTTATGAAGAGGTCGCTGTCACCGCTGCATACCCCCATATCATTCATGCCAAATGAAAAGAATGCGTATTTTGGATATGTATTTGCAGCTTGGTCAAAAAGGTCGTTATTGTTCATTACGGATGCGCCTATTGTAGTGAAGACCTGGTCTTCTCCGAGAAATTTGTATGCCGAGAAGCCCTCTGTAATGGAGTCTCCGACTATAGCGCAGTTTGCGAATATTTCTCTGTAATTGGTTCCGGATGACTGATTTGCATCACCGCCAAGTGTCGCAATGGTATCTTCTACAGCCTGGATATCAGCCGTGTATAATTCTGTAATTGTCTGCAGATTTTTCTTTATTGTTTTAGAAGATTCTTGCTGATTGAAATTCGTTTTGAAAAGATTAAATAAAAAAATAGCAAAGAGAATTATTGCTATAGTGATTAAAACAGTGTTCTTTCTGTTAGTTCTGACTCTCGTTCGTTTCATTTTTTTTCTCCCCTTAAATAAGTTACCTTATAAATGATATCAAAGAAAAACAAAAAATCAATACATATATATGGATAGAAATATTAAAAATTGTTAAGAATTGGCGACTGGGTGAATTTTGTCTTTTTGCTTAAAAAATACAAGAAAATCTTGTTTAAAATCACTAAATATGTTGACTTTTGGATACATAAATATATAATATACCTATGCAGAGAAACAAGTGTTGGCAAAGTCTGATGCCTGTTTTTTAATATATTCAGAAGAAGGAAGGATAAAGCTATGGCTAGAAGAAGCGATAATGTTACAAAGGGTATCGAAAAGGCTCCTATGAGAAGTCTTTTTTATGCTATGGGTTATACAAAGGAAGAGCTGGAAAGACCTCTCATAGGTGTTGTTTCCGCACACAGCGAGATAGTACCGGGTCACATGCATCTTGACAAGATTACAGAGGCCGTAAAGGCCGGCGTAAGGATGGCAGGGGGAACTCCAATAATGGTTCCTTCTATTGGTGTCTGCGATGGAATTGCAATGGGCCACGAAGGTATGCGATATTCTCTTGCAAGCAGAGAGCTTATCGCAGACAGTGTTGAAACTATGGCACAGGCTCATCAGTTTGACGGACTTGTGCTAGTTCCGAACTGTGACAAGATTGTACCAGGCATGGTTATGGCGGCAGTGAGAATGAATATACCTGCTGTAGTGTGCTCAGGCGGACCAATGATGAGCGGAATAGTAAATAATGAAGAAACCTCTCTTTCTAAGATGTTCGAGGCTGTAGGAGCAAGAAAAGCAGATTTGATTGATGATGCGGGACTTTTGGAATATGAAGAAAATGTATGTCCAGGCTGTGGTTCATGTTCAGGTATGTACACGGCAAACAGCATGAACTGTCTCTGTGAGGCTCTTGGAATAGCACTTCCGGGCAACGGAACAATTCCTGCTGTAGAGAGCCGAAGAATAGCCCTTGCAAAGCATGCCGGAATGGCTATCATGAATCTTGTTGAAAAGGATATAAAGGCAAGAGATATCATAAATGAAAAATCCCTCAGAAATGCTTTAGCATGCGATATGGCACTGGGATGTTCATCAAACAGCGTGCTTCATCTGCTTGCAATTGCATACGAGGCCGGCATTCCTTTTGATCTTAAGATATTCAATGAGATGAGTGCCAAGGTTCCAAACCTTTGTCACCTTGCACCTGCAGGAAATACTCATATCCACGATCTTGACAGAGCAGGGGGTATCGGAGCTGTATTTGCAGAACTTGCAAAGAAAAATCTTGTAGACACATCCTTGATGACTGTAAACGGATGCACTGTAGCAGAAAATATAGAAGGTCAACATATAAAAAATTATGACGCAGTAAGAGGCGTTGACAATCCATACAGCGAAACCGGCGGGATTGCAATACTTTGGGGTAATATTGCCCAGGAAGGTTGCGTAGTAAAGAGAAGTGCCGTTGCAGAAGAAATGCTCGTACACAAAGGAAGAGCGAGAGTATTTGACTGTGAAGATGACGCAATCACGGCTATATATGACGGCAAAATCATTGATGGAGACGTTGTTGTCATAAGATACGAAGGCCCTAAGGGTGGCCCAGGAATGAGAGAAATGTTAAATCCTACAAGTGCTCTTGCAGGAATGAAGCTTGACAAGACAGTTGCTCTCATAACTGATGGAAGATTCAGCGGAGCCAGCAGAGGAGCTTCTATCGGACACGTTTGCCCTGAAGCTGCTAACGGAGGAAATATTGCTCTTGTAAAGGAAGGCGATATTATAGAAATCAATATTCCTGAAGCAAAGATAAATGCAGAGGTTTCCGAAGAAGAATTTGCAGAAAGAAGAAAGAACATGAAACTGAGAGCACCTAATGTTGAGACCGGATGGCTTTCGAGGTATGCGAAGCTTGTGGGTCCGGCAAGCAAAGGTGCAATAATGGAATAAGAGAGGTTAATATGCTCACACTAGACTCATTTGAAAAAGCTACAGAAGTTGTAAAGCAGGTTATCACAGAAACAAATCTTATATATAGTGATTATTTTTCAGATTCCACAGGTAACAGGGTATATCTGAAGCCGGAAAATATGCAAAAAACAGGCGCTTACAAACTGAGGGGCGCCTACTATAAAATAAGCACTTTGACCGATGAAGAAAGATCACGCGGTCTTATTGCTGCCTCTGCAGGAAATCATGCACAGGGTGTGGCATATGCTGCAAAGGCTTTTGGTTGTAAAGCTACAATTGTGATGCCTACAACAACACCTTTGATGAAGGTTAACAGAACGAAGAGTTACGGCGCAGAAGTTATACTTCACGGAGACGTGTATGATGAAGCTGCAGCTCACGCAATTTCCCTTGCAGAGGAACATGGATATACATTTATTCATCCTTTTGATGACCCTGCAGTGGCCACAGGGCAGGGAACAATTGCAATGGAAATAGTAAAAGAACTCCCACTTGTTGATTATATTCTTGTACCGGTAGGTGGAGGTGGACTTGCTACAGGCGTGTCGGTTCTTTCCAAACTTCTAAATCCGAAAATAAAAGTAATCGGAGTTGAACCGAAGGGTGCTAACTCTCTAGAAAGATCATTTGCAGAAGGAAAAGTTGCAACTATGGAATCTGTAAGCACTATTGCCGACGGAACCGCAGTAAAAACGCCGGGAGAAAAAATATTTCCCTATCTATGTGAAAACCTTGATGGTATAATTACAGTTGAAGACGACGAACTGGTGGTTGCGTTCCTTGATATGGTGGAAAATCACAAGATGGTAGTAGAAAACTCAGGACTTCTTACAGTTGCTGCACTTAAACATCTTGATGTAAAAAACAAGAAGGTTGTTTCTATCCTTAGCGGAGGAAACATGGATATAATTACTATGTCTTCGGTTGTTCAGCATGGCCTGATACATAGAGACAGAATCTTCTCAATTTCCGTTCTTTTGCCGGATAAACCGGGTGAACTTGTTAATGTTGCGGGCATTATTGCAGGCGAACAGGGAAATGTGATAAGACTTGACCACAATCAGTTTGTAAGCATAAACAGAAATACGGCAGTAGAGCTTAAGATTACCCTTGAGGCCTTTGGTCCGGAACATAAGGAAAAGATCATAAAAGCTCTTATTGCAAAGGGATACGATCCTAAACCTATTACTGTTATGATATAGCAGGACTTATAATTTTAGACCAGAGAGGACGACATTATGCAATATGAATTTTCAGTAACAATAACATCGGAGCCAAAGAAAAAACCGGAGCCTGAAGAACTCGAATTCGGGACAGTTTTTACAGACCACATGTTTATTATGGACTACAATGATGAAGAAGGCTGGCATGACGGAAGAGTTGTACCATATGCTCCTCTCGAGATAGATCCGGCAGCAATATGTCTAAACTACGGACAGTCGATGTTCGAAGGTCTTAAGGCATACAAGACGGAAAATGGAAAGGTTCAGCTTTTCAGACCGTATATGAATGCTGCAAGAACAAACAAGACCAATGATAGACTTTGCATACCTAAGATAGATGATGATTTGTTTGTAGATGCCATAAAAGCTCTCGTGAGGATAGATCAGGCGTGGATACCGGAAGGAGAAGGAAATTCTCTTTACATAAGACCTATTATTTTTGGTGACGAGCCGTATCTAGGAGTAAGACGGTCAAAGACATACAAATTTGTAATAATAATGAGTCCTGTTGGATCATATTATAAAAATGGCATGAAACCGACGAAGACATATGTAGAGGACACTTATGCTAGAGCTTTTCCGGGAGGAACAGGAGAAGCAAAATATGGAGGAAACTACGGCGGAAGCCTCAAAGCGCAGGAACTTGCAACAGAGAGAGGCTTTGATCAGGTACTTTGGCTTGATGCAGCGGAAAAGAAATATATAGAGGAAATAGGTTCTGCAAATATATTTTTTGTCATAGGTGATGAACTTGTTACGAGTGATTTGAATGGTTCAATTTTGCCGGGAATCACACGAGATTCTGTTATTGCTCTTTGCAAGAAGAATGGCATGAATGTCAGCGAGAGAAGAATTTCAATAGATGAAGTCGTAAAGGCTCAAAAAAGCGGAAAACTAAAAGAAGCTTTTGCAACAGGAACGGCTTCGATTATCTCACCGGTAGGACAGCTTTTCTATAACGGAGAAAGCTACATAATAAACAATAAGGAAATTGGCACAGTCGCACAGAATATGTATGATACTATTCGCGGAATTCAAACAGGCAAAATAGCGGACTACATGGGCTGGACAGTGCAGGTTGAATAATTCTCTTGATTAATCATAGTTTTATGGTAAAATATTAAAGATAATCTAATATGAACGATGAGAAAGAGGAGTACGCAAAAAAACACTCTACAGAGAATAAGGTTCGTGGCTGAGAGACCTTAGAGCATTTGTGTTTTGCAGAATGTTGCTTTTGAGTTCACATCCAAAGAGTGCTCTCTATGAGAGAACAAAGGTGGTACCGCGGAAATTTTTCGTCCTTTGCTTTAACCGGCAAAGGACTTTTTAGTTTTTAAAACCACGATAAACCAATAAATGAAAGGAAAGGAACAGAAAAACAATGGAACAGAATTTAGCCAAGACATATAATCCTAAAGATTTTGAAGACAGGATATATGCAATGTGGGAAGAGAACAATGCGTTCAGAGCAGAAGTTGATCCTGACAAGAAACCCTATACTATAGTAATGCCGCCACCAAACATTACAGGTCAGCTTCATATGGGACACGCTCTTGACCAGACTCTCCAGGATGTACTGATCAGATGGAAAAGAATGCAGGGATACAGCGCATTATGGCTTCCGGGTTCAGACCATGCAAGTATTGCAACAGAAGTAAAAGTAGTAGACAAGATCAGAAATGAAGAAGGACTCGAAAAGGAAGATATCGGAAGAGAAGAATTCCTTAAGAGAGCATGGGCGTGGAAAGAAGAGTACGGTGGAAGAATCACTAAACAGTGTAGAAAACTCGGAGATTCATGCGACTGGAGTAGAGAAAGATTTACAATGGATGAAGGCTGCAACAAAGCAGTTAAGCACTTCTTTGTAAAATTATATAACGAAGGTCTTATCTACAGAGGAAACAGACTTATCAACTGGTGTCCTGAATGTAAGACTTCTCTTTCAGATGCGGAGGTCGATCACGAAGACAAGAACGGAAAATACTGGTATTTCAGATATCCTGCTGCTGAAGAAGGCGGAAAAGATATGATAGTTGCAACATCAAGACCTGAAACTATGTTCGGAGACGTTGCAATTGCAGTTCATCCTGATGACGAAAGATACAAGGACATGGTAGGCAAGAAGGTTATTCTGCCGCTGGTTGGAAAAGAAATAGAAATTATCGCTGACGAATATCCAGATCCGGAAAAAGGAACAGGTGCAGTAAAGATTACACCTGCTCACGACCCTAATGACTTTGAAGTTGGAATGAGAGCAAACCTTGAAGTTATCAGCTGCATTACCGAAGATGCAAGCATGAACGCTCTTGCAGGAAAATACGAAGGGATGGACAGATATGAATGCAGAAAACAGTGGGTAAAAGACCTGGAAGATGCAGGATATCTTGTTAAGACAGAAGAAAAGGTTATTCCTGTAGGACAGTGTTACAGATGTCATACAGTAATTGAACCTATGATTTCAGATCAGTGGTTTGTAAAGATGGAAGATCTTGCAAAACCTGCAATCGAAGCTGCAAAATCAGGAAAACTTAAACATGTTCCTGAAAGATTCGAAAAAACTTATCTGCACTGGCTGGAAGAAATCAGAGATTGGTGTATCTCAAGACAGCTCTGGTGGGGACACAGAATTCCTGCGTGGTACTGCCAGGATTGCGGTGAAATAATTGTATCAGAATGTGATGTAACAGAGTGCACAAAGTGCGGAAGCAAAAATGTTAAGCAGGACGAGGATGTTTTGGATACATGGTTCTCTTCAGCTCTATGGCCTTTCTCGACTCTGGGATGGCCTGAAAAGACTCCTGAACTTGATTATTTCTATCCTACAAATGTTCTTGTTACCGGATATGACATCATATTCTTCTGGGTTGTAAGAATGGTATTCTCGGCTTGCGAAACTATGGGCGAAATCCCTTTTGAGCATGTTTACGTACACGGACTGGTAAGAGACGCAGAAGGACGCAAAATGAGTAAATCCCTCGGAAATGGAATCGATCCTCTGGAAGTAATCGACAGCTTTGGTGCGGACGCTCTTAGATTCATGCTTACTACAGGTATTACACCGGGTAATGATATGAGATTCAAAGACGATAAGCTTGAATCAGCAAGAAACTTTGCTAACAAACTCTGGAATGCATCAAGATTTGCTATCATGAATCTAAAAGACGAAGAAGGAAACTTCTTAGAAATCGCTAAATGCTGTGGCGACTGTTGCGGAATGGCATGCGGTGATACTAATGATTTTTCTAATATCGCATTGAAGGATGAAGACAAATGGATAATTGACAAAATTAATGATACTGTTGATTATGTAACAAAGGCAATGGAAAGATTTGACCTTGCTCTTGCAGGTCAGAAAGTTTATGAGCTTATCTGGAATGAATTCTGCGATTGGTATATTGAACTCGTAAAGAAGAGACTCTGGGGAGATGATGAAGAAGACAAGAAAGTTGTAAGATTTGTCCTTGTTATGGCACTGAAAAATATGCTGGAACTTTTACATCCTTTCATGCCATTCATCACAGAAGAAATTTGGAGCTTCTTGCCTCATTCCAGCTGCGAAAGAGAAGGAAACGAAAACTACTACTTGATTAAAGCAAAGTGGCCTGAATACAGCGAAAACAGAGTATTCGAAAAAGAATCAAAGAAGGTAGAAACTGCTATGGAGGCTATCAGAGCAATCAGAAACATCAGAGCTGAAGCAGATGCCGCTCCTAGCAAGAAGCTGACTGCATTCATTTTCTCAGAAGGTGAGAGAATGGACGTAATCAAATCAGGCGAAAGATATCTCAAAGACCTTGCAAATATAACAGATATTACCTTTGTTGAAGATAAGGCGCAGGTTCCTGATGATGTTATGTCTGCAGTTATCGAAGGCATTGAAATCTTTGTTCCTCTTGATGAGCTTGTAGACTTTGCTGCAGAGGTGGAAAGACTTCAGAAAGAAAAGAAAAAGCTTGAAGGCGAGGTTAAGCGTGTAAAAGGAAAGCTTTCAAACGAAAACTTCATCGCAAAAGCACCTGAAAAGGTTATAAATGAAGAGCGTGAAAAACAGGTTAAGTATGAAGACATGCTTGCAAAGGTTGAAGAAAGACTTGAAAGCGTTCTTACAAAATTAAACAAATAGTAAAAGGACAGAAGATGGAAGCAATTAACAATATACATCAGTTTGATAAATTTGGAAGTATCCTGGGGCTCGAAAGAGTCTCAGGGCTTATGGAAAAGCTTGGAAATCCGCAGGATGAGCTGAAAATAATACATGTTGCAGGCACTAACGGTAAAGGCTCTACATGCAGATATATGTACGAAGTCCTAGAAGAGTCTGGATACAAGGTAGGACTTTATACCTCACCATTTCTGGAAATCTTTAATGAAAGAATCGAATTTGACAGAAAGTACATATCCGACGAAGAGCTGGATTTCTATTCATCAAAAGTAATAGAAAAAGCTAATGAGCTTGTGGCGGAAGGTAAGAATTCTCCAACAGAGTTTGATGTTGTTACTGCAATTGCTTTTTTGTATTTCAAAGAAAAAGGTGCGGATTATGTTATACTTGAGGTAGGACTGGGTGGCAGAGGAGATTCCACCAATGTCATTGCATCGCCTCTGGTTACATGCATAACATCAGTATCACTGGATCATACAGATAGATTAGGGAAAACAATATCTCAGATTGCATGGGAAAAAGCAGGTATTATCAAGACAGGAATACCTGTACTTTCTGCTGTTCGCAGTCAGGAAGCGAAAGAAGTAATCGAAAAAGAAGCGGAAATGCTGGACGCACCGTTCATCGATATCGCAAGAATTTCTTACAGAATAGAAAATACTGATATTTTGGGAACATCTTTTACGCTGAAAGATGCAGGCAAAATTTCTAAGCTTGAGATTTCCATGGATGGGGAGCATCAGGTTCAGAATGCAGTACTTGCATATTTTGTGCTCCGAGAGCTCGAAAAGCAAGATAATATTCTTATCGAAAACAGTGCTTTGAGAAAAGGTTTCAAAAATGCAAGGCAGCCCGGAAGATTTGAGATACTGAAAAAAAATCCATATATGGTAATTGACGGAGCTCATAATCCTGATGGGGCAAGAGCATTGGAAGAAACAATGGAAATGCTTTTTGGCGGCAAAAAAATCTTGGTTGTTACAGGTATTCTTGCTGACAAAGATGTTGAGTCAATATTAGACAGCTTTGTTAAAATAGGTGACGAATTCATCGCTACAGAGCCGGTGAATGACAGAAAGCTGGCTTGTGAAGCACTTGCAGAAAAAATTTCGAACAGGGGTGGAAAATGTACCTGCTGTGCAAACCCTGAAGATGCAGTTCGGTTGGCAGAGTCAATGTCAGAGTCATTTGATGTGGTTCTGTATGCAGGTTCTCTGTATCTTATCGGTGAAATAAGGAGGTTAATTAATGGGAATTAAGACAAAAAAGGTAATACTTTTTTACAATCCTAACTCAGGAAACGGGATGTTCAAAAATCATCTCGATACAATAATAGGCAGATATCAGACTGCAGGATATATGGTAGTTCCTATCAGAGCATCTGAAGATGATAATATATTTGACTATTTGGCAGAGCTTGATCAGGAAACATACAAGGACGAGTACAGACAGATTCTGGCCGCAGGCGGTGACGGAACAATTAACATATGCGTAAATGCAATGATTAGAAATAACATTGATCTTCCGATAGCAATTCTGCCTGCAGGCACAGCGAATGACTTTGCTTATTACTTCAACATTCCGAGTGAAATAGATAAGATGTTGGATATTGCTCTTGGCGATAATTATACTTATGCGGATGTGGGTAAGGTAAACAACAGATATTTCATCAATGTTGCCGCTATGGGACAGGTCGTTGATGTCAGCCAAAAAACAGATCCTACGCTGAAAAATTCCATAGGTGTTTTAGCATATTATTTGAAGGGACTTCAGGAAATTCCAAATCTTAAACCCATGAAGGTTACGCTGACCACCGAAGACAAAGTATATAAAGAAAAAATGTACTTTATGGTTGTTATGAACGGTAAATCCGCCGGAGGATTTAAGAAGATTTCTCCTAACTCAGAAATCAATGACGGACTTCTTGATGTAATGCTTTTCAGAAACATGTCGCTGTTGGAAATGCCGTCGGTACTGGTGAAGATAATTGCAGGAAGACATCCTTCCAGTCAGAAGGTTTTACATTTTCAGACTTCGAAACTTAAGATTGAATCCGAAAGTGATATTCCAACTGATATAGACGGTGAACACGGAGAGGCTTTCCCTCTGGAATTTTCTGTACTGCACAATAGGCTGAGAATTTTCACACTGGAAGACAATATGGGTGAAGATGCAGAAGGTGAAAAAGATGAATAAATTTGAACTCATGGAAACGGATGAGTACGAAGTACTGGTTAAATTCTTTGTTGAAAATCAGCTGGAATTTGATGGTGATGAAGAGGTTGACACGGATATAATAAAATGCTTCAAAATCACGGACGAAGAGGGTGGACTTGCCGGAGGCGCAGTCCTGGCCGAAAGAGAAGGAAAATATATTATAGACGGAATAGCAGTCGACGAAAAATACAGGACGAATAAGCTTGGAAAACAGCTTTTGGACAGAGTTGTCGAAGAGGTGAAGGCTTTGGACGGGGATTCGCTGTATCTGGTTGCAAGGGCACCAGGATTTTTCCGCCGAAATGGCTTTGAGCCGGTCAGCGAGGAAGTCGCTCCTAATTTCTTTGAATGCAAATATTGTCCGCAGTATAAGGTAAGCTGTCATCCGGAAATAATGAAATTGGAGATTCGTTAATGAATTATGATTATATACTACAGGCCATTCTTGATATAGGAGAAGAAATGCTTGTCAGCGGTGCAGAGGTCAGTCGTGTTGAGGACAGCATAACTAGAATGTGCGAAAGCTATGGAGCCACGAGAATCAATGTCTTTATAATTACTTCAAACATTCAAGTTACGATGGAAGCTCCGGACAGACAGATTCATACACATATTAGAAGGCTTGACAGATATGATGTTAACTTTGATAGACTTGACTTTTTAAATGATTTAAGCAGATACGTTTGCCAAAATACTCCGGATGCAGACAAGATATTACAGAAGCTGGATGAAGTTTTAAATCGCCCACAGCAAACTAAACTGTTTAGATTTATTGGCTCGATTCTTGTTGCAGCAGGATTTGCTGTATTCTTTGGGGGCAATCTGCGGGATGCTTTTGCATCGATAATTATGGGCGGAGTAATCGCTTTTATAGAAATATTTCTTGCACAGTATGAACGAAACCAGATTGTATATCACTTTTTGACTTCGGTAGTTTCAGGATTCACGGCCATATTCCTTGTAAGATGTGGCATAGGCACAGACCAGGGTATAATAATGATAGCGGGCATAATGCTCCTTATACCGGGAATTGCAATGACTAATGCGGTGAGAGATATGCTAATCGGAGATATAGCAGCCGGAACACTCAGGCTTGTAAATACGCTTCTTGTAGCGGCCTCAATCGCCTGCGGATTCGTTGTTGCCATAGTTCTGACAGGAGGTGCTGTATAATGACTCAAATGATTGCAGCTTTTGTCGGTTCTATAGGATTTGCAATAGTTTTACGAATCAAAGGAAGACAGATTATCTATGCCGGAATCGGCGGATTTATCACATGGGGAATATATCTTCTGGCTTATGGGGAGTTTGAAAGCTATTTTTTGGCAAATTTCATTGCAGCTGTTTTTGTAGCTGTTTATGCTGAAATAATGGCGAGGGTGAACAAAGCCCCTTCGACCATATTTCTGACAGCGGCTGCGGTACCACTCATACCCGGAGGAAACCTCTATTATACTTTGTTTGGTCTACTGAGTGAAAACGAAGAAATGACTGTTACAAATGGTACAACTGCAGCAGTGGTTGCGGTTGCAATATCGCTGGGATTTGTATTTGTAGCGGTAATCAATAAATACGTGAGCAAGTTGCAGAAGGTAAAAAAATAAATGAGAAAGACGGATTTTTTACTATGAGAAAGCCGTCTTTTTTTATGTTTTGATACGCATTTTATTGTTATAAGTACTTGTTTCATGTTATACTATAATGTGAATAAATTTATCTAGATTACAAGGAGTAAATGCAATGTTTAACAGAGAAGGCAAAGACAACAGCGATTATAACGTTAAGAATTATGAGTTTATCAAGAAAACTTCACCTGTAGTAGGCGATCTTATTGAAAAAGAATATCATAGACAGCAGAACAATATTGAGCTTATAGCATCAGAAAATTATTGTTCAGAAGCAGTTCTAGCTGCATGCGGAAGCTGCCTGTCATGGAAATATGCAGAAGGATATCCTTATGTAAGAACATCAGGAAACACAAGCAGATACTATGGCGGAACAAAGTTTGTTGACGAACTCGAAGAATACTGCTGTGACAAATGGAGAGAAGTATTCAAAACAGACTACCATGTAAACGTTCAGCCACATAGCGGTTCACAGGCTAACTTTGCTGCATTTAAGGCTGCCATCAATCCGAGAGATACAATCCTTTCAATGTCTCTTGATGATGGCGGACATCTTACACATGGTTCAATGGCAAACTTTAGTGGAAAGCTTTACAATGTTGTATTCTATGCGGTTGACGAAAAGGGATATATCGACATGGAAGACGTAAGAAAAAAAGCTCATGAACATAAACCTGCCCTCATTCTCGCAGGAGCATCAGCTTATGCAAGAACTATTGATTTTGCTGCTTTCTCAGAAATAGCTAAGGAAGTAGGAGCAGTATTCATGGTAGATATGGCTCATATCGGTGGTCTTGTTGCAGGAGGCGTTCATCCTACACCATTTGGTCATGCAGACATTATCACAACAACCACACATAAAACATTGAGAGGACCAAGAGGTGGCCTTATTTTCTCAAAAGCCGAATATGCAAAGAAAGTTGACAGTGCAGTATTTCCGTATGCACAGGGAGGTCCTCTGGAACATATAATTGCAGGAAAAGCTGTCTGCGCAGAAGAAGCGCTTGATCCTTCTTTTGCAGAATATGCCCAGAAGGTAGTGGATAACTGCAAAGCATTTGCTGACGAATTTATAAAGCTTGGATATAACATCGTTACAGGTGGCACAGACAACCATGTATTCCTTATTGACCTTTCAGAATACGAGTTCAGCGGAAAAGACCTGCAGGATAAACTTGACGAAAACGGAATTACACTTAACAAGAACTGTGTTCCTAATGACAAGAGATCACCTAGAGAAACAAGCGGTGTAAGAGTTGGAACAGCACCAATGACAACAAGAGGATACAACGAAGAAGACTTCAGAGAAGTCGCAAGAAAAATTGACAGCATAATCAAAACAATGCTGTAGACAAAGGAGGGATTTGCTTGAGAATTATTATTGACGGTATGGGTGGAGATAATGCACCTGATGCGGTAGTTCAGGGAGCTATCCAGTCACTGCAGGAAATGGATGCAGAAATTGCGATTGTAGGTAAGGAAGAACTTATAAATGATACTCTGGCAAAGTACGGATACAAAGGAGATCGTATTACAGTAGTAAATGCAACAGAAGTTATTGAAAATCACGAACCACCGGTAAAAGCCGTAAGAACAAAAAAAGATTCATCCATCGTAAAAGGAATGCAGATGATAAAAAACGGCGAAGGTGACGTATTTCTTTCAGCAGGAAGCACAGGAGCACTTCTCGCAGGAGGGATGTTCATAATAGGACGAATTCAGGGAATTGACAGACCGACACTGGCTACTGTATATCCTGTAATAGGCAAACAGCCTTCTCTTCTGACAGACTCAGGAGCAAATGCGGAATGCAAACCTAATAATCTTTTGGAATTTGCAATAATGGGAAGCACATATGTCGAAAAAGTTCTCGGTAGAGAAAATCCTACAGTAGGTCTTGTAAATAACGGAACTGAAGAAGGAAAGGGAACTACTCTGACAAAGTCAGCCCATGAGCTTTTATCCAAGAGCCACTTGAACTTTATCGGCAATGTTGAAGCCAGAGAAGTTCCGGACGGAGTGTGTGATGTTATAGTTACAGATGGATTTACAGGAAATGCCATTCTCAAACTTACAGAAGGTATGGGTCTGATGGTTTTGAGAGAAATGAAGAGAAGGTTCATGTCCGACACAAAGTCAAAGCTCGGGGCAGTGCTTCTGAAGAAACAGCTTATGGGTATAAAAAAAGAGTTTAACTACGCAGAATATGGTGGAGCTCCTATTCTAGGTGTTAAAGGTGCATTGCTCAAGATGCACGGTTCTTCTGATGCTCTTGCAGTAAAACAGACTATACTCAAAGCAATTCCTTACGTAGAAGAAAATGTTGTGGAAATAATTCAGAATTCCGTTCTTGAAATTGAGGAGATTTTAATAAGTGAATAGTGATAAATTAGAAAAAAAATTAAAGTATACATTTAAAAACAAAGAACTTATTGAAAAAGCACTTACACATAGTTCCTACTGCCGTGAAGGCAGTGGGAACATTAAAGTTAACAATGAGCGACTGGAGTTTTTGGGAGATGCATTTTTTGATGCAGTCATAAGCAGCGTGCTGTATGAAAAAATGCAGGATGTCAATGAGGGGAAACTGACTAAAACTCGGGCTCAGATAGTATGCGAAAAATCTCTTGCAACTGTTAGCAAACGTCTTGGAGTGGGAGAGTTTCTCAATATGGGAAAAGGTGAGGAACACCTTGGAGGCCGAAAAAGAGACTCAATTCTTGCAGATGCACTAGAAGCGATAATCGGTGCTATTTTTCTTGATGGTGGATATGAAGCTGTTTCTGAGGTAATAAAGCGAGAATTCGAATTGACTGTAGAAGATGCTTTGGCAGGAAAACTCTTTGCTGACTATAAGACAAGAATACAAGAGGCACTTCAGAAAAAAGGAAAACATACAGTAATAAGATATGTTGTAGACAAAGCAGAAGGACCGGATCACAACAAAACTTTCCATGTTCATCTGGAATACAATGGAAAAGTTCTCGGATACGGTACCGGCAAAAGCAAAAAAGAAGCGGAACAGCATGCCGCAAAAGACGCTTTACAAGGAGAGGAGATAAACACAGATGTACTTTAAAAGACTTGAAATGCATGGATTTAAGTCATTTGCTGATCCTGTTGTTATAGATTTTCATGAAGGAATAACATGTATTGTAGGTCCTAATGGAAGCGGAAAAAGCAATATAAGCGATGCAATCAGATGGGTTCTCGGAGAGCAGAGCCCGAAAGCACTTCGCGGCGGAAAAATGGAAGAAGTTATATTTTCAGGTACAGCCAACAGAAAATCCAGAGGAATGGCTGAGGTTACTCTTGTAATTGATAATTCAACGGGTATTTTGAATATCGATTATAACGAAGTAGCAATCACACGACGCATGTACAGATCAGGCGAAAGTGAGTATCTGATTAACAATAATCAGTGCAGGCTCAGAGATATAAGGGAACTGATAATGGATACCGGCATAGGAGTAGATGGATATTCTCTTATCGGTCAGGGGAAAATTGCTGAAATAGTAAGCAGTAAGCCTGAAAGCCGAAGAGAAATATTTGAAGAAGCTGCCGGTGTTGTTATGTACAAAAACAAAAAACACGAAGCAGAAAAAAAACTGGAATCAACAAACTCAAATCTGGAACGTGTCGATGATATAATTAATGAAATTAGTTCAAGAATTGATGTGCTGGAAGAAGACAGTAAAAAAGCAGAAGAATATATTGATTTAAAGAAACAGTACAAGAAACTTGAAATCAATATAATCTTAAGAAGCATAGATAATATCAATAAATCAGACAAGACTTTTCAAGATGATTTAGAAGAATTCGAAAAAGAACTCGAAAAACTTAACAATGATTACGTAAACTCATCCAGACTTGCTGAAGAGCTTGCAGAAAAGAAAAATCAGCTCGATAGAATGGGGACAGAGGCCCGAGACAAGATTCTTACAATGGTTGAAGAAATCAATTCTATCACAAGCAAGCAGGAAATAAACAAAGAACGAATTTCGGGAATAGAGAAAGAAAAAGAAAACAACAGGCAGGATATACTGGAAATAGAAAAGAAGCTCGAAAAAGAAAATAAAAACCTAGAACTTCTTAGAGAAAATCTCCAGAGGCTTGATGAGGCATATAAGCAGGAAAACGATAAGCTCCAGGAAAAGATTGCGCAACTTAATGCTGCTGTTTCAGAACAGACTTTACTGACTACCGCAGTTGATGAAGAAAATGAAAAGTTGTTCGATCTTCACAAAAGAAAGACATCAGCGCAAAGTGAATCAAAAAGTATAGAAAGTCTCAAATCTAGTCTTTACTCGAGAAAAACAGAAATTGCAGATCTGTCGGAGGAAGTTTCGAAAAATCTGAATGACTACAACAGTCAGATTGAGGTCATTGAAAGAGAAAGAAAATTTACTGCAGAAGCTTTAGAAGAAACTAAACGTGAGTACAATCAGAAAGTTTCTGATTACAGCAGATTTTCAGAGAATAGAAAAGATATTCTTTATAAGATAGAACAGTCAAAGATAAGAATAAGCACGCTTACTTCGAGAAAAAAGACTATCGAAGAAATGGAAAATAACTATGACGGATACAATTCAGCAGTTAAAACTCTCATGAGGGCTGTACTCCCGGGTGTGCTAGGCGTAGCTGCTGATCTTATGCATGTTCCCCATGGGTATGAAGTGGCTATCGAAACCGCTATGGGTGCATCTATGCAGAATATTATATGTGAAAAGGATGAAGACGCAAAGCGTGCAGTGTACTTTCTTAAGACAAACAAAGCAGGAAGACTTACATTTCTGCCGCTGAACTCGATAAGAGGAAATAAGTTCAAAGTTCCGGAAGCAGTTTCGGCTGCTCCAGGTTTTGTCGGACTTGCATCAGACTTGGTTTCATTTAAGGCAGACTATAAGGCAGTCTACGAATATCTTCTCGGAAGAGTAATCGTAGTGGATTCAATGGATAGTGCAATAAGGCTGTCAAAGCTTGTTTCCGGTGTCAGATTTGTTACTATGGAAGGTGAAGTTATCAATGCTTCAGGTGCAATAACAGGTGGTGCATATAAGAACAAGAGTGCAAATATTCTCGAAAGAAAATCGGAGATAAAAGAGCTTGCAGAAAAAATCGAAGATGCAGAAGCCAATTTGAAAAAAGCTGAAAATAATCTGAAGACCTTTGAATCAGAAAAAGAAAAATTCGAAAGCGCAATTTCGGGATATAGAGAAGAAATCCAAAGCAGTGAAATAAAACTTTCGGATTGTGGTAACAGAATCAAATCACTGGAAACTTTGCTGGAAAAGGCAAATGTTTCAGCTAACCGACATGACAATGAACTCATAGAAATAAATAGCCAATTGAGCAAAACAGACAGCTTGATAAGCTCTCTGAATGATGAAGTTATTTCATCCGGTGCAGAGATAGAACAGATTACAGATATGCTCAATGACAATTTGGATAAGTTAAACAATGTAAAGAAAATTGTTCAGGGATTGAATGAAGAAATAACTCAGGCAAGAATTGCTGTTACAGAAGCCTTTGGAAAGTCTGAGTCAACACATAACCTTAAGGAAAGAATTGAAAATACAGTAGAAGATCTCGTTAAACAGAAGGAAGAAAAGGAAGCTGCAATTTATGCTCTTGAGGATGAGAAAAATTATATACTCACAGAAGACGGAAAAGCACTTGTGGATCCTTCTGAAATGATAAGACAAAAGATTGAACTTGAGGCAGAAGTCAGCACAATCGCAGCAGAAAAAGAAAAGTTGACTGCAAAGGAAAAACTCGTTGAGGATGAAAAAGCAAGAAATTCTCAGATGATTAATGCACTCAGAGACAGAAAAAACACTGTTGAAATCAAGCTTGCAAAAAACGAAACACAGATGGATTCTCTAAAGGACAAGCTTTGGGAAGAATTTGAGATTTCATATATTCAGGCGGTTGATAGAAAGCTTGACAGTTTCAGCTTGACTCATGCCCAAAACGAAGTAAGACAGATTAAAGACAGACTGAAAGAACTGGGAGATGTAAATGTGGGAGCAATAAGCGAATACAAGTCAACCAGTGATAGACTTAAGTTCCTTACAGAACAGAGAAGTGATATAACAAATGCGAGAGATGAGCTTTTGGCAATAATTACGGAAATGGATGGAACGATAAAATCAAAGTTCAAAGAGAATTTTGATAATGTTTCAAGATATTTTGAAGAGATATTCAGAGAACTGTTTAACGGAGGCCTTGCAAAGCTGATAATGGAAGACGAGTCAAACCCTCTGGAATCAGGCATAGACATCGTTGCCCAGCCGCCGGGAAAGAAGCTTCAGAACATAAATCTGATGAGCGGCGGGGAAAAAACCATGACAGCTATTGCGCTGATGTTTGCGGTGCTAAAGACAAAACCGACGCCGTTTTGCATACTGGACGAGGTTGAGGCGGCGCTGGATGATGCAAATATCGACAGATTCGCAAACTATCTGAGAAAATTTGATAATATTCAGTTCGCACTTGTAACTCACCAGAAGGCAACTATGGAACATGCAGATGTTCTTTACGGTGTTACTATGGCTGAGCATGGTGTATCAAAAGTTCTCAGTCTCAGACTCGGTGATGATTTTAAACTTGATTAAGACAAGAAAGGATACATATGGCAATTTTAGGAGAAAAGAAAAAAGGTTTCTTCGGAAGACTATCTGAGCGAATCGGAGATACTTTGATGGGACGTCCTACTATAGACGAAGATCTTATGGATGAACTGGAAGAAATTCTGATAACTTCCGACATAGGGATGAATACTACTATTAAAATCATGGAAAACCTCAGAGCTTATATAAAAGAACACTATATTTCAGATCCGGAAAAGGTGAAGGATGCCCTTGCCGAGGTTATAAAAGAAATAATCGATAAAGGCGAAAGAAACAAGCTTTGTGATGACACACCTCTAATTATTCTGATGATTGGAATTAACGGAGGAGGAAAAACGACTTCTATTGCAAAAATCGGTCATAAGCTGGTAGGTGAAGGCAAAAGCGTGCTTCTGGCAGCCGCTGATACTTTCAGAGCGGCAGCCGGCGAACAGCTGGAAATCTGGGGTGACAGAATAGGAGTCAAAACAATCAAGCATGGAGAAGGTGCAGATCCGGCAGCAGTAATCTTTGATGCAATAAGCGCAGCTAAGGCAAGAAATGTAGACTGCCTTATCTGTGATACTGCAGGAAGACTTCAGACTGCAAAGAATCTCATGAATGAACTTGAAAAAATGAATAAGATTATCGATAGGGAATATCCTGAAGCAGCAAGAGAAACTCTGCTTGTTCTGGATGCAACAACAGGAAAGAATGCAATTTCTCAGGCTAAGGAATTCAACGAAGCTGCAGCAATAACAGGAATTGTGCTGACAAAGCTTGACGGTACTGCAAGGGGCGGAATTGCTGTAACTGTTACAGACGAATTCGATATTCCGATTAAATTTATAGGTGTAGGAGAAGGGATGGAAGATCTGAAAGAATTCGATCCTTTAGAGTTTGCGGGAGGTATTTTCAGTGAATAAACCGATAGTAGCCGTTGTAGGCAGACCAAATGTTGGAAAATCAACATTTTTTAACAGAATTGTTGGCCGTAGAGTATCGATTGTAGAAGATACTCCGGGTGTTACAAGAGACAGAATATATGCAGAGGCGGAATGGAACGGAATTCATTTTGCTCTTATTGATACCGGTGGTATTGAACCTGCAAGTCAAGATGTAATTCTTTCACAGATGAGAGAACAGGCGCAGATAGCAATAGACATGGCAGAAGTTATCTTGTTCATGGTGGATGGCAAAGACGGCTTGACTACAGCAGATGAAGAAGTAGCAAGCATGCTCAGAAGAACAGGAAAGAAGGTAATTCTTCTGGTTAACAAAATAGACAGCCAGAAAAATCTTCCTGATAATTTCTATGATTTCTATACACTTGGCATAGGCGAACCGATTCCTATTTCGGCCGCAAATATGTTGAACCTGGGTGATGTTCTTGATGATATTGTAGGAAGTTTCCCTGAGGGAGCAGGCGAAGAGGAAGACGAAGATATCAAAGTTGCGGTGATAGGTAAACCAAATGTTGGAAAGTCTTCTCTGATAAATGCATTGCTGGATGAAAACAGAGTTATTGTTTCACCTATAGCAGGAACTACAAGAGACTCTATTGACACGCCATTTGAATGGGGCGGAGACAGATACATGCTGATTGATACCGCAGGTATCAGACGTAAGAGCAAAGTTAACGAAGATATCGAAAGATACAGCGTTATCAGAGCCGTTGCAGCTATAGAAAGATGTGATGTGTGTCTTCTTGTAATCGATGCAGCAGAAGGAATAACAGAACAGGACAAAAAGATTGCCGGTGTTGCACACGAAGCAGGAAAAGGAATTGTTGTAGTTGTGAATAAGTGGGATCTCATAGAAAAAGAAACAAATACTATGAGAGACTATAAGAGAGTTCTCGCAGATGAGCTTCAGTTCATGTCATATGCACCGTCAGTATTCATTTCAGTTTTGGAAAAACAGAGAATTTTCAATGTAATGCAGATGACAAAGTATGTTGCAGAAAAAAGAGCTATGAGAGTTCCTACAGGTCAGCTTAACAGTTTGATTTCAGATGCTGTTTTAATGAAGCAGCCACCGTCAGATAAGGGTAAGCGCCTGAAGATTTATTATGCAACTCAGGTAGGCGTAAAACCACCTCTCTTCTCATTCCAAATTAACAAGAGAGAACTGATGCACTTCTCATATGCAAGATATCTCGAAAACAAAATCAGAGACGGTTTCGGATTTGAAGGCACTTCTATCAAATTCGTATTCCGCGAAAAAGGAGAAAAGGAAGAATAATTATGTCATATCTGAATTTTGTACTGCTACTTGTAATCTCATATTTTTTGGGAAATATTTCGCCGTCAACGCTTCTTGCAAAAGCAAGAGGTCTTGACATAAAAAAAGAAGGAAGCGGAAATGCCGGAACTACCAATGCACTTAGAGTCATGGGCAAAAAAGCGGCAGCTATAACACTTATTGTAGATGTGGGCAAAGGATGGCTTGCCGTCTTTGCCGCAATGAAGTTTTTACCTGCGGAATCTGCATACTTTTGTGCCCTTGCAGTTTTTGTGGGTCACGTATGGCCTCTGGTATATAAGTTTAAAGGCGGAAAAGGCGTTGCGACAGCTTTTGGTACACTGCTTGCAATCAACTGGCAGCTTGCTCTTGCCTGCCTTGGCATAGTAATTATCGTAGTGCTTCTATCCAAGATGGTATCACTTGGATCAATTTCCGCAGCGGTTGCTTTTCCTGTGCTGGCATGGTTCATGCAGCCAGGCTTTCTGCCCGCAGGCATTTGCATGGCTTTAATTCTTTTGTTTAAGCACAGAGCTAATATTTCCAGAATTGTAAAGGGTGAGGAAAACAAAATCAGCTTTAAGAAGTAAACTGAGAAATGGAGAATTGATATGATAAAAATCGGAGTTATAGGTTCGGGAAGCTGGGGAACAGCACTTTCTGTATTGCTTTCCGGCAAAGGATATGAAGTATATATTACCGGCAGAAACAAAGAATACCTGCACGAAATGGAAGAGACAAGAGAAAATCACAAATATCTTCCGGGGGTTAAGCTGAATGAGCATATTCATTTTTGTGATGAGATGAAGGATGTTTTAAAATATGCAGATATTGCAATGTTCTCGGTACCTGCTCAGACATTCAGAGCTAATTTTGAAGAAGCAATCAAATATCTGGAAGATAAAACTGTAGTTGTAAACGTTGCAAAGGGAATAGAACAAAGTTCTCTAAAGAGACTTTCAGAGGTAGCAAAGGAACTTAAAAGCGATGTAAAGTATGTTGCTTTGTCCGGACCTTCTCATGCCGAAGAAGTGGGAAAAGGACTTCCTACAACAGTTTCTGTAGCTTCAGATGACATAAAACTGTCAGAATATGTTCAGAAAATATATATGACTGACAGATTCAGAGTCTATACAAACGAGGATTTGTGCGGTGTTGAGATAGGCGGTGCTCTCAAGAATATAATGGCTCTCGGTGCCGGAATATCAGATGGTATTGGATTTGGCGACAATGCGAAAGCGGCGCTTATGACAAGAGGCATAGCTGAAATTGCAAGGCTGGGAGAAAAACTCGGTGCGAAGCAGATGACTTTTGCCGGTCTTTCGGGAATCGGTGACCTGATAGTTACATGCACAAGTATGCATTCAAGAAACAGAAGATGCGGTATTCTTATCGGTGAAGGAAAGAAACCTTCCGAAGCTGTAAAAGAAATCGGCATGGTAGTTGAAGGTATGTACACCTGTGATGCTGCATGCAGACTTGCAGATAAAATAGGCGTTGAAATGCCAATAACACAGAATATAAACAGATGTCTGAATGAGGAAATCACAGCCGCTGAAGCTATAGACCTTCTCATGGGCAGAAGTGCAAAGGACGAAAACCATAAGGGTTATATGTAAGGTATGTAAGACTCGGTTTACTTTAATATAAATATGTAAATTTACTTGTTTTGGAGGATAGATGGAAAACAAATTTCATATTACGACTTTCGGATGCCAGATGAACGAACATGACTCTGAAATTATGGCAGGAATGTTGGAAGAAAAAGGGTTCGAACAGGCAAAAGAAAGAAAAGATGCAAATATAACAATTATCAATACATGTAGTGTAAGAGACAATGCAGACAAAAGATTTTTCGGAACTCTTGGTCAGCTGAAGAGAAGAAAAAAAGAAGATCCGAATTACATTGTGTGCGTGTGCGGCTGCATGATGCAGCAGCAACACGTTATTGATACGATAAAGGCTAAATATCCATGGGTAGATATCGTATTCGGTACTCACAATATCCATGAACTTCCGACGCTTCTCGAAAATGTCATAAACGAAAAGAAGAAAATGATAGATGTTTGGGAAGAAGGCGGAGAGATTGTAGAAGGTCTGCCTGCAAAGAGATTATTCAAAAGCAAAGCTCTCGTAAATATAATGTTTGGCTGCAACAACTTCTGCACATATTGTATAGTTCCTTATACAAGAGGAAGAGAAAGAAGTAGAGCTCCTGAAGATATCGTAAATGAGGTAAAGACTCTTGTGGCTGACGGTGTGAAAGAAATAATGCTTCTTGGCCAGAATGTAAACTCTTATGCAGGAGGAGACACAGATTTTGCAGGTCTTATTTACAAACTGAATAAGATCGAAGGTCTTGAAAGAATCAGATTCATGACTTCTCATCCGAAAGATTTATCAGACAGACTGATTCAGGCTTTTGTAGATTGTGACAAGTTGTGTAACAACATACATCTTCCTGTACAGTCCGGAAGTAGTGAAGTCCTCAGAAGAATGAATAGACGATATACCAGCGAAAAATATATTGAGCTTGTGGAAAAGCTCAAGGCAAAGGTTCCGGATATTACAATGTCAACAGATATTATCGTAGGTTTTCCGGGAGAAACGGAAGAGCAGTTTGAGGAGACTCTCAGGCTTGTTGAGCATGTGAGATATGATTCTGCATTTACATTCCTGTATTCCATAAGAAAAGGAACACCTGCCGAAAAATATGAAGATCAGATTCCAGAGGAAGTTAAGCACGAAAGATTCAACCGCTTGGTGGATGCGATTAACAGAATCAGTGGGGAAAAGAATGCCGAATATGTAGGCAGAATTGAAAGAGTTCTTGTAGAAGGCGTGAGCAAAAATAACGCTAAAGCCCTCTGCGGAAGAACAGAAGGTTTCAAGCTTGTGAACTTCCCGGGAGATAAGAGTTTGATAGGCCAGACGGTAGATGTAAAAATAACAGAAGGAAAGACATTCAGTCTTGAAGGAGAGATAGTTCTCTAAATGCTGTTACAGAGAGTTAATGGTAAATTTGCTAAGAATTTCCTTTTTCATGGTTCCTTTATTTGACATAGAGGGACCGGTGTAATATAATTGTTGGTGGTAAAATTTAATATTTATGGATATCGGTGATTTTGAATCATAACATGGAATCAGGTTAAAGTCCTGAACAGTCCTGCTGCCGTAAGTGCATGGATCCTTTTGTGGCTGAAGCTGCCACTGAATTATTTTGGGAAGGCGAAAAGGTTCCTTACAGTGCATAAGTCGGAAGACATACCGATATTTCTTACCGAAGAATTCACAGGTATGAGTCTCTCGGAACATAGAAATATAAATGTTCGTATTTAATTTATATTTAATTTTTGTGTTTTAAAGACCGTTTCTCTGTGAAGCGGTTTTATTTATTTGCTCTATAATTTTTTAAGATTTGAGCTTGGTTAACAGGAAAGAAGAAATGAATGAATATATTGTAAAAAACGGAAAAGAACTGAGAATCGGGTACACCACAGGAAGCTGCGCAGCCGCCGCAGCAACTGCGGCGGCTGCGATTTTGCTGGGTCGCGAAGTCAGTGCCTGCAAAATTCTTCTCCCTTCGGGAGAAGCAGCTTCCTTTCAGATAAACAACATAACCAAAACACCGGAACAAGTCAGTTGCTCGGTTACAAAAGATGGAGGAGATGACCCGGATGTAACAACAGGATTAGAAATCTTTGCTACAGTCAGAAAAACAAAAGACAAAGGAATAATCACTGTTGACGGCGGTGAAGGTGTAGGAAGAGTCACCGCCAAAGGACTCAGATGTCCGGTTGGCGAAGCCGCAATAAACCCAACGCCACGAAAAATGATAACAGAAAACGTAAAGAACATTTGCAGCGAAGCAGATTATGGCGCCGGACTTGATGTAATAATATCAGTTCCCGGCGGAGCAGAAATTGCAAAGAAAACATATAATGAAAGACTTGGTATAATCGGAGGTATATCAATACTGGGAACTACAGGCATTGTAGAACCCATGAGCGAAAAGGCATTGGTTGATACCATAAAGGTCGTTACAGATCGCCAGAAACTTATTGACAGCGAAAATGTGCTGATATCTCCCGGAAACTACGGAAAGGATTTCTGCCGGGAAAATCTCGGACTTGATATAGACAGAGCTGTTCAGATTTCAAACTTTGTCGGGGAATCTCTGGATTATATAAAGTACAAGGGATTTAAACGGATACTCTTTGTCGGACACACAGGAAAACTCATAAAAATAGCAGCGGGAGTTATGAATACACATTCATATAATGCAGATGCCCGTATGGAAATAATCGGAGTTCACAGTGCCATGGCAGGAGCCGATGCCAAAACCGTAAATGCGATTATGAAATGCATATCGACAGACGAAGCTTTTGATTTGATATCGGATAAGTCGTATTATGATGAAGTAAAAAGAAGCATTCTCGAAAAAGTCATGTATCACCTGCGATACAGACTGAAGGATATGTGTGAAATAGAAGTTATAATGTTTACATCAAACAGAAGACATATAATTAAAAGTGAGGGAGCTGAGGAAATGCTTACTCATTTCATGGAGGTAAAAAATTGAAAAAAGGAAAATTTTATGCAGTCGGAATAGGACCCGGAGATCCTGAGCTTATTACTCTAAAAGCTATAAAAACCATAGAAAACAGTGATGTAATCGTAGTGCCTAAGAGCGGCGCAGAAATAAATATTGCAGTTTCCATAGCAGGAGAACATCTCAAGGGAAAAACAGTTGTGGAAAGCTATATGCCTATGACAAAGGATAAAGAAAAGCTCGATACTTATCACAGAGAATCATTTGAACTGATTTCGGGATATCTTGACGATGATAAGAAAGTTTCTTTCCTTACTTTGGGAGACCCAGCTATTTACAGCACGGTTATGTATGTTCACAGAAAACTGAAAAATGCAGGCTATGATACAAACATAATTCCTGGAGTTCCTTCCTTTTGTGCGGTTGCGGCAAGCCTCGACACTTCCCTTTGTGAAAGAGAAGAAATGCTTCATATAATTCCTGCAACATTCAAGGGAACAGACGAGCTTAACCTTTCCGGAACTAAGGTTTTCATGAAATCAGGCAAAACAATCATGGAAATGAAGGATGTATTAAAAGATAAAAAGGCTATGATGGTAGAGAGAGCTACTATGCTTGATGAGAAGGTTTATCAAGATTTTCAGGATCTGGAAGAGCCTTCAAGCTACTTTTCAATTATAGTTGTACCGGCAGAAGAAAGAGAAAACTAATTATAAATTCAGGAGGATAAAATGATATACTTTATTGGTGCAGGCCCCGGTGCCGCAGATTTAATAACTGTAAGAGGAGCAGAACTTCTAAAAAAAGCTGACGTAATCATCTATGCGGGTTCACTGGTAAATCCTGCTCTCTTAGAATATGCAAAAGAAGAATGTGAGATTCACAACAGTGCTCATATGACATTAGAAGAAGTAATCGATGTAATGAAGGCGAACAAAGGCAAGGAAGTAGTGAGACTTCACACAGGAGATCCTTGTATTTACGGAGCAATCAGAGAACAGATGGA
Source organism: uncultured Clostridia bacterium (assembly GCA_938034165.1). Lineage (GTDB taxonomy): Bacteria > Bacillota > Clostridia > Peptostreptococcales > Anaerovoracaceae > CALHKP01. The sequence goes on along the minus strand of CALHKP010000054.1, from coordinate 24,780 downwards.
TATTCTTGACGAACTGGAGCTTCCTTACGAATCAGTTCCCGGAGTAAGTTCATTTATCGGAGCTGCAGCAGCTCTGAATGCAGAATATACTCTTCCTGATGTGAGCCAGACTGTAATTCTTACAAGAATGGCAGGAAGAACACCTGTACCTGAAAAAGAAGAGATTTCAAAGCTGGCAGCTCACGGAGCTACAATGGTTGTATTTTTAACATCAACAATGCTAGAAGAACTTTCACACAGACTCATAGAAGGAGGATATGCTCCGGATTCACCGGCAGCTATCGTATACAAGGCAACATGGCCTGACGAAAAGGTAATCAGAACAACTGTAGAAAACATTGCAACGGCAGCCGAAGAAAACGGCATCAACAAGATGGCGCTTATAATGGTTGGAGGATTCCTGGGAAGCAAATACGAAAGATCAAAGCTTTATGATCCTTCCTTCACACATCTTTTCAGAGAGGCAACAAAATAAATGAAAAGACTGGCACTTATATCTCTGACATCTAAGGGAAAAGCTTTGGCTGAAGTAATTATTGCCAAAGGGAAAGAACGATACACCTTTGATGTATATGAAAAAGAAAAAGAGTCTCTGAAAGATTTTGTTAAAAGGGAATTTTATGATTGCTACGGGCTGATATTTATATCCGCTGCAGGTATTGCAGTAAGATATATCGCACCTTATATCGTTTCAAAGGACAAAGACCCTGCAGTTGTTGTAATAGATGACTGCGGAAAAAATGCAATTTCTCTTCTGTCCGGACACCTTGGCGGAGGCAACCGGCTGACATTGGAAATTGCAGACATCATCGGTGCAAATCCTGTAATCACTACTGCAACTGATATAAATGAGAAGTTTGCAGTAGATGTATGGTCGAAAGACGCAGGTTGCGAAATAGCTGACATACATAAGATAAAATATATTTCCTCTTCACTTTTGGAAGGTAGAGATGTCGGACTTGTAAGTGACTTTGATATAAAAGGAGCTATTCCAAAAGGATTGGTTTTGGGAACGGAAGCAAAGACAGGCATATCTGTAAGCCTTGACGAAAGCAAAGAGCCTTTTGAAAAGACCCTTACAGCCGTTCCGAAAATAGTTACTCTGGGTGTCGGATGCAGAAAAAATACCGATTCCAAAGTATTTGAAGAGAGAATTCTGGAAATGCTTGATGCAAACAGAATTTCAATAAAATCAATAGAAAAAGTGGTTTCTATTGATTTGAAGAAAAAAGAAAAATGCATACTTGATTTTTGCAGAAAGTATGATATGGAATTTGAGACTTTCAGTGCCGAAGAACTGATGAGTATAGAAGGTGACTTTGACTCTTCTGAATTTGTCAGAAAGACCACAGGATGTGACAATGTTTGTGAGCGAAGCTGTGTGTTTTCTTCCGGAGGAAGTCTTATAATGAAAAAAAATGGTGCAAAGGGCGTTACATGTGCTTGTAGCATCAGGAAATGGGAGTGTAAGTTTTGAATTTAGTAATGTCTTATATAGATTACAATATGGCTGCTTTGGAGGACAGAGAAGTATTTTCCTGTACCAAAACGGAGACCGCGGAAATATATGAGAAGTTAAAGGAAAATCAGCAGATAGAAGGTTCTGTTCTTATTGCGACATGTAACAGAACAGAACTTTACCTTAATATCTCAGATGATGCGGATATTAATCCGTTTGAAATTCTTTGCAGCTGTATAGGTGTGGAATATAATAATTATGCGCATATGAGTATAACTTTAAAGGGGGACGACGTTCTGGATCACCTCTGCAAGGTTGCTTCCGGTGCGGAATCTCAGATATGGGGAGAAGATCAGATTATTTCTCAGGTAAGAGATTCAATCAAAACAGCAAGAGCATACAAGGCATCTGATACAATTCTGAATGTTGTTTTCAGAACAGGTGTCAGCGCAGGGAAAAAAGTAAAAACTCTTGTGGATTTTAAGGTTCATGACAATTCAACAGCAGCTAAGGCGGTGAATCTGATTATAAGGAAACCTGAAATAAAAAATGTTCTTGTTATAGGAAACGGAATGATAGGACGACTTGTAGCAGAACTCCTGGAAAAGGCCGGAAAAAGGGTTACAATGACATTGAGACAGTATAAGCATGGGGAAAACATCGTTCCTGATGGAGTAGGCACTGTTCTTTATGGTGACCGATATAAGGTCATAGAAGAATCAGATGCAGTTATAAGTGCAACCTTGAGTCCTCATTTTACTGTTACATGTGAAAACATAAAGAAACTCTCAAAAATTCCTTCTGTGTTTATAGATATGGCGGTTCCAAGAGATATAGATCCGGAAACTGCACAGCTGGAAAATGTGACTTATTATGATATAGACGATATAAGCAGAGAAGACAGAACCGTAAAGCAGGAAGAGCAGCTTAAGCAGATTGATGAAATAATACTCAAATACAAGGATGATTTCTACAAATGGTATGATTTCAGAGAAAATATGCTGAAAGAAAAGGCAGAAAAAGAAAACTAAAAAGGTTAAACAGATTATACGAGGAGATTAGTAAATGAAAATATATGTTGTTGGTATCGGCCCGGGTGGAAAGGAATATATGACCCCTCAGGCAAGAGAAGCTATTTTGTCAAGTGATGCAGTTGTGGGATATACGCTTTATGTTGACCTTGTTAAAGAACTTACAGAAGGAAAAGAAGTAAAATCAACTGCAATGAAACAGGAAGTTGACAGATGCAAGATGGCTCTTGATATAGCACTCGAAGGAAAGAATGTTGCTTTTGTATGCAGTGGTGATGCAGGTGTTTACGGAATGGCAGGAATTATGCTGGAAGTTGCGGAAGAACATCCTGAGATTGAAATTGTAACTGTTCCTGGGATAACTGCAGCATGCAGTGGAGCAGCTTGTCTTGGAGCTCCTTTAATTCATGACTTTGCTGTGGTATCTCTCAGCGATCTTCTGACGCCATGGGAAAAAATCGAAAAAAGACTCAAGCTTGCTGCAGATGCTGACTTTGTTGTATGCCTCTACAATCCTAAGAGTAAGAAGAGACACGATTACATCGACAAAGCAGTTGATATCATGGCTGAATTCAAGTCTTTGGATACTCCTTGCGGATATGTTAAAAATATCGGAAGAGACGGCGAAACTGCTGTTATATGTAAAATGTCAGAGCTTAAGAACAATGACGACATAGATATGTTTACTACTGTATTTATAGGAAACAGCCAGACAAAGGTTGTAAACGGAAAGCTTGTTACTCCTAGAGGATACAAAAATGTCTAAAAAACTTGTTATCTTTGCAGGAACTTTAGAAGGCCGAATGCTTGCTGAGTTTGTAAGCAGAATGCCCTTTGCCGAGCAGTGTATTTTTTCTGTTGCCACGGAATACGGAAGCGAACTGATTTCGGATTACCCAAATATAAGGGTGCATGAGGGCAGGATGGATGAGAAAGCTATAAAGGACTTCTTGATAGCTGAGAAGTGTGAAGTTGTAATTGACTCCACGCACCCGTATGCAAAAGAAGTCACATGCAACATCAAAAAGGCCGCACAAGATTGCAGAGTTGAATATATAAGACTTTTAAGACGTGAAATTTGCCACGAAGGAGAAAATGTAATAACTCTTTCTTCCATGGGAGAGCTTAGCAGATATATAAACGAACATGACGGAAGATTCTTTGTAACTACAGGCTCCAAGGAGCTTCATCTTCTGAAAAGTGTAGAGGATAAGGAACGCCTTGTTGTCAGGGTTCTTCCTTCTGTTGAATCCATTAATTTGTGTAAGGATGCAAAAATCCCATCAAAGAATATAATTGCTATGCAAGGACCTTTTACTGCTGAGATGAATCTTGCAACTCTTGTTCAGTACAATTGCGATTATCTTGTAACAAAGAGCACCGGAAAACCGGGGGGATTTGATGATAAACTGCAGTGTTGCAAAGAGGGATACAAGCTTGTGGTTATAGAAAGGCCTCTGGAAGAAGAGGGACTGTCACTTGAAGAGTGCAAAAAAAAGGTGGTTGATTACTTTGAAAAATAGACGTTTTCCAATCTTTGTTGAATCAGAAGGAAAAAAGGTAACCGTTTTCGGCGGCGGAAAGATTGCCGCAAGAAGAATCAGAACCCTATGCATGTTTGACTTTGATATAGAGGTTATTTCTCCTGAAATTCTTGACGAGATTAAAACCCTTGCAGAAGAAAACAAAATCAGATATATCTGTGATGTTTACAGAGAAGAATATATAGATTCGCAGTTTATGGTTCTGCCATGCACAGATAACCGCGAAGTAAACAGAGAAATCGGTATCATTGCAAAAGAAAAAGGCGCTCTGGTAAGTGTATGCGACAGAAAAGACGAATGTAACTTCTTTTTTCCGGCTATTGCGGTAAACGAGGATGTGACAGTGGGTATTGCGGGCAGCGGAAATACTCATGATATAACAAAGAAAACTGCTGCCAGGGTGAGACGTGTAATTGAAGAAAGGATTACTGATGAAGGTTAGAATAGGAAGCCGTGAGAGCAAACTTGCGGTTATACAGTCAGAGATGGTTATTGATGCCATTGAAGCTTACGACAAAAATATCGAAACAGAACTTGTAACAATGAAAACAACAGGGGATAAAATCTTAGATAAGACCCTGGATAAAATAGGCGGTAAGGGACTTTTTGTAAAAGAACTCGATAAGGCGCTTGTTGCAGAGGAAGTTGACCTTACTGTGCACAGCCTCAAGGATATGCCTATGGAAGTTCCCAAGGAGCTTCCGTTGCTTGCTTTTTCAAAACGTGAAGATCCAAGAGACGTACTGATTCTGCCTGAAGGCGTAACAGAGATAGATTTTTCAAAGCCTATCGGATGTTCTTCTCTCAGAAGACAGCTGCAGGCGAAAAAGCTTTTCCCCGAGGCAGAACTTGCTCCTATAAGAGGAAATGTCCAGACAAGACTTGCAAAGCTTGACAGCGGACAGTTTAGTGCTTTGATTTTAGCTTATGCCGGTATCAAAAGACTTGGTCTTGAGGACCGTGTATCAAGAGTGTTTGAAGTTGATGAAATTCTTCCTGCATGCTGTCAGGGAATTCTGGCTGTTCAGGGAAGAAATGGATATGAGACCGAGTTCCTTAAGGACTTTGATGATGAAGAGGCAAGACTTTGTCAGGCTGCCGAAAGAAGTTATGTAAGAACTCTGGACGGCGGATGTAGTTCACCTGTTGCTGCTTATGCAGTTTTAGAGAATGAAGAAATCCTTATTACAGGTTTTTATGTTGACGAAGAAAACAATACATACAAGCAGTCAGTCAGAGGACCGAAGGCTGATGGCGAAAAGCTCGGAAGGGAGCTGGCACTTGAAATGAAGGGGGCGAAGTAATGAAAGGAAAGGTATATCTTGTAGGTGCGGGACCGGGAGATCCTGAATTACTTACGCTAAAAGGAAAACGACTTCTGCAGAACTGTGATGTTGTGGTTTACGACAGACTGGTAAGCAGCGAAATAATGGCTCTTATACCTGAATCTGCCGCTCTTATAGATGTCGGCAAAAATGTCGGATGTCATCCTGTTCCCCAGGGTGAAATCAACAAAATATTGCTTAGAGAAGCACTTGAAGGAAAAACTGTAGTGAGACTTAAGGGCGGAGATCCTTTTGTTTTCGGAAGAGGCGGCGAGGAACTTGAGCTTCTTGCTCAAAATGAAGTCTCTTTTGAGGTTGTTCCGGGAATCACTTCTTCTATAGCAGCACCTGCATACGGAGGAATTCCTGTAACTCACAGAAACTTCTGTTCTTCACTTCACATAATCACAGGACACGGAAAAGCAGACAGCGAAGCGAAAATAGACTTTGATTCTCTCGTTAAGCTTAATGGAACTCTCGTATTTATGATGAGTGTTTCAACTATAGGAAGAATCGCAAAAGGTCTTATGGATGCAGGAATGGAAAAAGACATGCCTGCGGCTGTAATAGAAAACGGTACAAGACCATATCAGAGAAAGCTTACATCTACACTGGAAAACATAGAAGCTGATGTAAAGGCAAACAAAATCGTTTCTCCTGCAGTAATTCTTGTAGGCAGAGTTTGTTCTCTTTCGGATGACTTTGACTGGTATTCTAAGCTTCCGCTAAAAGGCAAAAAAGTAATCGTAACCCAGCCGATGAAGAAGAATTCTAAGCTTAACAATGGACTGAGAAAACTGGGTGCGGATACTTTGCTTTATCCATGTATCAAGACTGAATATATCAGACCTATCGCACCTGATTTTGAAAACTATGACTGCCTTGTATTTACAAGCGGAGAAGGGGTAAACTCTTTCTTCGATTACCTGTTGGAAAGCGGAAAAGATGCAAGATGCATAAAACAGAAAATCGCATGCATAGGAAAAGGTACTGCGGATGCACTGAAAAAGTATGGACTTCTGTGTGATTTCATCCCGAGTGTTTATGACGGTGAACATCTGGCAAAAGAGATGGTGGAAACCGGATTTATAAAAACAGGCGAAAAAGTTATTCTTCTGAGAGCAAAAATCGGAACTGCAGATATCACAAATATATTTGATGAGGCAGATATAGATTATACAGATTATCCTGTATATGTGACAGAGTATATTTCGCACGATGAAGCTGCAGAGGATTACGACCTTGTAACTTTTACAAGCAAAAGTTGCGTTGAAGGTTTTGTTAATTCTCAGGATAAAAAAGACTTTTCGGGAGCAAAAGCGCTTTGCATAGGCAAGCAGACTGCTGAAGCAGCTGCGAAATACAACTTTGATACAATTATTTCCGATGAAGCAACTATAAATTCGATGATAAAAAAGGTGGGAGAATTATTATGATTAACAGACCAAGAAGACTTAGAGCTAATTCTATTATAAGAGGCATGGTAAGAGAAACCAAAGCTTCTGTAGACGGACTGATTTATCCGATTTTCTTCGAAGAAGGTGAGAACATCAAAGCACCTATTGAAGCTATGGAAGGACAGTTCAGATACAGCCCTGATAGAGCAAAGGAAATCATAGACGAATGTCTGGCTCATGGCGTAAACAAAGTTTTGCTATTTGGTATTCCTAAGGAAAAAGATCCTGTAGGTTCAGGTGCTTATGATGACAACGGTGTAGTTCAGCAGGCCTGCAGAGAAATCAAAAGATTATATGGAGATTCTGTATATGTTATAACTGACGTGTGCATGTGCGAATATACTTCTCATGGTCACTGCGGTATCCTTCACGGTCACGATGTTGACAATGACGAAACTCTTGAATATCTTGTTAAAACCGCAGTTTCTCACGCAAAAGCAGGAGCTGACATGGTTGCTCCCTCTGACATGATGGACGGAAGAGTCGGAGCTATCAGAGAAGGTCTTGATGCAAACGGATTTAAGAATGTGCCAATCATGAGCTATGCTGTAAAATATGCATCAAAATTCTACGGACCATTCAGAGAAGCAGCAGGTTCTGCACCTTCTTTCGGAGACAGAAAGAGCTATCAGATGGATCCCCACAACATGAGAGAAGCTATCCGTGAAGCTTCATATGACGAAGCTGAAGGCGCTGATATTATCATGGTAAAACCTGCCCTTTCATACCTTGATGTTATAAGAGAAGTTTCCTGCAATACAGAACTTCCTATTGCTACATACAGCGTAAGCGGTGAATATGCAATGATCAAAAATGCAGGAAAGGCAGGTTTGATAGACGAATACGGAATCATGTGCGAAACAACAGCTTCTATGTTCAGAGCAGGAGCGGACATAGTTATTACATATTTTGCGATGGAAGCAGCAGATGCCATAAGAAAAGGAGATATTTAAGTGATTACAACAAAATCAGAAGCTTTATTTGATGAAGCCAAAAAAGTTATGCCCGGCGGTGTAAACAGTCCTGTAAGAGCATTCAAATCAGTTGATATGGCTCCTCTTTTCATCAAGAGAGGCGAAGGAAACAGAATATATGATGTAGACGGTAACGAATTTATTGATTTTATCGGTTCATGGGGTCCTATGATTCTGGGACACGAAAACAAAGCAGTAATTGACGCTGTAAAAGCATCTGTAGACAACGGTCTCAGCTTTGGTGCATGCAACGAGCTGGAAGTTGAAATCGCACAACTGATTACATCAAATCTGCCTCATGTGGATATGATAAGAATGGTAAATAGTGGAACAGAAGCTGTTATGAGCGCTATAAGACTTGCAAGAGGATACACAAAGAAAAACAAAATTATCAAGTTTGAAGGCTGCTACCACGGACACAGCGACAGCATGCTTGTAAAGGCAGGTTCAGGTGCTATGACCTTCGGCTCTCCTGACAGCAGCGGTGTGACTCCGGGAGCTGCGGAAGATACTCTTATAGCGGTATATAACGACCTTGAAAGTGTTGAAAATCTTCTTCAGAAAAACAAAGATGAAGTGGCTACGGTCATAGTTGAACCTGTTGCTGCAAACATGGGTGTTGTTCTTCCTGAACCGGGATTTCTCGAAGGTCTGAGAAGTCTGTGCGACAGATACAGCGCACTTCTCATCTTTGATGAAGTAATAACGGGATTCAGACTTGCTTTCGGCGGCGCTGCTGAATACTTTGGTGTAACTCCTGATATTGTTACATACGGAAAAATTATCGGTGGCGGAATGCCTGTAGGCGCGTACGGTGCAAGAAAAGAAATCATGGAAAACATTTCCCCATGCGGAAACATCTATCAGGCAGGAACCCTGTCAGGAAACCCTATTGCAATGGCAGCAGGGCTCGCAACTCTTAAGCAGCTTCTCAATGACAAAACAATATATGAAAGAATCAACGGAATGGGCAAAAAACTCGCTGAAGGTCTGAGAAAAGCTACAGGATTTACAGTAAACAACGCAGGCTCACTACTTTGTCTGTACTACACTAAACATCCTGTAAGAAATTATGAAGAAGCTACTTCTGCAGACATGGATAAGTTTAAGCATGTGTTCAAAGGACTTATCGAAAACGGTATTTATGTTGCTCCGTCACAGTATGAGGCAATGTTCCTGAATAACTGTTTTACAGATGAGGATATAGATTATACAATTGATACTTTTGGTAAGATTATAAAAGGAGAAAAATAATGAAGGGTGTACTGATATTAGCTCACGGAAGCAGAGTAAAAACTACAAAGGATACTATCAACGCAGTTGTTGATATGGTAAGAAACAAAGTTGGCGATATGCCAATCGAAATCGCATACATGGAATTCTGCGAGGAAAACATTGAACATGGAATTAAAACTCTTTCAGACAAGGGCGTTGACATGATCAAAGTAGTTCCTTATTTCCTTTTTGAAGGAATTCATATCAGAGAAGATATTCCTCAGGAACTTGAAGAAATTCTGAAAAACTATCCGGGTGTTAAAGTTGAAATGGGTAACACTCTCGGAGTTGACGAAAGACTTGCAGATATTCTTGTAGACAGAATCAACGGATAACAGGTATTTTTTATGAAAGCAATAGTTGCGGGAATAGGTCCCGGAAATCCTCTTTATTTTACTCAGGATGTAAAAAATGCCATAACTGATGCAGATATTGTTTTGTCTTCTCAGTCAAGACTTGAGTATGTGAAGGAATTAAACGAAAATACTGTATATATGGGTGTGCTTGATACCATAAAGTACATAAATGAAAACAGCGAAAAAAAAGGTACAATCTGTGTTGCTGCTTCAGGCGACACAGGTTTTTACAGCATTGCTAACACTGTGAGAACACGAATCCTTCCCGAAATAGAGACTGAATTCTTATGCGGAATAGGAAGCTTAAGTTACTTTATGTCAAAGCTTCGCATAGGTTATGAAAACGTGCGTCTTGTAAGCCTTCACGGAAACGAAAAGAGCATAGTTCCTTACGTGTGCTATAACGAGAAGGTGTTTTCTCTGACAGGCGGAAAGGTAAAAGCCTCTGATGTTGTAACAGAGCTTTTGAACGCGGGCTTTGGAGATGAAGTTCAGATAAGTGTTGGAGAAAATTTAAGCTTCGAAAACGAAAGAATTCTGACAGGAACCCTAAAAGAATTGAAAAATGTGGATTTCAGTGACCTTTGCGTGGTGTACATACATAACTCTAATTATGTAGACAGATACAAAATTCTGAAAGACGATGATTTTATTAGAGGAAAAAGCCCAATGACAAAGGAAGCAGTGAGGAATCTGTGTACCTCTGCACTTGAAATCAGACCCGAGGATGTGGTTTATGACATTGGTGCGGGAACAGGTGCTATGACTTGTGTAATGGCACTTAAAGCCAGCGAGTCAAAAGTTTATGCCCTGGAAAAAAATGATTTTGCTGTTGAACTTGTAAAAGAAAATATGGAAAAAACAGGTATCAGAAATATAGTCATAAAAGAAGCTCTGGCACCTGAAGGTCTGTCAGAATTTCCTCCATGCGACAAAGTATTTATTGGAGGAAGCAGTGGCAATGCCGGTGAGATTGTTGACGAATGTCTGAAGAAAAATCCGAAGGCTGTTATTGTAATTACCGCAGTGACCCTTGAAACTATAAGTGAAGCCTTCAATATTTTCAACGAGAGAAACATGAACTTCGAAGTGATATGCGCCAATATTTCCTGTGGGCAAAAACTTGGAAGATACAATCTGATGAAGGCAGAAAATCCTGTCTATATTGTTAAAGGATGTGTAAAAAATGAAGAAGAAAGCGCCTAGAATTCTTATCGGAGGTACAGGAAGCGATTGTGGCAAAACTACTTTGACCTGTAGCATTCTGAGAGCCATGAAAGACCGTTTTGAAAATGTGGCCGCGTTTAAGTGTGGGCCTGACTATATAGATCCTATGTTTCATAGCGAGATTATAGGAGCAAAGTCAAGGAATCTCGATCTTTACCTATGTGGCGAAGAAAACACTATGGCAATATTGGGAGAAAACTCCTTTGATGATGGAATTTCTGTTATTGAGGGTGTCATGGGAATTTATGACGGCTTTGGCTTTGACAATGACCGCTATTCAGCAAACCATATTGCTGAACTTACTCAGACACCGGAAATTTTGGTAGTAAATGTAAGAGGAAAGAGCGCATCTCTTCTTGCTGAAATATCCGGATACTTGAACATGTTTTCCAACAATATAAAAGGCGTGATATTGAACAGATGCTCCGAGGGAATGTATCCTGTTTACAAATCTGCCATTGAAAAGCATCTGCCTGTCAGATGCTTTGGATTTTTGCCTCGCGTAGAAGGTGCAGGCATCGAGAACCGACATCTAGGACTTGTTACGGCAGGTGAAATAAGCGACCTTAAATCAAAAGTTGACATTTTAGGAAAAACTGCGGAAAAGTGTATTGACCTTGATGCGCTTGTGGAACTTGCATGCAGTGCGCCGGAAATAGAATATGAACATGTGCAGATTAAAAAACTTTGCGATACCTCTGAAAAAGTAAAGATTTCAGTAGCTCTGGACAAAGCTTTTAATTTCTATTATGAAGATAATTTTGAATATCTGAAAGCAGCAGGAGCCGAAATTGAATTTTTCTCCCCTATGGAGGACGAAAAAATTCCTGACAATACAGATGGTCTGATATTCGGAGGAGGATATCCGGAAGTATACGCAAAAGCTTTGTCAGATAACAAGGCAATGCTCAAAAGTGTATGTGATGCTGCAGATTCAGGTATTCCGATATATGCAGAGTGCGGAGGATTTATGTATCTGGGAAAAGAAATACAGACAGAGACAGGCTGCTATGAGATGGCAGGTGTACTGGATTCTTCTTCTCATATGACATCGTCCCTTGTGAGATTCGGATACAAAACACTTACGGCAAAAGAAGATAATATACTGGCAAAAAAAGATCAGTCTGTGAAGTGTCATGAATTTCATTACAGCGACAGTACTGATAACGGAGACTGTTTTATTGCAACAAATAGAAGAGGCAAAGAATTTAAATGCTTTGTAAAAAAAGATAATATTCTGGCAGGATATCCGCATATTCATTTTGGCGCTAATCCGCAGCTTGCGGAAAATTTTGTGACAAGCTGCCTGAATAACAGAAAGCGGGAGGAAACTATATAATGGAGACAGCTTTAGCTGTATTTTTGGCTTTTATATTAGATGCTATATTTGGTGATCCTTATAAGTTGCCTCACCCTGTGAGGTTTATAGGAAATCTCATACATTTTCTCGAAAAAATCCTGAGAAAAGTATTTTCTGGGAAATCGGGAGAAATCTTTGGTGGGGCAATTTTGATGCTTCTTACGGTTTCGATATCATTTATCGTGCCTTTTGCAATTCTTTATTTGCTGAGAAGTGTAAATGCTTATGCTGCTTTTGCACTGGAAGTTTTCTGGTGCTATCAGATATTCGCAGCAAAGAGCCTCAAGAAAGAAAGCATGAGAGTTTACAACTGCATAAAAGAAAATGACTTAAAAAGCTCAAGAAAGTATCTTTCATGGATAGTCGGAAGAGATACAGAAAATCTGGATTTCAGACAGATAACCAAAGCAGTGGTGGAAACTGTCGCAGAAAATACTTCTGACGGCGTGATTGCACCTATGATTTTTATGATTATAGGTGGTGCACCGCTGGGATTTTTATATAAGGCTGTAAACACACTGGATTCCATGGTAGGATATAAGAACGAAAAATATATTAATTTCGGAAAAGTGTCAGCTTTGACAGATGATGTGTTTAACTTTTTTCCTGCACGAATTACAGGAATCCTGTTTGCTGTTTCATCTTTTTTCCTGGGCTTTGACGGAAAAAATGCGTTTAAGATATTTAAGAGAGATAGATTTAATCATGCGAGTCCCAACAGTGCCCAATGCGAATCTGCATGTGCAGGGGCTTTGAACATTCAGCTGGCGGGAGACGCCTATTATTTTGGTGAGTTATACAAGAAAAAGACTATAGGAGATGACATAAGACCTATCGAAGCCGACGACATAAAGAAGTCTATACGTCTGATGTACGGGGCATCAATCTTATGTCTATGCATTTGTTTGGCAGTGAGGATATTGGTGACATTTATATGACAAAAGAAATTCATGGTGGAAATATTTATAAATACGACGAAAAAATGTATGATTTTTCTGCTAATCTAAACCCTTTGGGCATGCCGGAAGCGTGTAAAGAAGCGATTGTAAATAACATTTTGTCATACGAAAATTATCCGGATCCCTTTGACAGAGAACTAAAAAAGGCAATGTCAGATTATACGAATATGCCCGAAGAGTATTTCTGTTTCGGAAACGGTGCTGCAGATATTATTTTCAGAATAACGCTTGCACTTAAGCCTAGGAAGGCCTTGATTGCAAGTCCAACTTTTGCCGAGTATCGACAAGCGCTGGAAATTTCAGGTTGCGAAACTGTGGATTTTCTGATGAGTGAAGAAGAGGGCTTTTTTCTTGATGCCGACAGACTTATAAGTCAGATAAACAAAGATATCGACATGCTTTTTATCTGTAATCCAAACAATCCTACAGGAATACCTGTTTTAAAGGAAGACATGCTGAAGATTGCAAAAGCTTGCGAGAATTCAGGTACAGTACTTGTTGTCGACGAATGTTTTTCGGACTTTATAAAAGACGAAGAGAAGTATTCAATTCTTGAAAACATTCAGGATCTGAGAAATACTATAATCCTAAAGGCCTTCACAAAAATATATGCTATGGCGGGCTTAAGACTCGGGTTCTCTATATGTTCAAACGAAGAATTTACAGAAAAAATCGAAGAAACGCTTCAACCCTGGTCAGTGTCAACAGTAGCCTCAAAGGCAGGCTGTGCGGCACTTCAGGACAGAAGTTTTGTTGAAAAAACAAAGAAATATATTGAAAAAGAAAAAAATTATCTGATAAAAAATCTTTGTGATATGGGAGTCAAAACCTATGATTCCGCCGCAAATTATATTTTTTTCAGATGTGAAAAAGAAATAATCCGCCCTCTTTTGGAAAAGAAAATTCTCATAAGAAGCTGCAGAAACTATATAGGTCTTGATAACAGCTATTACAGAATTGCAGTAAGAACGCACCGAGAAAATGAAATCTTTGTTGAGGCTTTGGAAGATATTGTAAAAAAGGATGAAAGGGGATAATCGAAGATGGCAAAAAAAATAATGATTCAGGGAACATGTTCCAATGCAGGTAAAAGTCTCGTAGCAGCGGGTCTTTGCAGAATATTTGCTCAAGACGGTTACAAAGTTTGTCCTTTTAAAGCTCAGAATATGGCACTTAATTCCTATATAACAAAAGATGGCCTTGAGATGGGAAGAGCTCAGGCTGTTCAGGCAGAAGCCTGCGGAATAGAGCCGGATGTACGAATGAATCCCATTCTTCTTAAACCTACAAGCAAGCAGGGCTCGCAGGCTATAATTAACGGTGAAGTCGAAGGTACCTACGGTGCAAAAGATTTCCACGAAAAGAAAAAGGACTTTCGCAATGATGTAAAAGCTGCTTTTGACAGTCTCAGTGAGGAATATGATATTATAGTTATCGAAGGTGCAGGAAGCCCTGCTGAAATCAATCTTAAGAAAAACGATTTGGCAAATATGGGAACTGCAGAACTTGTGGATGCTCCGGTTCTTATTGTGGGTGACATAGACAGAGGTGGTGTGTTTGCAGCACTTGCGGGAACTTTGCTTCTCTTTGATGAGAAGGAGAGGGCTAGAGTGGCAGGCGTAATTGTAAATAAGTTTCGTGGAGATGTTGAAATTCTCAAGCCAGGTCTTGACATGCTGGAAGATATAATTAAAAAACCTGTGCTGGGGGTTATTCCGTATACGAAGGTTGACATCGATGATGAAGACAGTCTCTCTGAAAAGCTTTCGTCACGAAAAGAACAGGGAGCAATAGATATTGCGGTAATCAAACTTCCGAGAATGTCTAATTTCACTGACTTCAATCCTCTGGAATACATTGACAGCGTAACTGTCAGATATGTTGATTCGAAGGATGATTTTGGTGAGCCTGATATGGTTATTATCCCGGGAACCAAAAATACCATGGAAGATTTGATCTGGATGAGAGAGAACGGTCTTGAGGCAAGAGTTCTGAAAGCTGCATCCGAAGATGTTCCTGTATTTGGAATTTGCGGAGGTTATCAGATTCTTGGTCAGAAACTTGAAGATCCTGAAGGAATCGAACATGGTGGTGAACTGAATGGTATGAAACTTCTCCCTCACAACACGGTTTTCTCAGGCGAAAAGGTAAGGAAATCTGAAACAGGTACACTTGCAGCTGTAGACGGAATATTTGCAGATCTGTCGGGAAAAACATATACCGGATACGAAATGCACATGGGAACTTCAAAAGCGTCAGGTAACATCATAAATCAGGGAAATGTTTACGGAACATATATCCATGGAATTTTTGATGAGGAAGAAATAACAAAAGTTATTTTAGACAAACTGACAGAGAAAAAAGGACTCAACAAAGAAGACTTCAAAGCCTTTGATATAAAGGCATACAAGGAAAGTCAGTACGACCTTCTGGCAGATGTTTTGAGGGAATCTCTTGACATGGAGTACATATATAGGGTGTTGAGATAATTCAAAAATTATGGTATTTTGTATATGTAGGTATAAGTGTACAGTTAATATTATATAAGGAGATAAGAGATGAAAAAAGATTTAGGACTGATTCATATTTATTGCGGCGAAGGAAAGGGAAAGACTACATGTTCTGTAGGCCTTACTGTAAGAGCAGCCGGCTATGGACTTAATGTGCTTTTCATGCAGTTTCTAAAATCAGGAAACAGCAGTGAATTGAAAGTTTTAAAATCACTTCCTAATGTTACTGTAATGGGAACAAAGCCAATCAAAAAGTTCTCATTCCAGATGACAGAAGAGGAACTTAAGGAAACAAGAGAAATCAACGGACAACAGTTCAAAGAAATGTGTGAAATGCTGAAAGACGGAAAATATGATATGCTTGTGCTTGATGAATCACTGGGTTCAATCGAAGCAGGCCTTCTTGACGAAGAGCTGATTGTAGACTTTTTACGCAACAAACCTGAGCATCTGGAAGTAGTTCTGACAGGAAGATATCCTACAGATGATCTTGTTGAACTTGCTGATTACGTATCAAGAATCGATAAGGTTAAACATCCTTACGATCAGGGTATTCCGGCAAGAGCAGGAATTGAGGCTTAATCT
This sequence comes from uncultured Clostridia bacterium, assembly GCA_938034165.1. GTDB lineage: Bacteria > Bacillota > Clostridia > Peptostreptococcales > Anaerovoracaceae > CALHKP01. The sequence continues at coordinate 8,718 of CALHKP010000054.1, read as the reverse complement.
ATGAAACTCGAAAATGTAAAGCCTGATCAGATAGAAAAAAGAAGCTTTGAGATACTTTCTTCTATTCTTGAAGAAAACGGACAGACTGTAGAACCAAGATATGAACACATTGTTAAGAGATGTATTCATACTTCTGCTGACTTTGATTATGCAGACTCTATGTATTTTACAGAAAACGTAGATAAAAAAATTGAGGAAGCTCTCAAAGAAGGCGCATACATTGTTACAGATACAACAATGGCAATGTCTGGCATCAACAAAAGACGCCTGGAAAAATACGGTTGTGATGTGAAATGCTTCATAAAGGACGAAGATGTTGCAAAGGAAGCAAAGGAAAGAGGCGTTACACGTTCTCTCGTAAGTATGGAAAAAGCTTCAAGACTTGATAAACCTGTTATATTCGCTATAGGAAATGCACCGACTGCACTATTTTCGATTATTGAATTAATGGAAAAGGGTCAGTTATCACCAATTGCTGTTGTAGGTGTTCCTGTAGGATTTGTTAACGTTGTGGAATCAAAGAACAAACTCATAGAATCAGGAGTTCCATGTATCGTTGCAAGAGGTCGAAAAGGCGGCAGCAATATAGCAGCAGCTATCATAAATGCTATTCAGTATAATATAAAAGAATAAAAAATTAAGAATCCTTTTTCACAAGACAGATGATGGAAAAGGATTCTGTTATTAAAAAAGGGGAATGAATGATGAACAACAAAAAAATATCACCGCTCTGGCTGATTTTGATTCTTCTTGTAATTTTAAATATCGTAAACGGCGGATTCATCAATATGGGAACGTGGATTTTGAACAAAATTCTGGTCTTACCGGCAATTCTGATTGGACTTTGCTTCCACGAATTTGCTCACGGTTTTGTTTCTGACAGGCTAGGCGATCCTACGCCAAAGCTTCAGGGAAGACTTACGGTAAATCCGAAAGCTCATATAGATCCCTTTGGATTTATAGCTCTTCTGATTGCAGGTTTCGGATGGGGTAAACCTGTAGAAATCGATCCGAGATATTACAAACACAGAAGAAGAGATGAACTGCTGGTTGCACTTGCAGGAATAATTATGAACCTTCTGATTGCAATAGTGTTTGCATTTATAGTAAAGATCATTCTGATGATCAGTCCGGGAATATATGCAAATGCTGTAGGCAAAATCATCATGACAATACTGCAAAACGTTATCATAATTAATATAGTTCTTATGGTATTTAACCTTCTGCCTGTACCGCCTCTTGACGGATTCAATGTGCTTACAGAAATTTTCAATCTGAGAAAATACGACTGGTACTACAGCTATTACAGATTCGGAGGTTTCTTACTGTTGCTGCTCGTATTCCTGAACATTACAGATCTTTTCTTGACTCCGATGGTGAGCAGCATCTATTCAATAATTGTAAAAACAATCATATATTAAAAAACACGTCTGAAGAATGTCGAATTGATGTTGAAACGGTGACAAAAGCAAGAATTATTAGCGCTCTCATTTAATGAGTGCTAAAAAATTCTTGCTTTTTTTATTTTACAGGAGTAATATATAGTCATAGAGAGAAAATGAGAGGGGGAGATTATATGAACATTGAAAAATATACACAAAATGCACAACAGGCAATAATGGATTGCCAGAATATAGGTCTTAGCGAAGGCAACCAGACACTTGATGTAGAGCATCTTCACCTTGCTTTGTTACAGCAAAATGAAGGATTAATTCCTAAACTTATAAAGAATATGGGAGTGGATTCTGCTCGTTTAGAAAGTGATGTGAGAGCAGAAGTTGACAGACTTCCAAAGGTTTCGGGAAATGCACAGAATATATATATGTCAAGGAGACTTTCTAAGGTTCTTGCAGATGCCGAAAAAGAAGCAGAAAACTTCAAGGATGAATATGTAAGTGTTGAACACCTATATCTTGCTATGTTGAGCGAAAATAACACTCCATCAACCAGAATATTTAAGAAATATGGCATAGACAGAAATAAATTCCTGGAAGCTATGTCCAAAGTAAGAGGAAATCAAAGAATCACTTCTCAAAATCCTGAGGAAACTTATGAAGCTTTGACCAAGTACGGCAGAGATCTGGTAGAAATGGCAAGAGACGGCAAACTGGATCCTGTAATCGGAAGAGACAGTGAAATCAGACATGCTATCCAGATTCTATCAAGAAGAACCAAGAATAATCCTGTTCTTATAGGTGAACCGGGCGTAGGTAAAACAGCAGTTGTAGAAGGTCTGGCTCAGCGTATTCTTAAGGGAGATGTTCCTGAAGGACTGAAGGATAAGACTATATTTGCTCTTGATATGGGTTCACTTATTGCAGGTGCAAAATACAGAGGTGAGTTTGAAGAAAGACTTAAAGCTGTACTGAATGAAGTCGAAAAGGCAGAAGGCAGAATCATTCTGTTTATCGATGAAATCCACAACATTGTCGGTGCAGGCAAAACAGAAGGTTCAATGGATGCGGGAAATCTCTTGAAACCTAAACTTGCAAGAGGCGAACTTCATTGCATAGGCGCAACTACACTTGATGAATACAGAAAATACATCGAAAAAGATGCAGCACTGGAAAGAAGATTCCAGAAGGTTCTTGTAGACCAGCCAACAGTAGAAGATACTATTTCTATCCTCAGAGGTCTGAAAGAAAGATTTGAAATCCATCACGGAGTAAGAATTACAGACAATGCACTGATTGCATGTGCTACACTTTCTGACAGATATATCACAGACAGATTCCTGCCTGATAAGGCTATTGACCTTATGGATGAGGCGGCTTCTAAGATAAGAACTGAAATTGACTCGTTGCCATCAGAACTTGACGAAATTTCAAGAAAGATTATGCAGCTCGAGATAGAAAAACAGGCCCTTGGCAAGGAAACAGACAAGGCTTCCAAGGCAAGACTCGCAGCACTGGAAAAAGAGCTGGCTCAGTTACGCGACGAAAATGCTGTTATGAGAGCTCAGTGGGAAAACGAGAAGAAGACTATTACAGATGTTAAGGCAACTAAACAGGAAATAGAAAACGTTAAACACCAGATGGAAGAAGCCGAGAGAAATTACGACCTCGAAAAGCTGGCAAAACTGAAATATGGTACACTTCCTGAACTGGAAAAGAAACTTAATGCCGAAAAGGAAAAGGCTGATACAGCAAATGAAAAACGTCTTCTGAAGGAAGAAGTAGGCGAAGAAGAAATTGCAGAAGTTGTATCATCGTGGACAGGTATTCCTGTTGCAAAGCTTGTAGAATCAGAAAAAGAAAAGCTTCTTAAACTTCCTGAAATACTGCATAAACGTGTAATTGGTCAGGACGAAGGTGTAGAAGCCGTATCAGAAGCTATTTTGAGAGCAAGAGCAGGCTTGAAAGATGAGAACAGACCTATCGGTTCATTTATCTTCTTAGGACCTACCGGTGTAGGTAAGACAGAGCTTGCAAAAGCACTTTCGGAAGCTTTGTTTGACAGTGAAAAGAATATGATAAGAATCGATATGTCTGAATACATGGAAAAACATTCAGTTTCAAGACTTGTGGGAGCGCCTCCGGGATATGTTGGATACGATGAGGGCGGTCAACTTACAGAGAGTGTAAGAAGAAAACCTTACAGCGTAATCTTGTTCGACGAAATAGAAAAAGCACATCCTGATGTATTTAACATCCTGCTTCAGCTTCTTGATGACGGACGACTCACAGATAACCAGGGTAGAACTGTAGACTTCAAGAATACAATAGTTATTATGACATCCAATATCGGAAGCAGCGAGCTTATTGACAATATCAGAGCTGACGGAAGAATTGACAATGAAACTAAGGAAAGAGTAGAAAACATGCTGAAGAATTACTTCAGACCTGAATTCCTCAACAGAATTGATGACATTGTTGTATTTAGCCCATTGACAGAAGACCAGATATTAGAAATAATAGACTTAGCTTTGGCAGGACTGAAGAAGCGTCTCGCAGACAGAGACATGGGTATTGAATTGACAGAAGACGGCAAACGTCTGATTGCAAAAGAATCTTACGATCCAAATTATGGTGCAAGACCTGTTAAGAGATATCTGCAGAAGAATATAGAAACAAAGCTTGCTTCTATGATTATAAGCGGAGACCTTTATGAGGGACGTAGCGCTGTAATAGATGCCAAAGACGGTAACCTGGTTTTCACTGTTAAATAATAATGGAGGATGTCGATGGATTTAGACTGGACTAAATCGCTGATATTTGGAATGCCTGATGAGCTCGAAAGACTGAAACATGCAGGTTATTTCGATGAATTTGAATCAAGGAGCAGATATCATCTGCAAAGAGAGGATTTGCCTGAATATGTCAAAAGGAGGATAGAGCTTCAGCTTTCACAGATTAAGACTCTCAAGAAAGCGTATATAATTGATGAGGAGGATTTGATTTCTGACATAACATCATATCTTCCAGGATTCGGAGAAGATGATTTTGAAAAAATCAAAGGCGATACAGATTGGATATTCGTTGACGGAAAAAAGAAGTATGTTAACTTCAGTATAAGGGCTCTGTTTCTGACGAGCCCTTTGCTGAGAGACTGGCCGGGTTCAACTTATGCATATCCTTCATCAAAGGAAATTGAAGATATATGCAGCATAATTATGAGAGATGGAAAAGCTTCTATTTCAAGTGATGTAAGGCTTTATAGCCATGTGAATTCTGCCGGTTCGGCAGGTGAGGAATTACATGTTCATCTTCCTTTTGCAAATTCTAAAGGTTATGGAATGAAGAAGGTAGAAGCGGTTGAAGAAGGTGAAAAACCTTATTTTTCGGATAAAAGTCACAATCAAGCTACAGTCTTTTTCAGCAGAAAATGTAAAGGTAGCGAAGAAGAATTTTCTGTAAGATTCAGATGTGTCACAGAAACGGATTACATGTCTTATGAAAAGCTAGAAGAATTGAACAAAACCGGCAAGACCTCTGAGGTTTATGAAAATCGTGATTTGGAAGAAAAAACGCCTTGCGTTGTTTTTACACCTTTTATCAGAGATTTGTCTTCGAAAATAGTCGGAGGCGAAACTGACAAACTGAAAATAGCAAAGAAAATATATGACTATATTACAACTCAGTATGAGTATGCATATGCTTGCGATTATGTAGCTTTGGATTCTCTTGGGGAATATCTTGCTCTCAGAGGCAGAGGTGACTGCGGTCTTCAGACATGTCTTTATATAACTCTTTGCAGATACAATGGTATTCCTGCAAGATGGCAGTCAGGCATAGTTTTGAATGGTGCATCCGGAGTTCATGACTGGTGTGAGATATATATAGAAAACGTTGGATTCAGACCTGTTGACTGCGCATATGGTGGAGAACGCAGATTCTTTGGCAGTGAGGAGTTAAGAGAGTTTTATTTTGGTAACATGGATCCATACAGAGTTGTTTTTAATACTGACATTCTTTGCGAATTCGATCCTCCAAAGAAGCATTACAGATATGATCCATATGATAATCAGTACGGCGAGGCTGAGACGAAACACGCTCAGGTACCTGAAGAATGTGTACAAATGGGAAGAGAAATTCTAAACCTTAGATTAATTAAATAGTAAATAAAAAAGGCTTTATCATAATTTGCGATAAAGTCTTTTATTTTGCTACTCTTCTTTTGTACGAGTTATCCATATGAATTCTCATTGACAGTGCGCCTGCCTCTGCATCTTTTTTTAGAAATGCTGTATAAATCTTCTTGTGCTCTTCTAAAACTTTTTCAAGATATCTTGGAGCAAAGTAGTTGGAAGGGCAGCAGAAGTCTACATATTTCTGGTAGGATATCAGGGTGTTTTCTACCAGTTTGTTATGAGTTGCCGAGTATATAACTCTGTGAAAAGCATTATTAATCTTAATCATTTTAGGAATATCATTTTTCTTTGTATAAAATTCCATATATTTGTAGATATCCGAAAGCTGTTCTTCTTGCTCTTCTGTAATTCTGCTTATAGCCCATCTGACAGCTGTAACTTCACAGTCGTTTCTCAGATGAAGCATGTCGCGAACCTCTTGGCGCGAAAATCCTTTTACCACGGCACCTTTGTTTGGGATTATTTCTATGATTCCATCCATTTCTAGGCGCCTGAAAGTTTCTCTTACGGGAGTTCTACTCGCCGTGTACATCTGGCAGACTTTGGTTTCTGTAAGTCGTGAGCCCTGTTTAATATTACCTGTGAGTATATCCTTAAGAAGTGAATTATATACTATTTCCACAAGTGGAGCGTTCTCCGTTTTTTCGCCTATTAACTCTTTTAATATATCCATTTTAAAAATCTCCGTTTAATATAGAATTATATATGGTATACTACTAATTAGTCAAGACTTTGACTGATATCGGAGGTATTATGAAAAAAGAAAAAGTAAACAAAATTTTAGATATACTGGAAAAAACTTACCCTAACGCTGAATGTGCGCTGAATCACAGAAACGTATTTGAGCTTCTTGTTGCAGTTGCGCTTTCTGCTCAGACTACTGACAAAAGCGTAAACAAAGTAACGCCGGCTCTCTTTGAAACTTATCCTGACGCATTTGCCCTTGCAAAAGCGAATGCGGCTGATGTAGAGGAAAAACTCAGACAAATCGGCATGTATAAGACAAAAGCAAAGAATATAATCGGACTATCTGAAAAACTTGTAACAGACTATAATGGCGAGGTTCCGAGGGATTATGATGCTCTGGTATCACTTCCGGGAGTGGGTCGAAAAACCGCAAATGTTGTTTTATCTGTCGGTTTTGGTGAAGAGCGCATTGCGGTGGATACACACGTTTTTCGCGTGTCAAACAGAATAGGCCTCGTGTCCGAAAGCAACGTTTTGAACACAGAAAAAGCTCTTATGAAGACAATTCCGAAAGGGCGCTGGACCAAAACACATCACAGCCTTATTTTTCACGGAAGAAACTGTTGTACTGCAAGAAAGCCTGACTGTGAATCTTGTGCCATAAAAGATTTGTGCGAAAAGAATCTTTAAAAATAGGCCTCTATAAGCCGGACAAAAGGTAAAGAAAAAGGTATGGTATTTCTGAACGGAGAGTTTCCGAAAAGAAATACTATACCTTTAATTTTTTAGTTATTAGTTTTTACCGCAGCATTTTTTATATTTTTTGCCACTTCCGCAAGGGCAAGGATCATTTCTGCCAGGTTTCTTTTCTACATGTACAGTTCTTGATTTCTTGTATTCCTTTACGATTTCAAGACGTCTTTCCATTGTGAGAACATCATCCCATTCGTCAAGTGAGTACAGATAATCAGCATCAGCCTTAAGCATGTTGAAGAACAATTTTTCAAAATCAACGTCAAGATCGATTTCTGTGTCCATTTCGATGCTTTCGAGATTGTTTTCTTCTTTCAGACTTGTGTTGATTCCATCCAGGAATCCCATGAAGATAACTTTGTCACATTCAAACTGTGCAACAAGGTCTTCAACCTTTCCTGCAAGATGGACATCCTTATTTGCAAGGATGTGTTTGTAAATTTTTGTTTCTGTTTCTGAGTATTCCTTCCAGAATGCCTCAACTGTTTCCTGAGTCTGGCTTTCCATAAGTTTCTGCCAGTCTTTGTATAAGCTCATATATTTCCTCCTATAATGTTTTTGCTATTGCAATTATATCTCCTACAACTGCGCTTCCGGTTGGAAGGGCACCTGCACCTTTACCATACAGCATTACTTCGCCTACAGCATTACCTGTTACATAAATGGCATTAAATTCATTTGAAACACCTGAAAGAGGGTGGTCAAACGGCAGTTCCAGAGGAGCTACGCTGTATTCAACATCTTCGCCTGTAACCTTTGCATGAGCGATAAGTTTGATTTTGCATCCATTTGCTTTTGCCTTTTCGATATCATCCATAGTAATCTGGCTGATTCCCACGGTAGGAATGTCATCCGGATGAACATATTTATCAAAAGCAAGTGCCATAAGAATAGATAACTTATTGGCAACATCTATACCTTCAACGTCTGCAGTAGGGTCTGCCTCAGCAAAGCCTTTTTCTTGAGCATCTTTCAGAACATCGTTGTAATCAAGGCCAAGGTCAGTCATTTTGGTTAAAATGTAGTTGGTTGTTCCGTTAACAATTCCCATTACTTCTGTAAATTCGTTTCCGCTAAGCGCCTCCTGAATAGAAGTGAGAGCAGGAATTCCACCGCCTACACTTGCTTCAAAACGGAACTGCACATTATTTTTTTCGGCAGTTTCTTTCAGCAGAGCATAATTAGCGGCAACTGCAGCCTTGTTAGGTGTAACTACATGCTTCTTTGCATTCATAGCCTTCAGCATATATGTTGTAGCAGGTTCGATTCCGCCGATTGCTTCAACAACGATATCAATATCATCATCATTGAAAATTTCGTCAGCATCAGTAACAGCACACGAAACATCCATTCCTGTCTTAGCGAGTCTTTCCGGAGTTCTGACAAGAGCTTTGGTTACTTCTATGCTTCTACCTGTACGCTTTTCGATAAGCGCTTTGTTCATATTCAAAATTTCGTATGTTCCGCTGGCAACGGTTCCCATACCCAAAAGTGCAACTTTTATTGTCTTCATGAAAGCCTCCTTATAATGCTTTTTTCTTATGATATAAGAAAAAGAATAAAATTTTTCTTTTTATAATATATCACCAAGTAATAATGTAGTCAATTGGAATTAAGAGTTTTTGTGGTATATTATGTATCAAATGTGATATTGTCTTAGTATAACGAAACTGATTATGTCCCAATGT
>CALHKP010000053.1 GCA_938034165.1 uncultured Clostridia bacterium | reverse complement strand
CAAAAATCGGGGATTTTTGTTGAAAATCCAACATTTTTCTCAGCGCAGATTTTGACTTTGTAAATTCGCGCTTAATCACAAGCAAAAAATGTAAGCGCAAATCAGCGTTTTTATAATATGCGCTGAGTTAGTCGTGGCTAACTATCGTGGAAACCTGAGTTGCTGTAGTAACCGCCCTTGAATGCTGAGTTAGTTGTGACTAACTGCCTCAAAATGCAAGTTAGTTCTAGCTAACCGCTAGCAGATCACAAGTTTCGCTAGTAGATTACAAGTTCGCCGTCATGAACCGCTGGCAAATCACCGGTTAATCGCAGTTAACTATCTAAATCGCCGGCCGGCACACATGTCTGACACATGTTCATCACAAAAGTCGGCCAAGTGACCGAGATATTAACTATTCACATCGAAAGTCGTCTGAATGTACGACTTTTTCTGACTTTTTGGCCATTTTTTGAGGAGCTGTCGGTCAAATGGCTGACAATTTTTACGAAAAAATTTGGAAAAAGTGATGTTTTTGTGAAGTTACTGACACAAGTGTTAGTGACTTTGTGAAGAAAGTTTTGTATAATAGACAAATAAGTGTCACATGACAAGACACTAAGCCGACTACCAAAATGAAAAGCGGGGAAGAAATGACGATAAGAAAGGAGTTTATTATGCAGAGTAGGAAAAGCAAAGGCCTGAAAAAAATGGTCAGCATACTAGCGGTAACTGTACTGACAATCGGTGCAGTATTTGGCGCTCTTGCATCGAGCGGCAGCACTGCGTATGCAACAGAACTGAATGCAGATGCTTCATCTGCAACAGACTGGGCTGGTTACTTGACAGACAGCGACGGTAATCTCAGCACAGAAAACGTAGGTCGCGTTTGGACTGACAAGTCAGTTTCCACAGGCGACATGACACTCGGCAGTGAAGGTGACAACTTCACAGTCAAGAAAGGTGATTCAGATTTTCTTGTATCACTTTCTGCATTATCATCAGCATCTAACATTATGACTAAGAGCAGCAAACCTCTTGACATAGTATTGGTGCTTGATACATCCGGAAGTATGAGCGACAAGATGGATACATATGATAAGGTGTATGCATCGGAGCTTAATACAAAGAAAAGTTATTACATAGGTGACAGTCTAAAAGGAAAGACTAAGGTACGTTACAGCAAGAAATCCCAGTCATGGTACTATAGCGGATTATTCTTTGATGTAAAGGTAGAACCTAAGGAATCTCCGGAAGACAATAATCCAAACCATGTGCAGTTCTATAAGAAGGGCGAAGGTCCGAAAAAAATAGCAGCACTTAAGTCGGCAGTTAATAATTTTATTGATGAAACAACTAACCAAAATGTGACAATTGATAATCCTGAAAGACAGCACAGAATCAGTATCGTTAGTTTTTCAGGTGGTGCACATATCAAAAACGACCTTACAGCGGATACAGCTCTGCTGAAGGAAAACGTTGACGGCCTAATTGCAGACGGTGCAACAAGAGCTGACAAAGGTATGGAAAAAGCTCAGGAGGTACTGGCAACTGCAAGAGAAAATGCACAGACAGTTGTAGTATTCTTTACAGACGGAGAGCCGACTAAGGTAAACAGTTTCAGCGAAGAAGTTGCAAACAGAGCTATCGGAGTATCAAAAGAAATCAAAGCAAAAGGCACTCCTGTTTACTCTATCGGTGTATTTGAAGAAGCAGATCCTTCAGATACAAAGACTCCGTTCAATGCTTATATGAATGGAGTATCAAGTAACTATCCAAATGCAACTAAATATACTGCATTGGGTACTCCTGCAGAAAAACAGGATTACTACAAGGTAGCTGCTGATTCAGATGACCTGAATAACATCTTTGAAGGTATCGCAACAGAAATCCAGCAGTCAGCACAGGGAGCACCTACTATGGCTGATGAAGGCATGGAAAACAAGAGCGGATATATCACATTCAGAGATGAACTGGGCGCTTACATGAAGTGCGACGGATTCACTGATGTAATCTTTGCCGGAAAACAGTTTAATACTGTAAGTAAAGATGCAAAGACAGACGGAAATGGAAATACTGTAACAACATACACATTCGAAGGAAAAGATGTAAACAACCTCTACGAGGCTGAAGGAAACCTAAAAGACCTGGTAATCAAAGTTACAAGCTACAAAGATCTTGCAAAGGGAGACCTTGTGGAAGTAAAAGTTCCTGCAAGCCTGATTCCTGTAAGATACTTTGATGTAAACGACGGCAAAATGACTGTTAAGGAAGCTCAGCCAATCAGCATTGTCTATGGCGCAAGCGTAAAAGAAGGAGTCATTGAAGACGTAGTTAAGGACGGCAAAATCGTTAAACTTGCTCTTGTCAAGAACCCTGACGAACAGTTCAAGGCATATCTTGGTGACAAGAAAAATGTGACAAAAGACGGACAGGTTAAGTTCTTCTCAAATATGTGGGTAGGCAATGATAACGGCGATACAACAGCTGCATTCGAACCTGCAACAGGAAACAATTTCTACAGATTTACAGAAAACAAACAGCTATTCATAAAGAAGGCTGATGGAACAGTTCAGGAAGTTAAGAGCCTGAGAGACATCCATGTGAGCCTTACAGATGAATACTTTGTTGAAAACGAATATTACACAGCTGCAAACAGCGGCGGTGCGGCAGCTAAGGTAAAGGGAAAGACTTTCATCAGAGTTAACTCTCTCAGCGACCTGGGAAGCTGGATGACAGAAAAAGACGGCAAAGTATATATCAAGCAGGGAACTGCGAAAGATTTCAGAGTAAATGATTTCACAAATGTGGCAAAAGAAGCTAACCTGACAGGAACAGCTAAATATGCCATTAATACAATGTGGAACGCTGCAGGAATCGTTGCGTACCTTGGAAACAACGGTGTTGCAACTAAGGATGCGGGCGGAGTTCTTTCTGTTTCAAAGACTGCAAAACTTGCAGAAGGCATGACAGGACCTGTTGATGCAGACGGAAATTCAACTCTTGACAAGCAGGAATTCAACTTTGAAATCGCTGCAGATGTTAAAGACGGCGAATATACAGCAGTTGTATTTAAAAAGACTGCAAACGGAGAAACAGCATCTGAACCTACAGCTGTTAAATTCGAAAACGGAAAAGCAAATCTGACTCTGAAGAACAAAGAAAGAGCAGAAGTATACGGAATCAAGACAGGCACAGAATTCACAGTAAAAGAAACTGCTATGCCTAAGGGATTCAAGCAGGTTACACCTGCAGACAACAAACCTGTAAAAGGAACTGTAACTTACAAAGAAACAGCAAAAGCTGACTTTGTAAACGAATATAAGGCAGAAACTGCTCAGTTCGATACAGGCAAGGCTGCATTCACAAAAGAGCTGAAAGACCGTGACTGGATGGACAGCGACGAATTCACATTCGTTATGGAAAAAGCAGCATTCAACGGAAAGACTTCCGGAGCAGGCTTCGACAACATGCCGGTTCCTGCAAAGGCACAGATAACAGTTACAAAAGCAAACAGTGATAAGGCATTCTCATTTGGCAGCATGTCATTCACTAAACCGGGAGTTTACGAATATACTGTAAAAGAACTCAAGGGAGACCTTGGAGGAATCACTTACGATTCAAAGACTCGCAATGTTAAGATTACTGTTACCGATAACGGCGAAGGCGTTCTCACAGCAGACTGCAAGGTTGATGACAACAAGTTTGTTAACAAGTACGATGCAAAGGGAAGCATCACTCTTGATGGAACAAAGAAAATCTCAGGCAGAGATTTCGAAAGAGGCGATAAGTTTGAATTTGCAATTTCTTCAGCAGACCAGAACGCACCTCTTCCAAAAGACAAGGTTGTAAGCATCGAACCTTCACAGGGCGCTAAGGCAGAGTTTACTCTGGGCGAAATCAAATTCACTCAGACTGATATGGCAGGCGCAAAAGTAGAAAACGGCAAGCGTGTTAAAGACTTTGTTTATAACGTAACTGAAACAAAGGGCAATGCCGAAGATATGACTTATGACGCAGCACCAAAGACAGTAACTGTTACAGTAACTGACGATATGAAGGGTAAACTGACAGCAGTTGTTAAGGACGGAAGCGACAAGCTTGTATGGACTAACGTATACTTTGGCGGAGACGCTAAGGGTGTTCAGGACAAGGACGGAACTGATGTTAACGGCGGAAATGTTGCAGTAGGCGATGTTCTGACTTACACAATCAAGTGGGTAAACAATGCTACCGATACAAATGGCAGACTGGCCGATGCAAAGGTAACAATTACAGACAAGATTCCTGCGGGAACAGAATATGTTGAAGGAAGCGCAGAAGGCGCAAGCTACAACAAAGCTGAAAAGACTCTGACTTGGACTGTTGATGCAAAAGCAGCAGAAACAGGAACTGTAAGCTTCAAGGCAAAGGTTACAGAAGCAGCAGCTAAGACAGAAATCAAAAATAGCGCAGCAGTTAAGGTAGGAAACAACAATCCTAAACAGACAAACGAAGTTACAACATTCGTACCGGGAAAAGAAGCATCTCTTGAAGGTAATGATGCACAGGCACAGGTTGGTAAGAAATTGACTTACACAATCACTTACAAGAATACAGAAAAATCACCGGCAACAGTTGTAATCAAAGATAAGATTCCATCAGGAACTGCTTATGTTGAAGGCAGTGCAACAGAAGGTGCAGTTTACAACAAGGCTGACAAGACTCTGACATGGACATTCAAGAACGTGGCAGCGGGCAAGATTGGCTCAGTAAGCTTTGATGTTAAGATTACAGAAGACGCACTGAAGTATGATGGAATTAACAACACAGCTTCAGTTCAGGTTGGAGCAAACAAATCAGTTTCAACTAACACAGCTGAAACAGTATTAGAAGAAAACGGCCAGCTGACAATCAGCAAGAAAGTTGCTGTAATTGACGGCGAAGGAACTTCTATTGCAAAAGACAAAGAATTTGAATTCACAGTAAAACTATTTGATGCTGCAAAAGGCGACAACAAGACAGAGCTTAAGGAAAGCTACGGAATTGAAATCGCAGGCAGCGATGCAGGAACAATCAAGAGCGGCGACAAGATCAAGCTGAAACACGGTGAGTCAGCTGTAATCAAGGGACTTCCTGCAGGTGCCGGATATGTTGTTACAGAAGCTGACTATGCGGGATACACTCCTGACAGCAAGTCAAAGGCAGGCAACATCGAAAAAGACACTAAGATTGAATTTACAAACACTTACAGCGTTGCGGGAAATCCTGCAAAGGCAAATGTAAATGCTAAGAAGGTTCTGACATACTTCGGAAACGAAAGCGACCAGATGAAGCTGAAGGATAAGCAGTTCTCATTCGAACTGAAGGGCGACAGCCTGAATGCTCCTATGACTGCTCTTAACGATGCTGACGGAAACGTAGTATTCGGAGAAATCGCTTTGAAGAGTGCAGGAAAGCACGTATTCACAATGAGTGAAGTTCAGGGTCAGATGGGCGGAATCACATACGATAACAGTAAGTACAAGGTAGTTATCAACGTAATTGATAACGGTGACGGAACACTTACAGCCGAAGCTCCTCAGTACGTGTTAGGCAATGATGCAGTAGATACTGCAACATTCATTAACGACTACAATGCAGACTTTGGTGGCAAAGATCCTGAAATCAATATTACAGGATTCAAAAAGCTTACAGGAAGAGACCTGAAGGACGGAGAATTCACATTCAGCGTTAAGGACGAAGAAGGTAAAGTTGTATCAACAGGTACAAACGATGGCAGAGGCAATATCGCATTTGCACCATTCGGACTTGGATATACAACTAATACTACAATCGTAGTTGATGAACCTGTAAACCAGGTTGACACAGATATGCAGCCTGAAGAAGGATTTATTGCAGAAGGTGTTGACAATAACATGAATGTACCGGAAGAACAGGTTCCTGCAGGTGATGATAACAGAGGATTCGATGCATATATCGGAGATCACTGGTATACAGTAACAGAAAACGGAACTGACGGAAACGGTATCGTATTAGACAAGACTGTTTACAAAGTAAAAGTTACAGTAACTGACAATGGCGAAGGAATGCTTGTTGTATCAGATCCTGAATACTACCTAGAAAACGAAGTAGTTGACGAAATGGTATTCAACAATGCTTACAGTGCTAAATCGGTTACAGAAATAATCAAAGCCCATAAGCTTCTTCTCGGAAGAAAACTGAAGGACGGAGAATTTACATTCGTTCTTACAGAAGATGGAAAAGAAGTTGCTCGCGCAGCTAACGATGCTGAAGGAAATATCGCATTCGAAATGACTTACGATGCTGTAGGGGAACACGCTTACAAGATTGCAGAAGTTAAGGGCGACGAAGAAAATATGACTTATGACGAATCAGTATATGATGTTAAGGTAGTGGTAACTGACGACGGAATGGGACAGCTGGAAGCAGCAGTAACATATCCTGAAGACGGCGTGGTATTCAACAACAAGTATCAGAAACCTGAACCTGCACCTGTTGAAAAGCCAGAAAAACCAGAAAAACCAAACGGACCTAAGACAGGAGATAATGCACCTGTTGGAGCACTGATGATGTTCATAGGCGCTGCAGTAGCTTTTGTTGTTACGATGAACGAAAAGAGAAAAAGCAGCAAGAGATAACAGCGGTACCTTTCGGAATTAAAAACTTCTGATTGTATAAAAGCATGATGCTTCAGGGGCAATAAAGAAGTATCATGTGAAAGAAATCAAAAAAATACGCTTTCGGCAGAAAAATCCAGCTGCCGGAAGCGCGTTTTGTGATTTAAGTAAAGGGCGTAACGGTGATTGGACAATCTATTTTTAAAAAACTTAAAAACAAGGAGGAAAATCACTATGAAGAAGAGCAGATTTAAGAGGATCGGGGTCCTCGTCGTAGCTCTATCACTTATCATTTCCAGCTTTTCGGCTGTAGGCGCTTCGGCGAAAGAGAAGACTCAGTTTGAGCCTTCAATCACTTATGACGGAGGTGGATATACCTTCGGTAAACTTTCACATCCTGACAAGGCATTATCTACACCTGATGGTATTGTTGACTACCTGGGCAACGGAAATGTCGGATTAACAGGAAAGGATGAAGGTGCAGTTGGTCAGGGAGACCGCGGACAGAGTTACTCATGGGCTTCAGTTGGATATGGCGACTGGGTTTATGTAGGAACATGCTATGCGGCACTTGGAAATACATTAGATCTTATGAAAAGTTCTTTGGGTGATAATTTCGATTCGGAAATTATGACTGCAGCACTAAAAGTATTGTTTAACGGCACTTTCTTCTATGGACACGAAAAAGAAGACGGAACACCGGATGAAGATTCCAGTGGTATTCTTGTTAAAGTGAATGTTAAGACAGGTGAAATAAAACTTCTAATGTCAAAAGCAACGACAGGTGAAAGCCCAACTTTCAGAAATGGAGTTTGCTTCAATGACAAAATTTACTTCTGTGGAGCTGTTAATAAAAAGGGTGTTCGAGGTGCACTTCCAAGTATCTATTGCATCGACCCTAAGACAGACGAAGTTAAAAGTGTTTACACAGGACTGACTCTTGCAGAGCTGGGAGCTGCATATAAGCAGGGTATGAACACAGGTATTCGTGGACTTGGTACCTACAAAGGAGAAATGATTGCAAGTTGTGTTGGCTTTGAAGGTCCATATATCCTGAAATCTTCAGATCCTTCAACAGGAAATTTCGAAAAGATTGCAACATATGAAGATTTATTTGAATATCCTGCATTCCATTTCTGTGACAGTATCTACGGTGGATCAATTTGGGAAATTGAAGAATTTAATGACAGTATTTATGTAGCAATTTGCACAGGAACTCCTCAGAATAAGCCTGACGAGCATACAATGCAATCATTTGCTATCGTTCGCGGTGATGAAAATGCTGACGGTTCATGGACTTGGACTCCTGTAGTGGGCGACAAAGAAAAAGACGGCGCTAAATACACATTCGGTATTGACCCTGAACGTACACGTTCTGGAGCATGTAATATGATTGTTTATGACGATCACCTGTATATCGGTGAATATGAGGATATCGAAATTGGTCTTGAAGACCTTGTTTTCAACAAGAATGTTGAATTCCTGGCAAAGAATCTGGAACAGTCAGTTAACCTTTACCGTATGGACAAAGATGAAAACATGGAACTTGTAGTAGGTGATGCTACAGAAATGTTCCCTGAAGGAAGCTTATCAGGAATCGGTTCCGGATTCGGACATCATGAAAACCATTATATCTGGAGAACTACTATATTTGATAACAAGATGTTCATGGGAACATTCGACAGCAGCAGTCTGCTTGAACCAATCGGACAGTTCACAAACGGAGACCTGATGAACATGACTCCTGAAGAATGGAAATCACAGATTAACTATATCAAGGTACTAGTTGAACTGTTACTGAACAAATATGCTCCTGCTCCAAAACCAGAGCCAATCGCTCTTGCAGATGCAGAAGAAACTGACGAAGCAGCTCAGGTAGCGGAAGCTGATATGACTCCGCAGGAAATGGTAAAGGCAGCAGTTGCATCAGCAAATGACAGATACAAGGATGCAGCAGCAACTTATTCAAGAGACGGTGAAGCAGCAGACCCTGTTAAACTTTCAAAAGAACAGACAGCAGCTCTCGTAAAAGGTATCAAAGATGGTTCTATCAAGCTGAATTCTATGGATAACGAAGAAGCACAGGAAGCAATTTCTCTGCTTTTGATATGACTACTTTATCTTCATATGTAGGAGAAAAAGGTTCAGAAGAATTCGTTACAGCATACAATGATTTATATGATGCATATGCAGAAGTAAGAGTGGAACTTCCTGACAGTGTTAAGAAGCTTCTTGATACTCTGCTTACAATTGCAAAGAAAGATAACTTAGTTGCTTTTGCTAAGATTATGTGCTACCTTTCAAAGGCTGAAAGAGGATTTGACCTTTATACTTCAGAAGATGGAATCAACTTCTCAACAGTTACAACAAACGGATTCGGCGATCCATACAACCACGGACTGCGTACATTTGCAACAGGCGATGACTGGATGGTTGTCGGTACTGCAAATCCGTTCATGGGAGCACAGCTATGGAAACTATCAGTTCCAAACGGCGGAACTGACAAACCGGGAACAGAAAAACCTGATCCTGAAAACCCAAGCAAACCTGATCCGACAAATCCTCCTGCAGGCGGAGATAACGGAAACGGCGGAAATGGCAACGGAAATGCCGGCAACACAGGTAATGCAAACGGTCCTAAGACAGGCGACGCTACACCTATCGGAGCATTAGTTCTTATTCTGGGTGCTGCATCAGCTCTTGCAGTTACAATGAACAAAAAGAGAAAAAGCAGCAAATAAAAAGGCACGATTCCAGAATTAACTTTCTGATCGTATATATGCATGATACATATTATTATGCAAAATCCCCCCCTTTTTATCCCCTATTCATTTGAATAGGGGATTTTTCTAGGTGCGCTCGGCGAGCGCACATTCTAACGGATGAAAGTCTCGTCACGGGTATTTACTGCCAAGTGTAGTGAATCACAAGCCGAAGACAGCAATGTTTAGGTGCAGTTAGTTGATAGAACAGTTAGATGCATATAACTTCTCATTTTAGAGTAGTTAGCTATAAAATGGACCCCATGTCAAGGACATTCATAAAATAATTTTACCTGTATTCTATCAATTCAGAGCTGATGGTTTCATTCCACTGGTTAAGTAAATATAGTATTCATTTGGTGACATTCCTTGAAGAGTTGTTTGATATCGATCATTGTTGTAATAGTATATGTAATCTGCAATTCGATATTCAACATCTTCAACACATGTCCAATCTGACATGTAGGGTTTGATTTCATCTTTCATATGTCCGAAGAAGCTTTCCTGTGGGGCATTGTCCCAACAGTTGTCTCTTCGTGACATGGATTGCCTAAATTTTTTATCTTCCAATAGCTTTCTGAATGCTACACATGTATAGTGACACCCTTGGTCTGAGTGAATTATCACTTCGGCATCTAGATTGCACAAGGAATTTTCACTAAGTTTTTCGATTGTTTCAAGCACAAAATCAACTTCCAGAGAATCACTTAACTTATGCGAGAGAATTTGCATAGTGTAAGCATCTTTTATCACTGACAGATACAAAAACCGCTCTTGAAATTTCAAGTAAGTGATATCTGTTAGAAGAATCTTTCCCGGCCCATGAGTGCGGAATTCTCTATTTACAATATTAGGAGCTACTCGATCTGTTTTTAGAGCTTTTGCCATTCTTCGATATGGATTTGCCTTACGAATTGGACAGAACAAGCCATACTTACGCATCAGTCTTTGAATTTTCTTTCGATTCATGCATATTCCCATTCGTTGCAATCTCATACGTATACCTCTGGAACCTTTAGCATAACCACGATGAGTGTAAGCTGTCTTTATGAGAGCAAAATCCGCTCTATCCCTTTCTTCACGCTTGTTTCGAGTTTCTTCAGCATTAACCCAACGATAATATCCTGACCGTGAAACTCCAAGTACTTCACACATTTCATGAAGTGGCAGAGAAGTAGGATTCTTTGATTCACTACCTGGTCATAGAAAAACTGCTTAAATTCCAATGTGAATTTAAGTGCATTTGGAGTCACTGAATGAGTGTATGGATTTGCTTCAAGAATGCGTATTTGCTCTTCTGTAAATGGATGTTCTTTGCTCATAATGTTATCCGCCTTTCTGTTTTGCAGTATATCACAACAGCACTGATTGATAAATGTATGTCCACATTTTGGAAACAGATTTCTTTCTTTTCAATATATATACAAAACCATGTCCACTTTTTAGATTCCACATTAAAATACATGCAAAGCTTCTTAGATGAGTGTCCATACTTATGGGTTCATTATAAAGTAGTCAAAACAGTATATATTACAAAAAAACGAATTTGTACTGTATTTTTTTGCATCAAAAACAGTACGAATCTTAAGAATCAAAAATCGTACTGTTTGAAATGTTAATTTTTCAACAAAAATCCCTGATTTTTGTGTCCTTACATTCACTCAGAAGGAGATTTTGGCGACAAATAACAGCGCGTTTTTGCAAAACTCAAGTCAAGTATAAATTAGTGTGTAAATTCCTTTAGGTAACAATTAATCAAGCTGC
>CALHKP010000052.1 GCA_938034165.1 uncultured Clostridia bacterium | reverse complement strand
GAAGCCAAAATTTACCGTACAATTTGAAGATGTGGCAATCTGCGCTTAGTCAAGCCTGAAAAACAACAGTGCAGATTGCGACTATTAGAATCTGTACTGTTTTTGCCTATATGTGGTCGATAGCAATCGACCAAGTGCGGTCAAAAGGCTCGCACTTTCATGCGGGCCTCCAAAATCAGTATTTTACAATGTCACCAGTATCAGCAATGAACAGATATGCCTCTTTTACGTCTCTGTTCTTTGCCTTTGACAAAGCTTCACGATACAGTTCAATCTGTTTTTTGTAGATTTCTTTTATTCGCAGCAGTTCTTCCTCTCTGTCTGCGTTTTGGTAAATTCTGTTTGTCTTATAGTCCAAGAGAACAATTTCCCCATCTTCCTCGAAATAGCAGTCAATTATACCCTGAGTCAGGATGCTTTCGCCGCAAATGGTTTTTTTGAGGGTAAAAGGTTTTTCTTTGAAAAGCTTACCCTGTCTATAGCTTTCGGCTGCGCGTCTTCCCAAATCCGTTTTGAAAAATCCCGAAACCTTTGATATATCAATTACTTCTTTTTCTTCCTGCAGAAGAATTTTCTGATCTACCAGCTCGGATACGAAATTTTCTATGTACTCATGGCCCTGCTGCTGTGCTGCCCCAAAGTCAATTTCTTCCATAATCTTATGATAGATACTTCCCCTTTCTGCAGGTGTCAGAACATGTTCCTGAGAAATGAATTTTGGCACTTTCAAATTTACATATATATCAAGGCCTTCCGACGCCTTTTCAAACTCGCTGTCAGAAACCAGTTCTCCTCTTTTGCTGTGCAGCTGACCAAGTTGCTCCTCTACAGCATCCACATTCAGTTCAGATACCGTATATTTGGATTTTATCGACCTTCCGGCTTCGAAAGGATACTCATAGTTCAGAATATCCATGATTTCCTTTTCCTTGATATCATCAAGTTCTCCGTCATAAATATCCCCTTCCAGCAAAACTTCTTTTGGCACAATCATATCATTTTCGGAAGATTTTCCTGAAGGTGATACTGTTATCCTGTTTGGATTTACGAAAAGAAACGGCAGATGTGCAGCAATCATATTGATATAGCAGGTGGAATTTCCGGTCTTAAGTTCCACGTATTCTTCTACCTTTTTCCTTGATTTTGCACTGCCTACAAGATAGAGAAAGTCCTTTGCTCTTGTCATTGCAACATAGAGAATTCTCTTTTCTTCTTCCACTTCTTCCTGCTTGATTTTGTGTTTAATCAGACGTTGCGGAAGAGTTTTTCTGTACCATTTTTCTTCTACATTGACATATCTCATGCCAAGGCCTATATCCTTGTGAAGACTTACAGGTAGGGCATCCTTTGTGTAATTCAGACTCTTACCCATTCCTGCAACAATAACCATAGGAAATTCCAATCCCTTACTCTTGTGAATCGTCATTATCTTTACAAAGTCATTGTTTTCGCGTTGCTCTTTGCTCTGTGACATGTCAAATTCTTTTTTCTTCAGAAGTTTGATGTAGTTTACAAAGGTATACAGGTCAGTCTGGTTGCTGTCTGAGAATTTTTTAGCTTCCTCAACAAGAAGCTTAAGATTTCTCTGTCTCTTGTCACCTCGAGGCATAGCACCCATCATCAGATAATGATTTGTTTCCATCATAAGCTGCCATACAAAATCAGAAATCGGAACGAAACGGGCCTGCTCTTTCCATTTTTTTATGCTATCAAGAAACCCTTTGCACTTCTCGGCAAGTTCATCATTCCCTCCGGCATATTCTTCGAAGGCCTCATAATAGGTCGAATTCTTCTTGCTGCTCCTTACTTTTGCAAGCTCCGCAGATGTAAACCCAAACATCTCACTGTGAAGAACACTTATAAGGGGTATATCCTGTTTCTTGTTGTCTATTATGCTCAACAGGTTTATGAATATGTCTATTTCCAGAGTATCAAAGTATCCACCGATATCCTCTACAGAAGCTTCTATCCCCTTGTTTCTCAGAACCCGATAAAAAGTTTCCATACTTGACTTTGATCTCATCAAAATTACTATGTCGCTGTAATCAAGAGGCCTTTCAATCTGTTTCTTCCCGTCCCATATAGTTCTTCCATAATTTTTGGCAATCAAATTAGCTACATAATGAGCCTCTTTTTCGGCAGAAGCCATATCCGCAATTTCACTTGCACCCGGTTCATCGATTGTCTTTTTCTCTTCTTCCTTTGCAATAACATCAAAGCGGACTTCACCGGAATAAGGACCCTCATAAGGAATTCCGCAGTGAAGAGCCGCCGCATCATCGTAACCCGGCATAATCTTTGAAAAAACAGTATTTACAGCATCTATAACAGGCTGTTTGCTTCGATAATTTTTGTTTAGGTCAATTGCAATGCTTTCACCTGAATCCTCGCTTTTGTAGTCCCTGTAGATATTTTGGAATATTTCAGGTTCCGCAAGTCTGAACTTGTATATGCTCTGCTTCACATCACCTACTATAAATAGATTGTTCCCGGAAGAAACCTTTTCCAGAATCGCATTCTGAAGCATGTTAGTGTCCTGAAACTCATCTACCAAAACGTAATCGAATTTTTCCCGGTAATAGCTTATAGCCTCTTCGCTTTCCAAAACCTTAAGACAAAGGTGCTCCAAATCGTTGAAATCCAAAAGATTCAGCTCATTCTTGCACTCGTTGTAATACCCCACAAAATCCTGCATCATATCGCAAAACACCTTTGCGAGAGGAAGGGTTTTGGCTATCTGCTCAACCTCTGTTTCAAGATCGTTTACAAACAGTTCATCTCGAAGATCGCTCAGCTTTGATTTTCCCAGTTTTCTGAGAGCCGAAACCTTGTCCTTTACCTCATTGTAGCTTTCGGTTTCATCTTTTCGGCTTCGCAAGGTAGCTGCCTTAAACCCGCTCAGCGCTTCATAAACCTTGGAATACCAGTCACTGTCATCAAAGTTTATACTCTTCAATGCCTCGAGAGTTGCAAGCTCACCGTTTCTCACAAGTTCCGCAAGCCTTTCCAAATCTGATGCCTCTAGAATCTGAACAGCCTCATATATACTATCATAAGCAGAATCTATCGATTTCTTCGTTATCTCCTTAAAATTCTTCTCGCAGGCCTCAGAAAGCATCTGCCCATCCTCTGCCAGCATTTCATCTGCAAATTTTCTCAAAAGGTCAACTCCTGCCGGGTGAGCCATAAGTCTCTTGTAGACTTCCAATATCAGTGCTCTGATTCCTCTAAAATTCCTGTCCGAAGAATAGCTGTCAAAGAACAAAATCCCATCTTCCCTTCCGGCTCCCAGATATTTTTCCGTAACAAAGTCCAGGGCATCTTCTTTGAAAATGTGAGCCCTGTCCTCTCCGCATATCTTAAAATTTGCTGTAACATCCAGAAGATAGAAAAATCTTCTGATTGCTTTGATGGCAAATGCATGGAAAGTGCTTATATATGAATTCTGCAGCTTGTCCAGCTGAAGTTTGATAAAACTGGCCTCTTGAGGATTATTCTCAAGTTCATCCAGCAAAGAATTTCTTATCTTCTCCTTCATTTCCGCAGCCGCCGCATTGGTAAAAGTAACTACAAGAAGTTTGTCTATGGGAGTCTTCTCCTCCACAACAATTTTTCTTATTCTCTCTACCAAAACAGCAGTTTTTCCCGAACCCGCTGCCGCAGATACAATTATATTTTTGCCTCTTTCGTTTATTGCCTGTTCCTGTTCTTTAGTCCAGTTCATAAGTTTATCTTTCTTTCGCCGGTACCCCTACCCGGCCGAATCTCCTTATATAATATATTTAGGTTAAAAAAGGTAACCTATAACCTTTTTTGATTTCTTCAATATCAATTGAGAACCTGCTGCAAACCGCGGCAAGTTTTCTCATTCGCTTCTTCAGCGTCCATATTGATTATATCAGATTATTTGCTATAATTATAATATCTGTTAAATAAAATTCGGTACAAGTTTTGCGAGCTGCTTTGCCATAAACTTTGCCGGTAAATATAATGGGAGAATATACGTATGAAAATCACAAAAAGACCAACAATGTTAATGATTCTTGACGGATTCGGCGCTAATCCAAGAAAAGAAGGAAATGCAATATCTCAGGCAAAGACTCCGGGCTTTGATGAAATCTTTGCAAAATATCCTCATACAACAATTGAGGCCAGCGGAAAAGCTGTAGGCCTTCCTAAAGGTCAGATGGGAAACTCAGAAGTGGGTCACATGAATATCGGTGCCGGAAGAGTGGTATATCAAGAACTGCTGAGAATCAGCAATGCGGTGGAAGACGGCGAAATCTTCAAAAATGAAGTGCTGACCAAATGCATGGACGATGTACTTGCAAAAGGAACCAATCTGCATCTCATGGGACTGCTTTCTGACGGTGGCGTTCACAGCCACATAACTCACCTCTTTGCCTTGATAAAAATGGCAAAAGAAAAAGGAATCAAAAATATATACATTCACTGCTTCCTAGACGGAAGAGACGTACCACCTTCAAGTGCAGGCACATATCTTGATAGCCTTTCAGCATACATCAAAGAAATAGGCGCGGGAGAAATCACAACTATTTCCGGCAGATATTATGCCATGGACAGAGATAAACGCTTTGACCGTATCGAAAAAGCTTATGATGCAATAGTTCTAGGTGAAGGCGAAAAGGCTCCAACACCTTGCAGTGCAATAGATGCATCTTATGCAAAGGAGGCAACGGACGAGTTTGTTCTTCCTACAGTTGTCGGAGGAAAGCCTATGGCCGACGGCGACGGAGTTATCATGTACAACTTCAGACCTGACCGAGCAAGAGAAATCACAAGAAGCATTGTGGATAGCGACTTTGATGGGTTCGAAAGAAAAAAGATGCTAAAGGATATCAACTACGTATGCATGACTCAGTACGACAGCACTATGCCAAATGTTTCGGTAGCATTCCCACCTGCAACATACAAGAACACCTTCGGCGAATATATCTCAGGACTTGGACTTACACAGCTAAGAATCGCAGAAACAGAAAAATATGCCCATGTGACATTCTTCTTTAACGGAAGCGTAGAAGAGCCTAACAAAGGCGAGGACAGAATCCTCGTTCCTTCACCAAAGGTTGCAACTTATGACCTTCAGCCTGAAATGAGCGCATTCATCGTTACAGAAAAAGTTCTCGAAGCAATCGAATCAGACAAATACGACTGCATCGTCCTAAACTTTGCAAATGCAGACATGGTAGGACATACAGGAGTTATGGAAGCCGCAGTTAAGGCAATCGAAGCTCTTGACAAATGCGTAGTTCAGATAGTTGATGCAGTTCTTGGAAAAAGCGGACAGATTCTCATGACCGCAGACCACGGAAACGCAGATCTCATGGAAGACGAAAACGGAAATGTGGTTACAGCACATTCAACAAATCCAGTTCCTCTAGTAAATATTTCAGATAAACCAAGAGAACTGAAAGAAGGCGGAAAACTGGCAGACATCGCACCTACAATGC
This sequence comes from uncultured Clostridia bacterium, assembly GCA_938034165.1. Classification (GTDB taxonomy): domain Bacteria; phylum Bacillota; class Clostridia; order Peptostreptococcales; family Anaerovoracaceae; genus CALHKP01. The sequence continues at coordinate 10,984 of CALHKP010000052.1, read as the reverse complement.
TGGAAATGATGGGAGTTGAAATTCCTGAAGAAATGACAGGTGAAAGCCTGCTGAAATAGGATATTATCTAAGTTGAGCCTGACCTACCCGGTCAGGCTCTTTGTAATTAATAGCGATGAGCTCACTCTGCGAAGTTTTCGATGATTTTTTCCGCTACTTTGATTCCATCACAGGCTGCACTTACGATTCCTCCTGCGTATCCCGCACCTTCACCTGCCGGATACAGTCCTTTTATGTTACTCTGGCACTTTGCGTCTCTTACGAATCTTACAGGAGATGAGCTTCTTGTTTCAACACCTGTCATAAGAGCATCGTCGTCATCAAAGCCTTTTAGCTTTTTGCCCAAGTGCGGCATTGCTTCTATTATTGATTCTACTGCAAATTCAGGAAGTGAATTTCGAAGTCCTTTTGATTTTTCTGAGTTTTGGCGGAAGTCGCCCCATGTACTCTGAGGTCCTCTGTATCCGCCGTTTTGGAATGCCTTGCGCTCATATTCTCTCTGGAATTCAACGCCTGCGAGAGGATGCTCTGAAGGAAAATCCTTTGTCTGTACTTCTACCAGAAGTCCGCTGTTTGCAACCCCGGAATCACGGGAGCTGTTGCTCATTCCGTTAGTTACAGCCATTTCAGGCTCAGAAGAAGCCATTATAACTTCACCGCCGGGACACATACAAAATGTGTAAACCCCTCTGCCATTTTCGCAGTGGTACGAAAGCTTATAATCAGCAGGAGGAAGAAAATCCTTTATTTCGCTGTCTTCCGCTACGGCAGCTTCTCCGTACTGAGATTTGTCAATTACATCCTGTGGATGCTCTATTCTGACACCGATGGAAAAAGGTTTCTGATTCATTTCCACGCCCTTTTCAAAGAGCCAATGGAAAGTATCACGAGCACTGTGACCTATTGCAGCAACCAAATTCTGAGTTTCTATAACTTTGGTCTCACCTGTTTTCTCATCCAGCACTTCGACAGAAGAAACCTCTCCATCAACCAGATTAATGTTTGTCAGCTTGTGGAAAAACAGAACCTCGCCACCCAAGGCTTTTATTTCTTCTCTTATATTTTTTACGACCCCTCGGAGGACATCCGTTCCGATATGGGGCTTATTCATGTATAGAATTTCTTCCTTTGCCCCTGCCTTAACAAAGGTTTTAAGTACTTTTCGGATTCTTATATTGTTGATTCCAGTAGTTAGTTTGCCATCAGAAAAAGTTCCGGCTCCCCCTTCCCCAAACTGAACGTTTGATTCAGGATTGAGAACCCCTTCTTCCCAGAATTTCTTTACGTCCTCAACACGCGAATCCATGTCGGCTCCTCGCTCAACTACTATAGGTCTATAGCCTTCTTCCGCAAGTACCAGCGCTGCAAACATGCCACAAGGTCCGAAGCCTGCAATCACAGGGCGACCTTTTTGTGGAGCAGTTCCGTGAATTAGCTCTGCTGTCTTTGGCGCAGGTGCCATGAAAAGATTCTTTTTCTTGTCCTCATGCAATGCTGCCGGTCTTCCTGTATTTCTTGATATAGCATCAAAGTCAACGTTGTACACGAACTTCACATCGTCATTTCTTGCATCGATTGATTGTTTCGTTATTTTCCAGTTTACAAGTTCCAGGTCGCTGCGTCTTAATTTCTTGCAGATTTTTTCCGGTAGCTTGGACACCGGCTCGTTTGGTTTCATTTTTATCTGTTGAATTCTGTATTTCATTTTCAGATCTCCGTTATATGTTTATCTATGTATTTGTAATCTGTCAGGTCGACAAAGCCCTTTTTTCGGGCGCCGGGCAGTTTATTCTTTTGTCAGATATTTGCTGATTCCTTCCCCTGCTGAGATTCCGGAAAGCCATGCAAAGGTCAGATTATAGCCGCCGCATTTCCCATCAAAATCCAGAACCTCTCCTGAGAAAAAGAGTCCTTCACATTTTTTCGACATATATGATTCGTCAATTTCGTCAAGACTCACTCCGCCCCTTGTAACCTGAGCAAAGTCCCAGCCCTTGGCGCCTTTTGGCTTAAATCTCAGGGATTTCAGCTGAACAAAAGGCTCTTCTCCTGATATCTTCTTTTCTGTTATGGCTTTTGCCAGAGGCTCTTTTACGATTGAACAAAGGCTCTCGCCGGAACGCTTTACAAATTCTCTCACTTCTTCCTGTGTGTACTCAGGCATAAAATCTATCACGATTTCGTAATCGTCGAATCCGTCTCTCAGCGTCCTGCCTTCCGGAATCATCATATATCTGGATATATTGAATATGCAAATTCCGGAAAGCCCGAAGGGAGTAAATTGTATTTCGCCGGATTCTTCAACTAAGGTTTCCCCCCTGAACCTGAGGGAAACCTTGCCTTTCTGGCGTACGCCAGAAAGGCCCAAAGCCGCAGGCTCCCGGCAAAGCTCCACAGCCGTAAGCACCGGAATAAGACGGCTTACGCTGTGGCCGAAGCTCTTGGCAAACCGAAACCCGTCACCGGTTGTGCCAAGCTTCGGGGCTGCCTTGCCGCCGCAGGCGACAAGGCAGGCTTTGCCCCTGGCAGAGCTCTCAGGGACTTTTAATTCTGCTTCAAAAAATTCTTCTCCTGTTTTGTCCCTCAGCTTTCGGATGGACAAAACCTCAGTATCTGTAAAGATATGTACACCCAGTCTTTTGGCTTCCGCCTCTAGTGCCCTCACTACATCCTTCGCATCCTCGGAATAAGGGTAAACCCTGCCCTCATCCTCACTTCGTGTGAGAACACCTATAGATTCAAAAAAGGTTATACACTTGTCATAACCTTCCGCATTCGTATTCGTCATATTGCACCTTCCGTTACCGGAAGCTGCAATCTTGCGGCCCGCCTGCTTTTTCTTTTCTATTATAGCTATATTCTTCGTGCCGCTCCTTGCTGCCGATATGGCTGCAGCAAGGCCCGAAGCCCCTGCTCCGCATATGATCAAATCATAAAATTTCATGTTTCACTCCGAAAAAAAATAAGATAAAAGGGACTTGAAACAACTGTACAAATCCCTTCTGACAAACTATTTTTCTGCATCCTTTATCTCTGCCTCAGCTTCCATCAGAACCTCTTTTGCCGGCGTAATTGTTACATTGTCCTCGCCTATAGGCTTATTGATTCTGTCGAAATACATTTCTGTTTCTTCGGCTTCTTTTATTGCTCTTTTTGCTTTCTTCGCTGCCTTCAGAGCCTTCTTCGCTTCGCGTTTTGCTTTTTCTGCCTTTTCCGTAGCCTCTGCAACCATTTCTTCCTTCGTCTTAATCAAATCCGATTTTTCCAAAACAGTATCAATACCTACCTTAATCAAGCTGAAAGCCTGAATTATAAACAGAATTCCAAGGAGCATAAGCACCGGAAGAGCAAAGACTCTCGCATTAAAGAAAGCATAAAGTCCAACTATTCCATTCAGCAGACTTGTCAAAAGAGTCCAGTAATAATCCAGATTCTTCTCGTGTTTGATATCAATATGCGTCATAATTACAAGGTTTCTGATTCCGGAAATCATGCACCACATACCGAATACCGGTACAACAGCAACATCTGCTGCCAGATTGCCCGAAAGTACAAGAAGTCCAAGAAGAAAGGTTGTAATACCCTCAATCAGAACCCAGTGTCTGTCCTCCGCATCCTCTCCGTTTTGTTTGTAAGAAATACATTCAAACAGACCTGCAATCAAAATAACCACGCCTATCGGAAAAGCCATGGAAATAAATGCAAGACCTGCATTTGCAATACAAAAAAATCCGAGAGCTGCAAGTATCAGTCCCATAAAAATATTAAGTAATCTCAAAAAAATTTCCTCCTAACATACCGTCCCGACTACTCAGATACAACATCTATCTTCGCTTTGCCGGAAACAGATTCTTCGAATCGGCTCAGGAAAATGTCAAACCCTTCAACCTCGTGTGTGGCTCCCACAACCACAGTATCTATATTCTTATCAAAGACAGCATCCGTAAGTGTCTCAAGAACATCATCCGACTTGACTACAGTCAGCTCCGCTCCTGCCTCATGCGCCTTCTCATAAAGAAAACTAAGGGCGCGCCCATCTTCTGAGCTGCTAAGAAATGCATAATCCAGACCCGCCACATGAATTACGTAAAGTTTATCATCCTGTCCCGTACAAAGACTTTTTCCGTATGAAATCAGTCTCTGGCAATCCTTCTGTTTAGTTACGCATACCATTACATTACTCATAAGCGTTCCTTTCTCCAAAATATCTGAATCAATATACACACAATTAGTATAGCATATAATTTCCGCTTCATGTGAGTATTATTTGATATATTTTCTCTTTTCTAGTATACTTTTTTTATGGACAGAGTAATTTTACATTGCGATATGAACGGTTTCTTCGCTTCGGTAGAACTGCTTTCCCACCCTGAGCTGGTGGACAGGCCAATGGCTGTGTGCGGCGATCCGGAGAGCAGACACGGTATCATACTCGCCAAAAACGAAATAGCAAAAAAATACGGAGTAACCACTGCCGAAACCATCTGGCAGGCAAAACGCAAATGTCCCGGTCTTGTTCTTGTTGCGTCTCACCACGACGAATACAAGAAATACAGCCGTCTTATCAACAAAATTTATCTGCAGTACACTGACATGGTTGAACCCTTCAGTATTGACGAGTCATGGCTGGATGTAACCGCAAGCCAAAAGCTCTTCGGAAACGGCCAAGAAATCGCAGATACAATCAGAAAACGCGTAAAAGAAGAACTGGGTCTCACCCTTTCCGCAGGTGTATCCTATAACAAAATCTTTGCAAAGATGGGAAGTGAACACAAAAAACCTGATGCAACCACAGTTATCAGCCGTGAAAATTACAAGGATATACTTTGGCCAAAGCCTGTACAGGAAATGTTCTTTGTGGGTTTTGCCACTGCTGAAAAGCTAAAAAATGTGGGCATCACAACAATCGGAGATCTGGCAACAGCTGACCGCTTTGCTCTTACATCTCTTCTTGGAAAAAGCGGTGGAATTCTTTCCGATTATGCCAACGGACTGGACGACAGCCCTGTAAAACTCTTTGATCAGCGGGAAAAAATCAAATCAGTTGGAAATGGCATCACATTCAAAAGAAATCTCGTAACACAGGATGACATTCTCATTGCTTTAACTGCCCTTTCGGACACCGTGGCCTCACGACTTCGAAAATATGAGATGAAAGCCTCCGGTGTAAAAATTGACATAAAAGACCCCGATTTTTCGACAATCTCAAGACAGATGCAGCTAGAAGCAGCAACAAACCTCGCTTCCGAAATCAGACAGTCTGCCATGGCACTGATCAAAAAATCCTGGCCGGCAAATAAGCCCATCAGACTGATTACTGTTACTGCCATCAACCTGTCAGACGAATCCGAAAGTGAACAACTCTCATTCTTTGCCGACGCCCAAGAAAAACGAGAAAAGGAATCCTCCATAGAAAACACAATGGATGATATCAGACGGAAGTTCGGAACATCGTCTATCGGATTCGGCAAAGTTATCGACAACGATTTGGGAATCGATTTTTAGGGTTCATGCACCAAAAACGGACAGTTAATTCAGCCTATGTATAAGTCAGCGTAAACTAACTGTCATTGTTTTATTGCAAAATTTAGTTGTATCCCATAAGTACAATCGCATAATTTATCACTTTTTAGTAAAAAAATTACATTTTTTACTAAAAAAGTCTTGCATTATTCCTACAAAAATACTATACTATGGTTACAGAAGCTGTTAATCATTAAATAGCTTTTGGACGTTCTTTCTTAATTAAATACTAAATATCGCAATGCAAACAGCTCGTCGTGAGACGAGTTGTTTGCTTTTTTGCCAAAAAAACAGACAGTTTAATAATGTGACAATCTGTGCTTGCGGCTTAATGTTTTCTAAGATTGACAAATCCAGAGTTAATGTATATAATAGTAAACGTTACAAGGAGGTGAAAGGTGATGAAGAAGGCAGCATATAATATACTTCCGGGCACAGAAAAAATATTAAATAGCATGGGGGAACAGATTAAGCTTGCCAGACTCAGACGAAGTTTATCCGCAGAACTGGTTGCAGAACGTGCCGGAATCAGCCGAGCTTCTTTGTGGAAGGTAGAAAAAGGTGATCCTTCTGTAGCTATGGGAATCTATGCGGCTGTTTTACATGCCTTGAACAATCTTGATAAGGATCTTCTTCTCATTGCGAAGGATGATGAGTTGGGGAGACAACTTCAGGATCTGAATTTAATTACGAAAAAACGTGCACCAAGGAGGGATGGTTAAATGGTTTCTAAAGAAAAAAATATCTTTGTATATGATGATTTCAGCTCAGATCATCCAATCATTATGGGCAATCTTTATGTGGCAGTTATTAAAGGTGGCGAGTCATATTCCTTTGAGTATGATAGAGATTGGCTGAAAAAAACAGGTCTTAAGTTTTCCCTTGATCCAGAACTTATGCCATATGCCGGTAGACAATATCCTTTCGGGAAAAACATTTTTGGCTTGTTTTCAGATGCGTCTCCGGATCGCTGGGGGCGTGTTCTCATGAATAAACGCGAAAGAATACTGGCGGATAAAGAAGGTCGTAAACCTTCCAAACTCTATGACAGTGATTATCTGCTTGGCGTATATGATGAAACCCGAATGGGAGGAATTCGATTTAAATCAGACCCTGAGGGTTCGTTCCTCTCCGATGATAAAGAAACAGCTGCTCCTCCATGGGCTACGCTAAGAACCTTAGAGGAAGCATCCAGAAAGTTTGAAAATGACGAAAGCGGTTTGTCTGAAAAATGGTTGAATCAGCTAATCAAGCCAGGTTCATCTCTTGGTGGAGCAAGACCAAAGGCAACTGTGGTAGATACAAATGAGCAACTGTGGATTGCAAAATTCCCGTCAAAGAATGATGAGAATGATACCGGAGCATGGGAAATGGTTGCCCATGATTTAGCTAAGCTTTGTGGTCTTAATGTTCCAAAAGCAAAGCTAGAAAAATTTTCTCATCTTGGAAGTACTTATTTAGTTAAGCGCTTTGACCGTATGCAGAATAAGCGGATACACTTTGCATCCGCTATGACATTACTGGGAAAGACAGACGGGGCTTCAGCAGCAGACGGAACCGGCTATCTGGATATGGCAGCGTTCATAAAATCTAATGGTACAAAACCAAAGGAAGATCTTCTCGAGCTTTGGAAACGAATCGTTTTTAATATGGCCATTACAAACACAGATGATCATCTTAGAAACCATGCCTTTCTTCTTACAAAGAATGGATGGATTCTTTCTCCTCTTTATGATGTAAATCCGGTTCCTTACGGTGATGAGCTCTCACTTAATGTAAACGAAGAGAATAACAGTATCAATATTGATCTTGCCGTAAAGACTGCCCTAAGATTTGGAATATCTGAAGCTGAAGCAGAGGCATATGCAAAAGATATTCTGAAAATTGTAAGAGGAAATTGGGAGAAAATTGCCTTGAGATATGGGCTTACTCGTAGGCAGATAGAAGAAATGAGACCTGCATTCAGCGCGTGCTATGAATAAAAAGGTCTATAGGCCATATTCTATTTCCCGTTCAGGTACTTTACTGCAGACAGCGCTGCTACATTGCCTTGCCCTGCGGCTTTTATGTATTGATATGGCATTCCTGCGATATCGCCGCATGCAAACAGACCTTCCAGGTTTGTCTTCATCTGAAGATCAACTTTTGCGTGGGAGCCTGAGTCGTCCATCTCAAGACCCGGAACCAGGTTTTCTGCAGGCACGCTATCTCTCAAGACAAAAATCCCATCAGCTTTTATTTCACCTTTATCCGTTTTCAGAGTTTCCGCCTTAAATGAGCCTTCTACAGCAACAGGTTTTTCGACTCTTATTTTTATATTTTCTTTTGCTGTTTCTGCAAACTCGGCATAGTCTTTATACATTGGAACATATGTAACCTCCTCTGCAACTTCAGCTAGGAACTCTGCCTCTTCTTCTGCGGCTTTGCCGTATCCTATGACTGCAACCTGTAGACCCTTGTAAAACTGTGCATCGCATGTAGCGCAGTAGCTTACGCCTCTTCCCACATACGCTTCCTCACCTGCCAGCTTCTTGCCTGTGGAAATTCCGGTAGCAAGGATTACAGAATTTGACTCGTACATCTCTTTATCCGTCTGAACTGCAAAATATCCCGGCATTGCATAAACTGCAGAAACATGTTCATCCAGCGCAGTAACACCCATGCCCTCCAGCTGCTCTTCAAAGCGCTTTGCCATTTCTGCACCGCTGACCTCCGGAAGCCCCGGATAATTCAATATTTTTTCAGCCTTAGAAACCTTTTCGCTGATTCCTTTTTTCCCAATTAGAAGTATATTCTTATTTCTAACCTTTGCTGTCAAAGCTGCCGACACGCCGGCAGGTCCCAAGCCTATAATTATGATATCGTATCTGTTCATTTTTCTCACCTTTTTCTGTCTGATAATGCTATATATATATCATACCACTTTTATCTGTATATAAACATCACAAAACGGCAAGACATTACGCCTTGCCGCTTTATATCGGATTTTGCATATACAGTTTTTCTTTTATGATTTTTTGTCCGGAGTCTTGCCTTTGGCTTTGTCACTGCTGCAGGAACAACAGTGTCCGCCGGCAGGACAACCTATGCATTTTACGCCCTTTTTCTTTTCTTTAATTATATATGTCAGTGCCAGAATAACCAGAACTGCAACTATTCCTATTACAATGAAATCCATTTGCTAACCTCTCCTTCCCTTGAATTTTTCTTTGTTTGTATTATACCACATCTAAAGGATTTTATTCACTGTACTCGACTTACTTTACGCGTTGCTTTTGCCTGTTTTTCCCAGTGCATAAGCATCGACTTTTTTCTCTCCCCTTGAACATAAGTAAACTATTATTGAAATTATCACAGCTACAGCGATGAGTCCCGGTACAAATCCGTTTCCTACTGAGCCTGTAGTAATAAGTGTTCCAATCTGATAAACTGCAAATGCTACAGTATATGCAGTTCCAAGCTGAAGTGCTATTCCACCGAGGAGCCATTTTTTGTCCTGCATTTCAGAGTTCATTGCTCCGATTGCAGCAAAGCATGGAGGTGAATAAAGGTTAAACATCAGATATGCAAGTGCTCCTGCTGAAGTTAGTCCCATAATCTGAGCAACACTGCTTGCACCTGTTACCAGCTCAAGATTGTCAACATCTATAAAGTTTGTGATTCCGTAAACTACTGCCAGTGTACCTACTACGTTTTCCTTTGCAATGAAGCCCGTAATAGCCGCTGCCGCAAGCTGCCATACTCCGAATCCCAGTGGAATCAGAAGGATTGCAAAAGGATGAGCTATACTTGCAAGAATTGATGTGTCCTCTGTGCCTGCTCCAACAACCTGAAGATGCCAGTCAAATGTCTGCATAATCTGAACTGCTGCATTACATACGAGAATGATTGTAGCAGCTTTTTTGATAAATGCCTTTGCTCTTCCGAACATGGAAATTACTGCTCTCTTGAGACTTGGAACCTTATATTCAGGCAGCTCGAGGATAAAGAATGATTTTCTGTATTTGTGTCCAGTGATTTTCTGAACCAACAAAGCCCCTACGAATATCAAAAGTATTCCAACAAAGTACATCAGTGTACCTACCCATGAAGCATCTGCAAAGAAAGCCCCTGAGAATAAAGCAATTACAGGCAACTTTGCTCCGCATGGCATAAATGGCGTAAGCATTGCCGTTGTTCTTCTTTCTCTGTCGTCACGAATAGTTCTGCAAGCCATGATTCCCGGAATTGCACAACCTGTACCTATAATCATAGGAATAATTGATTTTCCCGAAAGGCCTACTTTCTTGAAGAAACGGTCCATGATTACAGCTGCACGAGCCATGTAACCACAATCTTCCAGCAGTGCAATAAGAAAATACATAACCATTACCAGTGGAAGGAATCCTACTACAGCTCCCACACCTCCGATTATGCCGTCAACCAGAAGTGCCTGTGCAAATGGCGAAGCTCCTCCGAGAAGTCCTCTTACATATTCCTGGAAAGTTTCAATCCATCCAACGAGAAAATCTGCAATAAAAGGTCCCACATAAGTCTGAGAAATTGCAAATACAGCCCACATAATCAGAGCAAAGAATGGAATTCCCAGCCACTTGTGAGCAAGAACCCCGTCCACTTTATCCTGGAGATTCTTTTCTTCTGTCTTTACTTTTCTGTGCTCTACCTCTGAAACAATACTGTTCACGAAGGCAAATCTCTTTTTATCTGCCTCTTCTACAGCTTCTTTGCTGTGAAGATTGATATTTCCCTGTTCATAAGGCGCTTTCTGTCCGAGTCCGCAGCTGTCTATACATTTCTGAACAACCTCTTTAATTCCGTTTCCGGAAGATGCAGTTGAAACAGTTTCAACAACCGGGCATCCTAGCTTTTGTGAAAGTTTTTCTACAGAAATCTGTGTTTCTTTTTTTCTGTTTATATCGCTTTTGTTAAGCGCTACCACAACCGGAATCCCCAGTTCCAGGAGCTGTGTCGTAAAGAAAAGGCTTCTGCTCAGGTTTGTGGCATCTACAATATTGATTATTACATCAGGATGTTCCTCTCTGACATAAGAGCTTGTAATGCTTTCCTCCGATGTAAACGGTGACATGGAGTACGCACCCGGAAGGTCTACTGCGATCAAATCATCTCGCTCCCCCGCATATGTTCTCTTTATTACTTTTTCTTTTCTGTCTACAGTTACACCTGCCCAGTTTCCGACACGTTCTAAGCTGCCTGTCAAAGCATTGTAAAGTGTTGTCTTACCACTGTTAGGGTTTCCCGCTAATGCTATTCTCATAAAACTTTTCCTCCTCAAAATATAGCATTTATCGGCCAGGTTCTTTTCTCTTTTCGAGTTAGCCAAGCCTAACCAATATTCCTTAAAAAATTACCCTAGGAATCTGGGTAATTTTTGTTTTCAATAATTAGTTTTACGAAACCTGAATTGCCTCTGCAAGATTCTTGTCGATATTGTATCTTCCGT
>CALHKP010000051.1 GCA_938034165.1 uncultured Clostridia bacterium | reverse complement strand
GTGGCAATCTGCGCTTAGTCAAGCTCTGAAAATGACAGTGCAGATTGCGACTATTAAAATATGTACTGTTTTGACTGTTTTGTGGTCGATGGTAATCGACCGTGCATGGTCAAAACGCTTTTTGCCCTATAAACCCCATTCTCTATTTTGCTCATTTTTCACCCAATTATCACCTATTTGCATTTATTTGGCGTTTTGCACCGCTATTTTGCCCGAAAATGGTTTTAAAATGTCTTTTCTGCATTTTCTTGATTTTTTTTGATTGATTCCTATTGACTTTTGAGAAAATTGTGATACATTATTGTATGGAAAGTGAATGAATCACATATATACAACATAAAGTTTTTAAGAAAGGAGAAAAGAAATGATTACTTTTTTCACATGTCTTATCGCACTAATTGCAGGTTATCTTATTTATGGCGCAATCGTTGAAAAGGTATTTAGACCAGACGATCGTCTTACACCTGCTATTGACCATCCGGACGGAATCGACTATGTACCAATGAAGCCTTGGAGAGCTTTCCTGATTCAGCTTCTGAATATCGCAGGTCTTGGACCTATCTTCGGTGCTATCTCAGGTGCTATCTGGGGACCAAGCGTTTACCTCTGGATTGTATTCGGTACAATCTTTGCAGGTGGTGTTCATGACTATCTGTCAGGTATGCTTTCCGAAAGAAATAACGGAGCCAGCATTTCAGAAATCACAGGTAAATATTTAGGACCTGTAATGAAGAACGTAATGCGTGTATTCTCAGTAGTTCTTCTCGTAATGGTTGGTGTAGTATTCATGGTTGGACCTGCAGGTCTGATTGCACTTCTTACACCATCATGGATGGGAGTTAAATTCTGGACTGTAGTAATTCTTGTTTACTACTTCCTGGCTACACTACTTCCTATTGACAAGATTATCGGTAAACTTTATCCTGTATTTGGTATCTGCCTGATCCTGATGGCTTTGGGAATCGGCGGAGCAACAGTTCTGAACAATGGTACAAGACCAATGATGGAACTTACACTTCAGAACTTACATCCTAAAGATGCACCAATCTGGCCACTGATGTTCATCACAGTTGCATGCGGAGCTATTTCCGGATTCCACTCAACTCAGTCACCTATGATTGCTAGATGTATCACAAGCGAAAAACAGGGTCGTAGAATTTTCTACGGAGCTATGGTTTCAGAAGGTATAATCGCTCTTATCTGGGCATCAGCAGCTATCGCATTCTACTACAACCCAACACACGGCGGAATGCAGCCACTGCTTGACCTTGGTGGCGGTAACTCAACAGTAGTTTACCAGATGTCACAGTCACTCCTTGGAAAGACCGGTATGATTTTCGCTATGGTAGGCGTTATCGCATGTCCTATCACTTCAGGTGATACTGCTTTCAGAAGCGCACGTCTTACAATTTCAGACTGGTTCAAAATCGATCAGTCAGATCTTAAGAAACGTCTCGCACTGTCAGCTCCACTTCTTATCGCTGGTTACCTGATTTCATGGATTGACTACTCAGTTCTTTGGAGATACTTCTCATGGTCAAACCAGACATTAGCAATGATCGCTCTTTGGGCTGGTGCTGTATATCTTTGCAAATACGTTGGAAAGAATGCATCATTCATGGCAGCAATCCCTGCAACATTCATGTCTGCAGTATCAATGACATACATCCTGTATGCGGATGAAGGTTTCCGCATGGGAGCTCACGGAATGACAAATGTAGCTTACATTATAGGAATCGTGTTCGCACTTGTTTGCGCAGCAACATTCATGTTCCGCACTTACATTCCTACAGCAAAGAAAAACGAAAAATTAGCTTAATCTCTTAAATGTATGATATATGCTTATCGAAAAACCCCTGCGGCGTCGCCGTGGGAGTTTTTCTTTTCCTAATTGCGAGGTGCCAAATCAGGTGCGGCTCTTAATTACGAGGTATCAAACAGACTCTACAGGCACTCGGATTTTATGTTAACCAAGTGTCTGTTTTTTGTTGACAAAGAAGACATTTCCTGTATAATTGAAGTATAATTTAACATTGAGCCAGCAGAGGGAATTGGGTGAAAGTCCCGAACGGTCCCGCCACTGTGTGGCTGTCATATCCTGTTTTGCATATGGCAGCTGAGTCAGATTACTTTGCCGGCTTCAGATTCGGATTCTGCGAGAGATAGAAGAAGGTCACATAACAACGGATATTTAAAAAAGGGGCATCGTGTTGATGAGCCTTTTATTTTTTGAAAAAATTCCACCTCCTTTCAGTCTTACGGTTTTAGAATCCGGACGTCAAAAGGAGGTTTTTTTAAATGACGCAAAAGTTATCCAAGAAGTTACTTTGTCTGGTAATGATTCTTACTTTGCTTTTCCCGACATATCTCTTTGACAGAGCTTATGCCGCAAGCAAGTACACAGACAAATATAATCTTCAGATTAAGACGACAGGTGTAGTATCCCCTGCCGCAACAACTAACCCTTTCACCATGAAACAGGGCGAAAAAATCAACCTAGCTGTTGAAGTTTGTGACCAGAACGGTTACGAATACACAGAAGAAGACCCTGATTTTGGTGATGAAGAAGCAATCTACACTGACGTTGTCTGGAAGACTGACGGCGGACTCAAGGTTAAAGGATATCAGAACTTTGTGAGCGTAGAAGCTTTGACAACAGGAACTCACTACATTGATGTATCATATAATGGTCCTATTGCGGGACAGACAGTTAAACCACTTCGAATCGAAGTGAATGTTACAGCTAACACTGATAATTCCAAGATTATCAAGATGAAGGCTGTTGACACAGACTCTGAGGCTTCGCATCTTACAGGAACTAACGGCGAAAACCTCTCACTGAAAGTCGGAGAAACTGTAAATCTGAAAATGCAGGGCTTTGCCGGAGACGGAACTGCTCTGAAACCCGACCTCAAGCTTACACTAGGGCAGTCATACAGCGAACTTGACGTAGACATCACTAACGGCTGCGACATCGCTATTACAGGAAACAAGGAACTGAAATCAAAGATTACATTCACAGATGCAAACGGCAGCTACTTTGACATGAATGTTACAATCATCGACGACGGCAGCTTCCCTAAACCGCTAAAATGGAACTTTGACGCTGAAACAGGAACTCTTAACGGTCTGCTGGACAAAGACAACCCTACAGAACTTACAATCCCTGCAACAATCAAAGGCGTTCCGGTTAAACACATTGGCAAGAACGCATTCAAATACAGTTCTTCCGGTGGCACAGTAAACAACAGAATCACTAAACTGATTCTTCCTGAAGGACTTGAAACTACAGATTACATGTCTTTCCAGGGAAATGACATCAAGGAAATCACTATTCCTTCAACAATGACAGAAATCGGCCAGAGAACATTCTTCGGTAACGACAATCTTACTACCATAAACTTCTCTGACAAGAAAAATTTAAAAACTATCGGCGACAGCGCTTTCTACAAGACAGGACTTACTACTGTAACTGTCCCTGAAGGCGTAACAAAAATCGCAGGTTCAGCATTCAAAGAATGTCCTCTGACATCTGCTGTTTTACCTTCAACACTGGAATTCATCGGTGAGCAGGCATTCGCACTCGACATGGTTGAAGAAATGACAATCCCTGCAGGAGTTAAGACTCTAAACGAAAACTCAAGAGGAAAACAGGGAAGCGGTCTCTTCTTCAGAAACTTCAGCAAAAAAACTACAAGCACAGCAGGAACTCTGCGTCTTGCAAAGGTTAATGACCTTTCAGGAAACGCAACTGCAGCAAACACAAGAGCTGTCGTAAACCCTGCTCCTGTAACAATTAACTTCAAAGACGAAAGCGGCAAGACAATCAAAGACAGCATGGTAGCTACAGGTGCTGAATACAACACAATCAAGATGGTAGAAGGAAACTACGGAATCAAAAAAGCTACTCTGGCTGCCGGCGATTCACACTACTACACTGACTACCTAATGCCTTTTGATGCAGTAGACGTTTATACAAAAGAAGACTTTGCAAACAAAATCATCGGCGAAAACTACTTCGCAAAAGGAAACACTTATACATTCGCAGCACCTGCTGTAAAAGGCTACCTGACACCTGAAGCACAGACTGTCAAACTGGACAAAGAAAACAATTCCATTACATTTGTCTACAAAGAAGCCGAAAAACTGAATATCACACTTAACGGCGAAGGCCTCAGCATCGACGGCGGCGAAACAAAGGTACCTGAAGGAACTGAAGTTACAGTTCGCGTTCACGAACCATCAAAGAAAGCACTGAAAAAGCTCACAGTTAACGGCGAAGATGTTACAGATTCCGCAAAATTTGACGGTATCGACTACACTTACAGCTTCACTGTAAACAAGAACGCAGAAGTTACTTGCACATACAAAGATTCAGATGCAGCTAACGACTTTGTTTGCTCATTTGACAAGGATACTCTAACTCTTGGCGACGACGCTAAGCTAAAAATCAGCTACAGAGGAAAAGCCCTTGACATCTCAAACAAACTTGTTACAGTAACAGCTGCAGACGGCAAAAAAATCAAAATCGATGACAAAGCTCAGCTGATTAAAGCCCTGGATGCAGGTGACATTTCAATCACTGTTGCCGTAGGCGGATACGAAGCTTTGACCAAGACTCTGACACTGAAGGTTAACCCAATGAAGGTTTCCATCAGAATGGAAGATGACGCTAACACAGCATTTGCAAACAAAGAAGTTTCTATCGACAAGCTTTACCTGACAAAGGGCGAAACTTACTACAACGATTTGACATTTGACTACCCTGTACCACTTCTGGCAGCACAGAAACTTCTGGCAGAAAACGGTGTCAACACAGCTGACAAGACAAAATTCGACTGCGGCTCAACAGGCACATGGATGGCTCAGATGGGTGGCACTGATCACTGGGTTAATATGAACGAAAACGGAAGCTTTATGTATACTGTAAATGATGTTCTCTCCGGAGATGTTATCAGTGCACACAAGCTGAAGGAAAATGACAGAATCTGCATTTTCTATGATCCGAACTGGATGGATACTTCTACTGTAGCCTTCTTCGAAAAGGATAGCTACGAAATCACTGCAGGCGAATCTGTTAACTTCAAACTGTTATATCGTCCAATCACATGGGACGGCAGTGTTCCGGATCCGCTTCCTCTGAAGGACGCATATCTGGAAATCAATGATGGCAAGGACGGAATCTCAGAAGCGGCTACAGATGCAAATGGTATGGTAACATACACATTTGACAAACCGGGAACTTACAAGATTTCTGCTGTATCAAATACAGTACCTTCACCATTCTCAAGACCTTACACAGTTGTGACTGTAAAGGAAGACCCTGATACAGTTGCAGCAGCTGCAGTTGACGAAAAAATTGCAAACATCGGTGAAGTTACATTAGACAGCAAAGCTGCTATTGAAGATGCAAGAGCATCATACGAAGCTCTCTCACCTGCTGCAAAGGAAAAAGTTCAGAACCTCGATACCCTCGAAGCTGCAGAAAAGAAACTTGCAGAACTGAGCAAACCTGAAAACCCAGACCCTGAGAAACCTGACCCAGGCAACCCTGACAAGCCAAACCCAGGTAACCCTGATAACCAGGACAAGCCTCAGAAACCTGATACAGGCAATAACAATTCCGGTAACTCCGGCAACACTAATGCAGGTTCCGGAAACGTCACAAATAACAATACCGGCGCACCAAAAACCGGTGATGCCGGCAACCCTCTCCTATTTTCTATAATGCTGATATCCGCTCTTAGCCTGGCGATGTCAGTCAGAAGAAAAGAAAACTAAAATTAATTAACCTTAGGTTAGCAAGCATGCCTTCTGCCCTGTTTCGGAGCAGTTAGGCATGCTTTTGCTTTGCCGCAAGGCAGTTTAGGGTCGGTTAACCCAGCATTCGGCGTAGTTATGTGAGTCTAACTACGCATCTCAAAGGTTGGACTCACCTAACTCGGTATTTATAGGCGGCTAACCTTACATTCCGGGCGGTTAGTCAAACCTAACTCGCTCTTTTGCAGCAATTAGGCGTTCCTGACTCAGTATTTCAGGTAGGTTAGCCACTCCTAACTCGGCGCTTCAAGCGGGTTAGGTGCGCCTAACTTGGCACTTCGAATGGGTTAGATGCGCCTAACTCAGCGCATATCGCAAAACCGCCAATTCGCGCTTACATTTTTCGCTCATGACTAAGCGCGAATTTGCAAAATCAAAATCTGCGCTGAGAGAAATATTGAAATTTCAACAAAAATCCCCGATTTTTGTATCCTTACCATCATATGAAAGGAGAATTTGGCGAGGAAAATAAGCGTGATTTTGCAAAACTTAAATCTACGCTTATTGAAGAGCCAAATTTTACCGTACAATTTGAAGATGTGGCAATCTGCGCTTAGTCAAGCTCTGAAAAAGACAGCGCAGATTGCGACTATTGGAATATGCACTGTTTTTGGCTTGTTTCTAGTCGACGGTAATCGATCAACACCGCTCTAATTTCGACACACATCGACCAACACCGCTTAAGAGTCGATGTGTGTCGACGATTAGCTCCTAAAAATTAATATACGCCGACGGATGGCGTCAGATAATCACCAGACGACGCCCGAGGTTGGTAGAGGTCGACGCATAGATGACCAGAGTGCGGTTCGACCTCTTTCTATTGGAGTTAATATGGTAGCGGAGCCTCGGGAAAGCCTCCGCAGTATAAAAATAGAGCGGACTTTCGTCCGCTCATCATATAAACCTCAAAACGTTTAATTGCGATTCGCCATCAAAGCCATCAAAGCCCAGGATTCTCTGTCACCAGGCACCTGATTCTCTGGCTACTACGCTCCGATGTTCAGTCCATACAGGCAGTAAGCTTCGTAGCTTTCACCCATGTAAACCCATACGTTTTCGCCCATTTCGATATGTTCGTCGAAAACTCTGTCAGGGATGAACAGCTTGATTGATGTTCTCTTAACACCTGTTATAACCTGGCCTTCATCAGTTGGATTTGCTGCAAATGCTTCAATCTTTTCTCTCAGGTTTTCAACACCTATTTCTTTTCCGAAGTTATCAGCAAACTCGTTGAAATCTGCATAAACAATATTGTCCGGATCCTTAAACCACTTTACATTCTTCATCTTAGTCCTCCTAAAAAATCAGTATAATTTATTTCGCAGACAAAAAAAGACTGCGATTGTTATCACAGCCCGTTTATACAGTGATTTCCTCTCCCTCTGTATTGATACACCGTCACAGAAAGATTTCTTACGCAGGTCTCCTGACTCAGTGATCATCAGCTTATGTCACCTTCCCAACCGTGCTCTCATCATGTAAGACATGCGGTCAGTGGTTTATCAACAAAGCCTCCCACATTACAGTGGCGGGACCGTGCAGGATTCTAACCTGCTTCCCTCTTAGTTTCCGGATTATAAGCTCATCCGGAAAAACGCAAGAATAGTTTATAGAAAAATTATAACATTAAAAAAAATCAAATGCAATACACTAAGTGCCCCAATTTAAAAGTAAGCCCCCATCGGCATATTGCGGTCACTACGCTTTTAAGCTTTCAGTGATGCAACTAGTGCGTCGGCCAGTGCTTCCACCTGTGCGTAGGAATCTTCTTTGACTGCGCAAAGAAGAGTTGCACTTTCATCTAGCAGTGTCATATTCTTCATTTCCGCAATCTGCTTTTTCATCAGGGAGCCTGACTGAGGTGCCCATGAGCCACTCTCACATACCCCTACAACCCTATTTTGGAGGTTTAGAGCCTGCATATCATCTATGAAGCTCTGCATTACAGGGAACACCTTATTGTTGTATGTAACCGAAAGCAGAGCCATGTGGCTGTACTTAAAAGCAGAAGCGATAAGCTTTGATACGTGAACATTTGATACATCGCAAAGTTCGTATTCTGTCCATCCCTTTTCACAAAGCAAAGCTGCCAGAATGTTTGCAGCTTCTTCTGTATTTCCGTACATTGACGCATAGCAAATCAAAACACCCTTCTTTTCCGGTTCGTAAGTGCTCCACTTTGTGTATTTGTCCAGGATGTATGCGATATCCTCAGGCTTTCTGAATACAAGACCATGAAGCGGACAGATGCACTTGATGTCAAGTCCTGCGGCTTTGTTTAGGACTTTCTGCACCTGAGGTCCGAATTTTCCTACGATGTTTGTGTAATATCTTCTTGCATATTCCGTAAACATGCAAGGGTAGTCAAGCTCATCTGAAAAGATTCTTCCGTCCAGTGTTCCAAATGAACCGAATGCATCTGCCGAGAACAAAATTCCATCAGTTGTGTCAAATGTCATCATAGCTTCAGGCCAGTGAACCATAGGTGCCATAACAAATGTAAGTTCATGCTTTCCTGTTTTCAGCACATCTCCTTCGGAAACTTCCTGTATTTTCTCAGCCTTGAAATTGTACTGAGCAAGCATAGAAACCGCTTTCTTTGAACATACAACTGTTACCTCCGGATACTTTTCAGTAATCAGGTTAAGGGAAGCACAATGGTCAGGCTCCACATGGTTAACAATTACATAATCAAGGCTTCTGCCGTCCAGAATGTACTGCAGGTTGTCCAGAAACAATCTGGAAACGCTCCAGTCAACAGTATCAAACAAAACAGTTTTTTCGTCTAACATGATATATGAATTATATGAGGTTCCTTCCGGAATAGGATGAATATTTTCGAACAAAGCAAGGCGCTTGTCGTTTCCGCCAATCCAGTATAAATCCTCATTTATTTTTCTTGTGCAATGCATTTTTACTACCTCCTTTTGATTTCCTCTTATAAGATACCACAAATTTTTCTTTTTTAACAAAATCAGCAGCGACTGAAAAGCCGCTGCCGATTAAATTTCTGATTATCAGTCTGTTAAAGATTGACTATTTTTCAAAGCTGTCTTTTAAAGCTACGAAGTGATCATATCTTTCCTTAGACATCTTTTCTGCTTCTGTGAACAGTTCTTCAGCTCTTTCTGGGAACTTCAGTGTCAGTGAGTTGTATCTTACTTCACCCATGATGAAGTCTCTGTAGCTTTCTGTTGCAGGTTTGCTGTCGATTGAAAGTGGGTTCTTTCCTTCTTTTGCAAGATCAGGATTGAATCTGATTAAGTTCCAGTATCCTGATGCAACAGCGTGCTTCATTTCTTCCTGAGCCTTGTTCATACCAGCCTTAACACCGTGGTTGATACATGGTGCGTAAGCGATGATTAGTGATGGCCCATCATAAGCTTCTGCTTCCTTGATAGCCTTCAGAGCCTGGTTCATGTCAGCACCCATAGCAATCTGAGCTACATATACATAGCCGTATGCCATAGCAATCTGTACCATGTCCTTCTTCTTAACTGCCTTACCTGATGCAGCAAACTTAGCAACAGCTCCGATTGGAGTTGATTTTGATGCCTGTCCACCTGTATTTGAGTAAACTTCAGTATCGAATACCATTACGTTTACGTTTTCGCCTGATGCAAGAACGTGGTCTACACCGCCGTAACCGATGTCATAAGCCCATCCGTCACCACCGAAGATCCACATTGATGGCTTGATCAGCATTTCTTTGTTGTCAAGTACATACTGAGCGTCTTCGTTATCTGCAGCGATTCCTTCGCATGCTGCAACTAATGCCTTACCTGTTGTTTCAGCAGCTTCAGCATCGTTCATAGCGTCAACCCATGCAGTTGCAGTTTCACCTAATGTGGCAGCAAGTCTTTCAACTACTGTCTTCATTTCGTTTCTACGTGCCTGCATTGAGATAGCCATACCAAATCCGAATTCAGCATTGTCTTCGAACAGTGAGTTAGCCCAAGCTGGACCTCTTCCTTCTTTGTTTACTGTGTATGGTGTGCTTGGTGCACTGCATCCCCAGATTGATGAACATCCTGTTGCATTTGCAATGAACATTCTGTCACCAAATAGCTGAGTAACTAATTTAGCATATGGAGTTTCTCCACATCCAGGGCAAGCTCCTGAGAACTCAAGTAGTGGCTGTTTGAACTGTGATCCCTTAACGCCTGTGAATGGAAGTTCTTTTTCGTCTACGTTAGCGAATAAGTAGTCGTATTTAGCCTGAAGAGGTTTAACAACTTCGTCGCTAACAGGTACCATGTTAAGAGCTTTGTTTGGAGCAGGACAAACCTGAGCACAAGCTCCGCATCCTGAACAGTCAAGAGCTGAGATACCAATTGTGAAGAACTTACCTTCGCATCCCTTGCCCTTAAGTTCCATGCAGTCTCCGTCTACACCCTTAGCTTCTTCTGCATCCATAGCGAATGGTCTGATAACTGCGTGTGGACATACGTATGCACACTGGTTACACTGGATACAGTTGTCTTTTGTCCAAACAGGAACGTCAGTTGCGATTCCTCTCTTTTCGAATGCAGCAGTACCAGCTGGAAGAGCTCCGTTAGCTGTTTCTACAAATGTTGATACAGGAATTGTGTCAGCATCCATTCTGCTGTATGGAACCATGATGTCGTTCATGTAATCTGTGTGGAACTTGTCACGACCAACAAGTTTAGCCATTGGAGCATCGTCAGGACATTCTGCCCATGTTGCAGGGTATTCTACTTTGTGAACCATTTCGATTCCCTTGTCAACAGCAGCGATGTTCATGTTAACAATCTTTTCGCCCTTCTTGCCGTATGTTCTCTTGATAGCGTCCTTCATGTATTCAGCTGCTTCATCGATAGGAATGATGTCAGCAAGTTTGAAGAATGCTGCCTGAAGTACTGAGTTAGTTCTTCTAGCACCAAGACCGATTTCTTTTGCAATTGATACAGCGTCGCAAGTGTAAAACTGGATGTTGTTCTTAGCGATGTATCTCTTCATTGTTGCAGGAAGATGTGTATTGAGTTCTTCATCACTCCATGTGCAGTTAAGCAGGAAGATTCCGCCCGGTTTAACATCTTCTACCATCTTGTATAGGTGTACATAAGCTTCGTTGTGACATGCAACAAAGTTAGCCTGTTTTACATAGTAAGTTGACTTGATAGGTTTGTCTCCGAAACGCAGGTGGGAAATAGTTACGCCGCCTGATTTCTTTGAGTCATACTGGAAGTATGCCTGTACCTTCTTGTCAGTGTGGTCACCGATGATCTTAACACTGTTCTTATTAGCACCAACAGTACCGTCAGCACCAAGACCCCAGAACTTACATGATACTGTTCCTTCTGGGCAAGTATCAGGATATTCTGATGGTGTAAGTGACAGATGTGTAACATCGTCGTTGATTGAGATTGTGAATTCCTTCTTAGGAGCATCACTCCAGAGGTTTTCGTAAACAGCGAGGATATCTCCAGGCTGTACGTCTTTTGAACCAAGACCGTAACGACCGCCAACGATTAGGCAATCTTCGAACTGAGTTCCTCTAAGTGCTGATAATACGTCTAAGAATAATGGTTCGCCAACGCCGCCAGGTTCCTTAGTTCTGTCAAGAACTGCGATGTTCTTAACGGTTTCTGGCATAACGTTCAGCATATATTTAGCTGAGAATGGTCTGTATAGGTGAACTTCAACCATACCAACCTTCTTGCCATCTGCGATTAGTTTATCAATTAATTCTTCAGCTGCATCACATACTGAACCCATTGCTACGATGATATCAGTTGCGTCTGGAGCTCCGTAGTAGTTGAATGGCTTGTAGTCAGTGCCAATCTTAGCATTAACCTTATCCATGTAAGCAGCTACGATGTCTGGAGTTTCATTGTAAGCAGTGTTGCTTGCTTCTCTGTGCTGGAAGAAAGTTTCAGGCTGTTCTGCTGAACCCATGCTGTGTGGATGTGCAGGGTGAAGAGCTCTAGCTCTGTAAGCCTTAACTGCATCCCAGTCAACCATTTCTTTCAGGTCATCGTAATCCCAGATTTCAATCTTCTGGTTTTCGTGTGATGTTCTGAATCCATCAAAGAAATGAAGTACAGGAAGTTTGCCACTGATTGCTGATAAGTGTGCTACTGCAGCAAGGTCCATAGTCTGCTGTACGCTGTTTGAAGCCAGCATAGCGAAACCTGTCTGACGAGCACCCATAACGTCTGAGTGGTCACCGAAAATTGAAAGTGCATGTGAAGCAAGTGCTCTTGCAGCTACATGGAAAACTGTTGGAGTCTGTTCTCCTGCGAGTTTGTACATGTTAGGAATCATAAGTAGTAATCCCTGTGAAGCTGTGAATGTTGAAGTGTATGAACCTGCAGCGATTGCACCGTGTACGGCACCTGCAGCTCCACCTTCTGACTGCATTTCAACGATCTTTACTTTTTCGCCGAAAATGTTGATTCTGTCCTGTGATACCCATTCATCCATGCTTTCTGCCATTGGTGATGATGGTGTGATTGGATAGATAGCAGCTACTTCTGAAAATGCATATGCTACATGAGCAGCAGCTGTGTTACCATCCATAGTTTTTAGTTTTCTCATCTAAATCAATCTCCTTCCTCGCATATAAAGAATAAAATAAACTAATGAAAGTTCTGTATACACGCTTATCTTTAGTTTACTCTTCTCGGTCAGTAAAGTCAATAAAAAGCCAGAATTTTGTCAGAAATATAGCTGTATTTTTTGGAATACATTGACAAGCTTTGAATTATTTTGCTTTAAATATCCGTATTTCCTCGTTAAAATACTGTCGATTCAGGCGCAAACAAAACAATTGTGCAAAAACGAGCAAAGCGGCCGCAACAATGCGAACCGCTTAAGTAGTCAATCAGTCAAAGTAATGCAAAATATTATTCCGCACCTCTTATTACTTCGTATTTATATAGATAGGCATCTGCCCTTTTCCTGCCGATTTCTCTGATTTTGAGAAGCAGTATGTCGCAAAAACACAATGTCAGTACAGTTGAACTGAAAAATACATTTGCATTACTTCCTGTCAGAACGAAGTTATCTGCATCAAGACCCTTGGCTGTAAGTTCAGAATCAGTCATAAGGAATAGCTTGGCTCCTGTTTCTTTTATATATTTTACGAGCCAGAACTCGTCTGCCTGTATGGAAGGAAAGGATGACATAATCACTAGGTCTCTTTCTGTCAAACTTATAAAGGCTTCTCTCATTGCAAGGCCTTCACTTTCAACTGTGCATACCTTGACTCCGATAAGAGGAAAATAACTTGCCAGATATTCACATACAGCTCGCTCAGATCCCACACCAAACAGATACACCGTATCAGCCTCAAGGATATCCTTTGCAAGAGTTGTCAGCTGATCCATATCCAGGTTTGCAAACATTGCCTTCATATCCATCTCAAGAGACGATGCATAATCAGACAGCACCTTGTCATCCAGAGTCTCAGACATGGATTTTGCTATATAGTAAGGGCTTCTGCATGTGCTTCCTTCTGATTTCAGTTCACCTCTAAGCTGCAGAAAACCTTTGTATCCGAGTGATTTTGCAAATCTTACAACTGTCGCGTCGCTGACACCTACGGCCTTAGCCAGCTCGCCACTGGAATAAGTCCATATATCATCATAGTGATCAACAACATACTTCGCCACTTTCAATTCTGTTGTAGAATAGTCGTCATAGTGGTCAATAATTTTTTTCTTCAATAATTCCTTCAATTTAATATACCTCACTTTTCACTGCTTTATTATACTACACTTTAACCAAATAGCAAGGTAAATAGAAAAAAAATATTTCAAAAAAATTTTTATGTAACAAAAGAACCACGCCTGTCGACGTGGTTCTAAAAAACATATTGTTTTTATTCTTCTTCCATTGCTTTCATGTTAGGATCGAAGTGAAGTTCGCAGCCTGTAGCAGCCTGGATATCTTCTTTTGAATAATCAGGGTGAAGTTCAACAACCCAGATTCCGTCTTCTCTAACTTCCATAACACCCATTTCAGTGATGATCTTTGATACGCACTTTTCTGCTGTCAGTGGAAGTGAACATTCCTTAAGGATTTTGTGGTTGCCCTTCTGAGTGTGAAGCATTACGATAATAACTTCTGGACATCCTGAGCAAAGGTCCATAGCTCCGCCCATTCCTGCGACCTTCTTACCTGGAACGATCCAGTTAGCAAGGTCTCCGTTTTCAGCTACTTCCATAGCTCCGAGAACTGTAGCTCTTACGTGGCCGCCTCTTACGAGACCGAATGATTCAGCTGTATCGAAGTATTTAACTCTGTCAACTGCAGTTACATAAGTACCACCTGAGTTGATGATGTTAACGTCGATGTTAGTTTCATCAGCAACAGCGTCAATACCTGCGAATCCGTTTTCTGAGTGGAATGTTACTGAAATATCTTCCGGAATGAAGTTAGCTACCATTGTAGGAAGACCAATTCCAAGGTTTACAAATTCGCCATCTTTAAATTCTTTTGCACATCTTTTTGCAATTCTAGTTTTTAAATCTGCCATGGTTTTTCTCCTTCCGCAATAGCATCTACCAGTACGCCTGCAACGTCAAACATATCTGGATCAATTTCACCTACTTCAACAATCTGTTCTGCAGCGATGATAGTCTTATCAGCTGCTCCAGCCATTACATAGTTGAAGTTCTTTGTTGCTTTTTTGCAGTAGTAGTTACCGAATTTATCAGCTACAGAAGCTCTGATGAAAGCATAGTCAGCTCTCAGTGGCATTTCGAACAGATATTTCTTTCCGTCGATTTCCATAACTTTCTTTTCTCTGCCAAATTCGTCCTTGTCAAATTCTACAGGAGTACCAACGCCTGTTGGTGTAAGAACTCCGCCAAGTCCGTAAGCAGCAGCTCTGATCTTTTCAGCAAGTGTTCCCTGTGGAACAAGAGTGTACTTCAGAGTACCTTCAGCAATCTGTTCGTTAATTTTTGGGTTAACACCAAGGTGAGTAGCGATAATGTGGTCAACCATGTGGTGTTCCAGTAATTTACCGATACCTCTAGCTGTTTTTCCAGCAAATTCGCCCGCAGGCTGTCCAACATCAAGACCACCGTCGTTACCGATAACTGTCAGGTGTTTTACGCCTTTTCTAACAAGAGCGTCCATTAAGACTTCAGGTGAACCTGTTCCAAGGAATCCACCTACCATGATTGTCATACCGTCTTTAATGCCGGCAACTGCTTCGTCTGCAGTTATTACTTTGTTAATCATTTTTAAATCACCTTTCTACATTAAATGAAATGAAATTTGATATTTATAAGATCCGTCGCAGTATTTGAAAAGTATTGGCTTTTGAGAAACGCCGTGCCGGATCACACTGTAAAAGAGACAGAAAACTTCTGCCTCTTTTGTGTTCAGTTGTCTACTAGCGAGCTGAGATTTCTGCCTTATCCTGCCAGCCTCTCTTTTCTACTTCCTGCATAATATAACTCATTACATGTTCAGCATATTTTCCAGGACCGAAACCTGCATCGTAACCAAGTTCCTGTGCAAGTTCGTGTGAGATTCTTGGGCCGCCGCAAGTCATGATAACCTTGTCACGAAGACCTTCTGCTTCTACAAGCTCAATCATCTTAGTCAGCTGCTGGATGTGGATATCCTTCTGAGTTACAGTCTGTGAAACCAGAATTGCATCTGCATTTACTTCCTTAGCTTTTGCGATAAGCTTTTCGCAAGGAACCTGTGAACCCATGTTGTAAGCTACAACGTTCTTGAATCTTTCAAGACCGAAGTGTCCGTGGAATCCCTTCATCTGGATGATAGCGTCGATACCTACAGTGTGAGCGTCAGATTCGATTGAAGCTCCAACTACTACGATATCTCTCTTGATGTGTTCGCCGATCCATTCTCCGCATTCTACACGGTCCATAACTGTTCCTTCTACCTTAGGAACGTTGATAGCTGTGTAGTCAATAGTTGCCTGAGCTGAACCGTAGATATTGAAGAATGTGTATCCTTCTGTAAGTTCGCAGTAGTAGCAAACGTTTGGTTCGTCAAGACCAAGCTTCTTTGCGTACTGCTTTGCGCATTCTTCAGCTTCTTCACCGTAAGGTACAGGAAGAGTGAATGCAATCTGAACTTTACCGTCATTTAGAGCGTCGCCGTAAGGCTTAACGCATTTTAAATCGACCTGTGTAGCCGCTGTCTTAGTTTCTGTCATTATATTTGTACCTCCTTACTCGTGATCCATGAACAGTTCAATGAATGGATTGAAGTAGTTTTCGCCCTTTGTGCATACGCCTTCAAGACCGTGTCCACCGTCAAATGGACGCTTAACTCCACCGAAGATACCTTTTTCGATT
This sequence comes from uncultured Clostridia bacterium, assembly GCA_938034165.1. Taxonomy (GTDB): domain Bacteria; phylum Bacillota; class Clostridia; order Peptostreptococcales; family Anaerovoracaceae; genus CALHKP01. The sequence continues at coordinate 13,280 of CALHKP010000051.1, read as the reverse complement.
GTTGAGAAGAGACCTTCTTCTTCAACTTCAGCAAGAAGCTTGTCAGCCTTGTCAAGAACCTCATGTGCACGGTTCTGGATAATTCCGTTTTCTTTGAATTCAACTTCTTCTCCGATGTGTCTGCAGTTATTGAAGATGTATTTTGCGTTTTCGATAGCAAGATATCTGTCCTGCATTAATGGAGTGTGAATAGCTTCTGTAAGCATACCTGTCAGAAGTAATGACTGGTTTGTCCAAACTGTAACAAGATTGAACAGAGCATCCTGAAGGTGACCCTTGAAGATGTTTCCTGTCATGAACTTTGTTGGTGGCATGTACTTAAGTCTTGCTTTAGGGAAGATTTCTCTAGCCATCTGAGCCTGTGAAAGTTCAAGAAGGAATCCGTCTTCTGTGTTTGGATCCATTTCGAATGCGTGACCAAGACCCATCTGTTCTTCCGGAATGTTAGCAAGTACAGCGAACTGTTCGTTGATAAACTGAGAAGCTGTTACTGTGTGAGCTGCTTCGATAGCATCATCAGTTGTCAGGTAGTTATCTTCACCTGAGTTGAAGATGATTCCGCAGTATCCGATGATAACTCTTGACATGAACTGGTCAACAAGAGTTCTCTGCATGTTGATGTCTCTGAACAGGATACCATAGATAGCATCGTTCAGCATAACGTCAAGTCTTTCGAGAGCACCCATTGCTGCGATTTCAGGCATACACATACCTGATGAGTAATTACAAAGTCTGATGTATCTTCCAACTTCTTCACCTACTTCGTCAAGAGCAGCTCTCATGATTCTGAAGTTTTCCTGTGTAGCATATGTACCACCGAAACCTTCAGTTGTTGGTCCGTAAGGTACATAGTCAAGAAGTGACTGAGCTGTAGTTCTGATTACAGCGATGATGTCAGCACCCTGTCTTGCTGCAGCCTTAGCCTGCACAACGTCTTCGTAGATGTTACCTGTAGCTACGATTACGTAGATGTAAGGTTCTGGACCTTCACCGATTGTGTCAAGGTATTCCTGACGCTTAGCCTTCTGCATGTCGATTCTTGCAAAAGTTTCTTTGATTGCAGGTTTCAGAGCTTCAGCAGCTTCTTCTACTGAGCAAGTTGGAAGCTTTGTGATTTCTAGCTTTCCTTCTGAAATTTCTTCTGCGATTTCCTGTGGAGTCTTTCCTGTCTGTACGATTGCGTTACCAATCCAGTAAGCAGCACCTGTAGGAAGTGCTCCTTCTTCTTTGATGTGATCAACTACTACGTTAGGAAGTGGTGTGTCAACATCGTCAACACCGTCAATGCCCAAAAGTCTTACAATTGTTCTTTCTGTTGAAACAGTTGTGTGGCGCTCAATGAATTCCTGCATATCGCGAGCAATATTTGCTGCATGCTGGCGAGCGCTATCTACAACTTTTGGATCAAGGTTTAGTTTGCTTTTCATCCTATTTCTCCTTATCTAATGTATTCTTTCGCTTTGTCTATAATCACCCTGTCGATTCCGAGCATGGAGGCTATATTCAAAGCATCCTTAGGTACCTGTGCTTCATTTTCTACTCTGCACAGACGATAGTCCATGTATTTCGATATTATATTTATTCTGTCACGACGTTTTGCATTTCTTATCTCACTGTTAAGAAGATTGAAGTTGCAGTCACAAAGTCCTCTGACCTGCATGTTTACAACCCCTTCTCTTTCGGTTACTGACTCAAAATGTGTCGTAATCAGAGAAATATACGGTTTCTGTATCAGATAATCCACAAGGCTCTTAGTCAGAGCCGTTCCCTCTGTAGGGTTAGTTCCGGAAGCTATCTCATCTATGAGAATAAGGCTTCTGTCCTGTCCGTTATCCAATATTTCTTTGAGTTCTTCCATTTCCGAACCGAAACTGGAAAGGCCTCTTTCCACTGACTGCGAATCTCCAATGAGAATCTGAACATAGTTTGAAAGACCAATCTTTGCTTTCTTTGCCGGAACAAAGAATCCGTACTGTGCAAGCATTGGAATCTGGCCTGCAAGCTTAAGTGATATAGTCTTACCTCCCATGTTGGCTCCCGTTATTAGGGTTACGCCGTCATCGAGTCTGATTGTGATAGGACAAAATTCTTTGCCCTTCGATTTCAGTATGTCTTCAACCTGAATATTTCTTCCGTCTTCGAAGTCAATTATGTGTTCGTCGGCGATTTCAGGTTTAATCAGCTTATGTTTAATTGCATATATTGCTCTTGCCAGCGAAAGGTCGAGAGCCCCGATCTTGTCGCAGTTTGCAAGAATAACATCTGCTTTTTTTGAAATTGATTTTGAAAGGAACTCCCTGATTCTCTCTTCTTCGATCTCGATTTCTGTGTTGATCTGCTCAATTTCCTTTACGTATTCGTGAACAGCTTCTGTAGGCTTGAGCTGGAAAGTTGTGCTCATGTAATCCTGATCAACGATTTCGAGTTCTTCTAAGCTCAGAATCTTTTCGTAGTCGTTATGTGATTTGGATACGACTATATCAAATTTTGGGGTAAGCATAACTCCGTGATTCTTTCTGAGGTCCTCACGAGCCTGCTTCTGTTCTTTTCTGATTTTCAGTTCACATTCTCTCTTTTTCTTGCGGTAAACACCAAGCTGCGGACTGAATTCATCATATATATAGAATGTGTTCAGTCTATCACCTCTTGGGTCAAGCGCATCGAGAAGGTCTTCTGTATCTTCGAGGAAGTATTCCTCAGGCACTCTGTCAACTGCAGGTACTGATTCGTCAACCTCAACAATAATCTCTTCTTCAGAACTGCCTTCGGCCTCCCTGCACTCTGCTGCGCAGTGAGATCCTTTGTAGTCTCCGATTTCGTGTTCTTCTGTAAGCTTGATGAGCTGTCTCATCTGAAGGAGCAAAGATTTTATGTCAAACAATTCAACTGTTGACAAAATATTGTCTCCGCTTCTTTCAACAGTGAGCGTCACATCTTTTACTTCCATGAACACTTCCTGAATCTTGTCTGTCAGGGTCTTGTTCTGCTTGACAAAATTCACCATGGTTTCTACTCTGTCTAACTCTTCTCTAAGCTCAGCTTCCTCGCCCGGATAAAACGGCTTGATTTCCTTGAGCTTTTTTTTGCCGAAAGGCGTATTTAAGTCAAGATTAAACATTACATATTCCAGACCGGTTTCACGTCTTGTTTTGACATTTGCCAGTCTTCTGTTTTTCCCTTGTATCATAATTACATCCTTACATCAATAATAGGTATATCCGGAATAGCCTTTTCCATTTCGCTAAGCAGAAGAATGTTATCAAATGTATATCCTGCAGGGGCCCATGGGTTTACGGTAATAGCCGCAATCTCAATATTCTTGAGCACCTTCAGTCTGAAACCTTTCTTCCTGTAAATCCCCCAGTCCATTACATTCACGAAAATCTTAGTAGGATCCTTGAGAATGAATTCCACCTGTTTGAGCTTCTTCAGTGAAATATTTGAAATAACACTGTTAGTGAATGCTCCGGGGATATATATATATCTAGTATCCTCTTCTATGGCTGCATTGATTTCGGCAGAAGCGCCTAATCCTGTCGCCAGATCAAGTTTTTTGATCTCGCCCTTGTCATTTAAGAGCATAATCTTGTCGTCAAAATTATTTTTTTCTATTGCGTCTCTGATGACACCCTCTTCCAGTTCAGGTGTTCTGTACAGATTAACAACATGAGCTGTTTCTTCGATAACTTTGTTCATTTTTCTTGATAGAACAGCTCCTGTGGACAGTATGATTGCCTCTGAAGTTTCCGGTGATGCTATTGACTTTCTGTCGATTGCGCCGTCGATTATGATCAGTTCACAGCCGAGTTCAAGCATATCATCACAAAGCATTTTTTGCTCTGCATTGATTACCGGGCCGGCAACCTGCACATATCCCGCTTCGCGAACTCTGCAGATAAGCAGCGTTCCGATAGCTGTTGAGTAGTTTGTTTTTTTGATTACCTCAAGTCCTGCATCTGCCATATCGTACAAAAGTGACGGAACTGCCACAATCATATCCTGGTCCAGATAAACTCTCGGTTTTTCTGTTCCTGTAACAAGGTCCTGGGACTCTCCGTCACGTCCTGTTGAAGTGACTCCCAGAGTTACTCCCTCATCAATAGCCTCTTCTATCAAGTAATTTAATGCTGTAGTTTTTCCGGCATTTTTGGACATGCCGACTATTGAAACAGTCTTGTATTTTTGTGAAATATCGTAGAGTAAGCCCATATTAACCTCATTTCCTATAGTGATATCTATAGGGAGACACAAGGCCTCCCTATAGTCATTTTACTTAATTAGCCATAAGGGCCGGTTTGTTTAAAAAGAGGCTCTTATTAAGCGTGGTGTTCGTTTCTTTCGTGTCTTGCAAGGTTTGAAGGTTCCATTGACTTAATCTGCAGACCTTCGCCAAGAGCTGAAACACCCTGGTACTTAAATGTCTTCTTGCCTGTGCAGTAATCGCATTTGCATTCCAGTTCAGGAAGTCTTGACTGAGTGTAAGTAGTGATAACACCTTCGTAGTTTCTCAGGATTACCTTGTCAGGTGTTTCTGAAATTACGTACTGTGGCATTACAGGAGTCTTTCCGCCACCACCAGGAGCGTCTACTACGAATGTAGGTACTGCGTATCCTGAAGTATGACCTCTTAGACCTTCGATGATTTCGATACCCTTTGAAACAGGTGTTCTGAAGTGTTCGATACCGATTGAAAGGTCACAGATGTAGATGTAGTAAGGTCTAACTCTGTGCATAACAAGCTTCTGAACTAATTCTCTCATGATGTGCTTACAATCGTTAACACCTCTCAGAAGTACTGACTGGTTTCCTAGTGGGATACCTGCATCAGCAAGCTTTCTCAGAGCTTCAGCAGCTGTTTCAGTTAATTCCTGTGGGTGATTGAAGTGAGTGTTTAACCAGATTGGGTGGTATTTCTTCAGCATGTTTACAAGATCGTCTGTTATTCTCATAGGCATTACAACAGGTGTTCTTGAACCGATTCTTACAATTTCAACGTGGTCAATCTTTCTCAGTTCGCTGATGATGTATTCTAATGTGTCATCTTCTACCAGAAGAGCGTCTCCACCTGAAAGAAGTACGTCTCTAACCTGAGGAGTTCTTCTGATGTAATCGATACATGCATCGATATCTTCTCTTGATCTTGCACCGTCAGTTTCTCCTGCAAGTCTTCTTCTTGTGCAGTGTCTGCAGTACATTGAGCACTGGTCTGTGATTAAGAACAGAACTCTGTCTGGGTATCTGTGAGTTAATCCAGGAGCTGGGGAGTCAGCATCTTCGTGTAGTGGGTCAGCATCGTCAGCTTCTGATCTGTGCATTTCAGCAAGTGTAGGAACAGCCTGCATTCTTACTGGATCTCTTGGATCATCTGGATCCATCAGTGATGCATAGTAAGGTGTGATACCTACTCTGAATCCGCCGATAACCTTTTCGATGTCAGCTCTTTCCTGTTCTGTTAAGTTAACAACCTGAGCGATTTCTTCTACAGTTGACAGTCTGTGAGAAACCTGCCAGTGCCAGTCGTTCCACTGTTCGTCTGTAACGTCTTTGAATAGTGGAATGTCTTTCCAATTTCTTATTGCCATGAATAAATCTCCTTAATACTTGTATTTATACGAGGCAAACCCCTTGTGGGATTTGCCAGGTTTAACTTATCTGTGTGACACAAAAGATGTGTCAAGTTTGGATTCTCAAGAATCCGTTATGCAGCTTTTAATTAAGCGTACATTTCTGCGAACAGCTTTCTCAGACCTTCGTGTTCTCTCAGGCACTGAAGAGTGATTTCAGCGTGTCCCTTAGTGTATCCGTTACCGATGATCATGTTAACGTCTTTACCAACACCTTCTGCACCAAGAGCAGCCTTAGTGAAGTTTGTAGCCATTGAGAAGAAGTAAACAAGACCGTCATCCTTACATGAAAGGATTGAAGCCATTTCTGTGTTTTCGATGTTTACTACGTTGATTACTACGTCGCAAAGTTCGCCATCAGTTAATTCCATGATCTTGTTGTACATTGCAACTGCGTCTGTAGCATCAAGATGGAAGTAATCATCAGCAAGGTTTAAGCTTCTTGCTCTGTCTTCTGATTTCTGTGAACCAGCAGCACAGATAACCTGACCAGTTACGCCAGCTCTCTTCTTTGCTTCGTATAAGCAGAGAAGACCTGATTTTCCGCCGCCACCGATAACAAGAACTTTCATACCAGGCTGTACTAATTTAGCAGTCTGAGCAGGAGCTCCTGCAACGTCTAATGCTGAAAGAGCAAGTCCTTCAGGCATATCTTCAGGAAGTTTTGCGTAAATACCGCTCTGGAACAGGATTGCGTGACCCTTGATGTCAACCTGGTCGATTTCAGGTCTAACTTCAAGAATTTCGTCTATTACTAATGGAGTAAGTGAAAGTGATACGAGTGTTGCAATCTTATCTCCAACTTTCAGATCTCCAACATAGTTGTCACCGATCTGTTCAACTGTACCGATAAGCATTCCGCCTGAACCAGTCCATGGGTTCTTGTGTTTTCCGGCTTTAGCAACGATATCAAGCATAATTTCCTTAATCTTTTCTACATCGTGATCAGCTCTCTTTTCGATTTCTGTGAATGAAGCTGAGTCAATGTTTAAAGTCTTCACGTTGATAAGTACTTCGTTGTCGTAGATTTCCATTGTGTTGTCAATCTTATCTGCCGGCTGTGGAAGAACTCCTTTTGGTTCTAATACTCTGTGTGTTCCGTAAGGGGATCCTTTTTTCATAATCTTTTCCTCCTAAAAGTTTAAAAACATTTTTGTAAAGTTGCGCATCAAAGCACAAATTTCATAATACAGTTAAATTATAAATCAACCCCGTATCCAATGTCTACATCCTCCGGAAGGGAAATAAAAAGATTAACAAAAAAATAACAACTGAACCGATTTGTGTTCGCCTTCTTTAAAATAGCGAACCGCTTACGGTTCGCTATTAAAGTTTATGTTTAGGTCTGTTCTAATTAAGCGTAAAGCTCAGCAAACAGGGTTCTGATCTTTTCGTTTGATCTTAGGCATTCAAGAGCGATTTCTGCGTGACCCTTAGTGTATCCGTTACCGATAAGCATATCAACGTCTTTACCAACACCTTCTGCACCAAGAGCAGCCTTAGTGAAGTTTGTAGCCATTGAGAAGAAGTAAACCATACCTTCATCCTTACAAGCCATGATTGAAGCCATTTCTGTGTTAGGGATGTTTACTACGTTGATTACTACGTCAGCAAGTTCACCGTCAGTCAGTTCGCTAATCTTTTCATACATAGCAACAGCATCTGTAGCGTCAGCAACGATGTATTCGTCAGCAACGTCTACGCTCTTAGCTCTGTCAATTGAACCCTGGAATCCGTCTACGCAGATAACTTTACCAGTGATGCCTGCTTCAAGCTTAGCCATCTGACAGCAAAGCATACCTGATTTTCCGCCACCGCCAAGGATAACAACTGTGTTACCAGGCTGAACGATCTTAGCAGTCTGAGCAGGAGCACCTGCAACGTCAAGAACTGAAAGAGCAAGGTTTTCAGGAATATCTTCAGGAAGAACAGCGTAGATTCCGCTTTCGAACAGGATAGCCTGTCCCTTGATGTCTACCTGGTCAATGTCAGGTCTGATGTCAAGGATTTCTTCAATCTTAAGTGGTGTAAGTGAAAGTGATACAAGTGTAGCAATCTTATCACCAACTTTTAGATGTCCTTTGAAGTTAGGTCCGATTTCCTTAACTGTACCGATAAGCATTCCGCCTGAACCAGTCCATGGGTTCTTGTGCTTTCCTGTTTCAGCAACGATTCCCATGATGATTTCCTTAATCTTTTCTACGTCGTGGTCAGCTCTCTTTTCGATTTCTGTGAATGAAGCTGAGTCGATGTTAAGAGTCTGTACATCGATAAGAACTTCGTTATCGTAAATTTCCATTGTGTTATCTACTTTATCAGCTGGCTGTGGAAGAACGCCTGCTGGTTCTAATACTCTGTGTGTACCGTAACGATCGCCTTTTTTGAATTCCATAATTAGTTACCTCCTAAAATTACATATATAAAAAATTGTTCTTTATTTTTTTCACGCCATTATATAAAGCAAGACTCGTGCCAAAATGAAAAACCGTTGTTTCCAACGGTTTATTTTTTAATTTCTTCAATTTTCATCCATTTTTGGGTCAATGCTGCTCCATTTGATTCGTTTTCGTATCTGATATTCAAAGACACCTAAATCATGTACTTTTTCTTCTTTCTTACTAACTGTGTCTGGCTGATTCCAATGGCTTTGGCCGCTTTTCTCGTGGATCCGTACTTCTCACAGGCATGCTTGATTATATTCTTTTCGAAGTTAGACACCATCACATCCAGGCTGAATTCCTCCATTTCTTCTAATTCCGGTTCATCCTCAACCGAAGTGCTCACATCAAAGACTTCAGAGTGAAGTTCCCTCATTACATCCAACAAAGTTATGCTGGAGCTCTTGGATGTTATTATGAGCCTCTGCACCACATTTTCCAGTTCCCTAATATTTCCGGGCCAGTTGCACTGCTGAAGATATTCAACAGCATCATCGTCTGCAGTTCTGGTTACATCAAACTTGTCCCCGTACTTTGTCAGGAAATGGTTCACCAAAAGCGGAATATCCGTACTTCTTTCTCTCAGAGACGGAACCCTTATTCTGACAACATTCAATCTGTAATAGAGATCCCTTCTGAAAGCCCCTTCATATATAGCCTCTTCCAATTCCCTGTTCGTCGCAGAAATCAGTCTCACATTAGTCTTCACCGGTACAGTTCCCCCTACGCGATAAAACTCGCCGTCTTGAATAACCCTCAGAAGCTTAGCCTGCATATCCGGAGGAAGCTCACCTATTTCGTCCAAGAACAAAGTCCCATTGTCCGCAAGTTCAAAATAACCCTTCTTGCCGTTCGAAGAAGCACCGGTAAAAGCGCCCTTCTCGTATCCGAAGAATTCAGACTCTATAAGACTCGGAGAAACCGAGGCACAGTTAACTTTGATAAAAGGCTGCATCTTTCTATTGCTGTTTTTGTGAATTATATTGGCAACCTTTTCCTTTCCCACACCGGTTTCGCCGGTTATCAAAACGTTACAGTCATACTTTGATACCGTAATCATCTCGTTAAACACATTTCGCATAGCATGGCTGTCACAGATAAAGTCATCGAAAAGGGCCGCACTTCCGGTCATTTCCGCAAGCTTTGCCTGTATTCCCGAAGAATATGTATTCTCCTCAGAGATCAAAGCCGCTTCGGTCTTGGCATCCTCCATATAAGGAGCAAGTTCCCTTACTATTTCTATGTCAAACTGATCGTAAGCCTCAAGATATCCATCTGCACATCTGATATCAAGCTGTCTGGAAATAGATTCCGTTATATAAAGGGAAATATTGTAGTTGTTTATGAGATTTGCAAAAACAACGGTTCCTCCACTCTTTGTTGCGAGAATATTAATAGTTTCGGCGCCCGGTATGTCAGCGCAGTTTACCGAAAGGTCAAAAAGAGAATCTCCGTCAACCGCATCAAGATATTCCATAGGTTTTAGGATGTCTATATAATGAACCTTCGTGAAGATTTTCTTTGTCAGTCTGTCAATACTGTCACCGGTTACCACTCGCTCGGTCTTTTTGTCAAGGAGGCATACAACCTCGGCACCTTCGATTGCAACTTTTCTGATAGCGCAGCCAAACAAGAGGTTTGACAGCAGATTGTTTCCAACTACCAGGAATTTTCGCTTGCCTACAGCGCTGTTACTTATTCTGTACAGAGTTCCTGATTCATCAAAGGTAAAAAGAAGCAGGTCTATAGGAAGCTTTTCCGGTTTTCTGATAAGTGGCACCTCATCATACAAAATCGCATATCCGTCCACATCTATCTGCCCGTATGCCATATCTATAGAAGTTACATTATCAATGTACGCCGGAATGGAAGCCATGGAAGCATTACAGATAACAGCATCGCCGACTTTGAAGCCTTTGTAATTTTTGTATTCTGACCCGATTTCGGATACAACTCCATAGAAAAGTCCTCCCGTATCGGTTACAGGATTATGCAGTTTCCCCCTTCTTATGACAATATCTATGATTTTCTGCCTGATTCTTTCCTCGTTGTTGTTGGACTCGAGACAAATTTCTTTGAAGCTGGTTCTCTCCACATGTATCCTTTTGATTGAAATCCTTATTTCCGAAGGTGCGATTTGCCTTGAATTATCAAGCCTCCAAGCCGATGTAGGCAGTACATGCTTAGGCTCCAGCACCCTGTTCGTTCCATATTTCTGTGTCATTTTCAGTTCACCTCTCAGCCATTCGAACACATTTCGGTTCACTTTTCACGTAATTTCAATGATAAACCATTGGCACACATTTTGCAATTAATATTTACAGAGTTCAAATAGAAGACTATAATATAGTTATCTGTTTAATATTATTTATTAGTACAAAGGAGATTTAACAATGGAAGAAAAAATTACATCAATGATCAGAGTAAGAATGTCAGCTAAAGATGCTCACTACGGTGGAGAACTTGTAGATGGAGCTCACATGGTTCACCTTTTCGGAGACGTTGCTACTGAACTTCTAATTAAGCTTGACGGAGACGAAGGTCTTTTCTGTGCTTATGACAACGTAGAATTCCTTGCTCCAACTTACGCTGGAGACTACATCGAAGCAGTTGGCGAAATCACAAAAATCGGAAACACTTCAAGAAAGATGAGCTTCGAAGCTAGAAAAGTTATCGTTTCAAGAAAAGACGTTAACGCTTCAGCTGCAGACTTCTTAGAAGAACCAATCGTAGTTGCAAGAGCTACAGGAACTTGCGTAACTCCAAAAGAATTCAAGAGAAAATAGTCATACAACGAGAAAGAGCCGGACGAACCGGCTCTTTTTTATTTCTTATATTTTTTTCTGTAAACAGCCTGCGGCGGTCTTTCGGTTTCACCTTTCAGATAAGCCACTTCTTCCCTTGTCAGTTTACGATAGTGACCTTCTGCAAGTCTTCCGATTTTGATGTCGCCTATAGCTATTCTCTTCAGTTCCTGCACTTCGTTTCCAACGGCAGCGAACATCTTACGAACCTGACGGTTCTTGCCTTCGTGAATTGTAATATCCACAATTGTGGATCTAGGCATATCTTTTACGATTTTTACCTGTGATCTCGATGTGACAAATCCGCCGATGTCCACACCTCTTCTAAGTTTGGAACATTTCAGATCTGACAGCATACCGGCAACTCTTGCTCTGTAAGTCTTCGTCATCTCGTGTTTCGGATGAGAAACCTTATATGCAAAATCACCATCATTGGTCATAAGGAGCATACCCGATGTATTGTAATCCAGTCGTCCAACCGGAAAGAGTCTCGCATCAACATCAGCAACCAGTTCCATAACAGTAGGTCTTCCCTTGTCATCTTCTACAGTGGTTATATATCCCAGAGGCTTGTTCAAAAGAATATAAACCTTTTCTTCTTTGGAATCGATTCTTCTGCCGTTAACTTCTACAATGTCGCCTTCTTTGACATCATATCCCGGCTCCTTAAGGACCATATTGTTTACTGTGACATTTCCGTTTCTTATCAGATCGTCAGCCTTACGTCTGCTTGTAAGACCTGACTGAGCAATGTATTTGTTGATTCTCATTATAATCCCTCATTTTTACGGGCAATCTGAAGCATGATTGCACATTCCATTCTCTTCTTGAACAGCTCACATCCATACTCGTAGACTCCGGTTATATCTCCCGTAGCGTGGTATCCGTTAGCAGCACAACCGCCGCTGCAGTAAAGCTTTGCCCAGCAGTCACTGCACTCTTCTCTGGCATACACGTTGCACATTTTGAACTTGTCCCTTGTTTCCTCTGCAGTCACTCCGTTCCAGATGTCCCCCATCTTGTAAGCTTCTTCACCTACAAACTGGTGGCAAGGGTAAAGGTCTCCCCATGGAGTTACAGCAAAGTATTCAGTTCCGGAACCACAGCCCGAAATTCTCTTGTAGATGCAAGGACCGTGATTCAAATCCAGCATATAATGATAGAATGTAAATCCTCTGCCTTCTTTTTCTCTCTTGAGCATTTCCTTTGCAAGAATCTCATACTGTTCGAATAGAACAGGCAGGTCTTCTTCTGTCAAAGCAAAAGGGCTGTCAGAGGGGCATACTACAGGCTCCATGGAAAGCTCAGTGAATCCCATGTCAGCCATGTGGAAAATATCCTCTGTGAAATCAGTATTATAGTGAGTATAAGTACCTCTCATATAATAACCTTTTCCGCCTCTTGCCTCTACAAGCTTCTTGAACTTAGGCAAGATAATATCGTAGCTTCCTTCGCCGGAAACAGTTCTTCTCTCCCTGTCATGAACCTCTTTTCGGCCGTCAAGACTGAGAACTACATTGTGCATTTCTTTGTTGGCAAATTCTATTACATCATCATCGATGTCAACGCCGTTAGTAGTAAGAGTGAATCTGAAATTCTTGTCATGCTCTTTTTCTATAGATCTTGCGTAAGCCACAACTTCCTTAATCACGTCCATGTTAAGAAGAGGCTCACCACCAAAGAAGTCAACCTCCAGGTTTCTTCTGTTTCCTGAGTTTTCGATCAGAAAATCAATAGCTCTCTTGGCTGTATCGAGAGACATAATTGCGCGCTCACCCTTGAACTTGCCCTGTCCCGCAAAGCAGTATGAACAAGTCAAGTTACAGGTATGTGCCACATGAAGACAAAGAGCCTTCACCTCTGTGTGTCTGTTCTTCAGATCGTTTGCATTCGGTTCAAAGATATCATCAGTGAAAAGCTTGCGATTTTCCTTGAGGCTTTCCACTTGTTCAAGAACTTCCCAGAGTTCTTCCCTTGTGACATCTTCTCTGTCATTATACTTTTCTAACATCTTCTCGACGATTGCTTCTTTGGTTTCTGAACAAAAAAGTTGGATGATGTCATAAGCCACATCATCCACCAAATGAACTGAACCACTATAAACGTCAAGAACGATATTGTAACCGTTTAGTTTATATTGATGTACCATATTAGTTCTTGTTTTCACACTCCTGGTTAGCTACTCCGCATGAAGTCTTGCATGCTGACTGGCATGAAGTCTGGCATTCGCCGCATCCGCCGTTCTTAAGGCTCTTTTCTAAATCTCTTGTTTCTATAGTCTTAATTCTTTCCATTTTATTCACCTTTCCTTTATAAATAGATTGATATTGTATAAACAAATTACCATACTATATCTTACATTTTATTACTTTTTTTGTCAAGCCGAGGCTTATTTGTTCTATTTGTTTGGCTTC
>CALHKP010000050.1 GCA_938034165.1 uncultured Clostridia bacterium | reverse complement strand
ACAAAGCCCGAAATACCAAGAAAAACTAAGAAATGCGAGGTTATGCAACAATGATTAAAGTGCTATTCATCTGCCACGGCAATATCTGCCGTTCAACTATGGCAGAATTCATATTAAAAGATATAGTAACGAAAAAGCATATTGTTCAGGATTTTTATATAGAATCTGCTGCGACAAGCAGAGAAGAAATCGGAAACGATACGCATTACGGAACTAAGCGTAAGCTTGATGAGGTAGGGGTGCCGTATACTCCCAGAAGAGCAAGACAGATGACAAAGGCGGACTATGATAATTTTGATTATTTGATTGGCATGGACGATGCAAATGTCAGAAACATGACAAGAATTGCAGGGGGTGACCCCGATGGTAAAATCAGCAAGCTACTGGACTTTGCGGGAAGAGATGACAGCATTGCAGACCCATGGTATACCGGAAACTTTGATGATACATATGATGATGTGACGGAAGGTCTTGATGGACTTATGAAGTACTTGGGATATTAGAAGGCACCCGGGACGGCGATTCAATCGCAGGAAGTTTAGATATGCGCTGAATCCTCAGGGCTGCGCGGGGACTTCGGTTGTGCGCCGGGATTTCAGCCATGAAAAAAATTAGCTGAGAATAAATAAAAAAAGAAAGGAATGCGGAACGCGGCTTTGACCCTCCGCGAGAAGACAATGGCATTTGACGCAATAGTTACAAGGGCAATGGTAAAAGAACTCAACGATACCATTTTGCTAGGAAAAATAGAAAAAGTGTATCAGCCCGAAAAAGAAGAGCTGGTACTTAACATACATACAAAAAAAGGAAACGTAAAGCTCTTTGCATCGGCATCCAGCTCCAATCCGCGAATTCATTTTATAGAAACAGCGCCCCAGAATCCGCCTGTACCGCTGAGCTTTTGCATGCTCATGCGCAAAAATCTGCAGGGTGGCAGAATCGTCAAAATCGAACAAAAGGGCTGCGAGCGTATAATCGAAATTTATTTGGAGACTCTCGATGAATTGGGATTCACAGTATCAAAGAAGCTGGTTTTTGAAATAATGGGAAAGCACAGTAACATAATTCTTGTGGATACGGTGGAAGGCAAAATCATAGATAGCATAAAAAGAGTTTCAATTGACACTAGCAGAGTTAGACAGGTGCTTCCGGGCAAGCTTTATGAGTACCCACCGGCTCAGGACAAAATCGACTACGACAAAATTACAGAAGAAGAACTGGACGGACTGGAACAGAACAAAAAAACAATACTGGCAAGAGTTGGGGGCATTTCACCGAATTTTGCACAGGAACTGGCAGCAAGAAGCACAAGATACAAATATCTCCACAACATTTTGGATAGCATTGAGCAGGGAACTTTTCAGCCGTGCCTCTATGTTTCGGACGAAGGACAGTTCATGGAGTATTACATAACGCCGCTGTCGGCATATGAGGAAGTCTGCAATCGAGAGGATTTTGATACTTTAAGCGAATGCATGTCAAAGTTCTTTGATAACAAAGATTCTTCGAACCGGGCGAGACAACGTTCGCATCAACTGACGAAGAATGTGGGAGCAATGCTAAGCAAACTTTATTTGAAGAAGCAAAGATTGTCAGAAGACATTTTGAAGGCCGAAAACTCAGATGACCTACGCCTTTTCGGGGAGCTTTTGACTGCGAACATTCATTTGGCAAAGGCAGGGGCAAGCAGCGTAAAAGTGACGAACTATTACGATGGAAGCGAAGTAGAAATCCCACTGGATTCAAGGTTTTCAGCATCTAAGAACGCTCAAATCTATTTTAAACGATACGGAAAATCAAAAACCGCAATCAAAGAAAAACAGGTTCAGTTGGACGAAACATCGGCAGATATAGAATATCTCGAATCGGTATTTACCTATCTGGAAAACTCGGACAGCGTTGAGGACATCGAAGCCATCAGGCAGGAATTGACCGAAACCGGTTACCTGAGAAAGAGAAAAGTAAATTACAAAGAAAAGAAATTCAAGGCAAAGCCTTTGAAATATAAGTCTCCCTCAGGATTCACAGTACTTGTTGGCCGAAATAACAAGGAAAATGACATGCTGACAATGAAAACTGCGTCTAAAAACGATATCTGGTTTCACACAAAAGACATTCCGGGATCTCACGTTATACTACAGCTTTCCGAAGGAAATGAAAAACTGACAGGTCAGCAGGCTGTTTTGATGGATGACGAAGAAATTGCAGAAGATATTCTGTTTTGCTGCAGCATAGCCGCTTATTACAGCAAAGGCAGAAGTTCAGAAAACGTTCCGGTGGATTACGTAAGGGTAAGATATGTTAAAAAACCGGCGGGAGCAAAACCGGGAATGGTTATCTTTACAAACAACCACACTGTGTGGAGCACACCAAAGCTTCCAATTGTAAAGGAAGAATCTTTGTGATAAAATAGTTGTGTATGAATTGTTATATTATTTCAGTGAGAGGTTGCACAAATGATAAAAAGCATGACAGGCTTTGGAAGAGCCGAATACAGCGATGGAAAAAGAAATATTACAGTAGAAATCAAGTCTGTTAATCACAGATATTGCGATATAAGTATCAAAATGCCGAGACGATATTCTTTTGTTGAGGACAAAATCAAGACAGCAATAAAAGAAAAAATCAAGCGCGGAAAAATCGATGTTTCGGTAATGGTCGAAAATATAACAGAAAATGATGTTACCGTAAAATTGAATTCAATGGTGGCAAAGCAGTATTTTGATAACCTTAAGACTTTAAAGGAAGAATTTGACCTTGACGGTGAAATCACTTTGGAATATCTGGCATCTCTTCCTGATGTAATCAAGCCTGTACCGGATGTTGATGACGAAGAGGAAATGACAGCTGCGATTCTGAATCCTGTAAGAGCTGCGGCAGAAAACCTCGAGGCAATGAGAGCCGTAGAGGGCGAAAAACTTGCAGAGGATCTGATAGGACGCGGGGAAACAATCAAAGGACTCGTAGCTAAGATAGAAGAACGTGCAGACGAAGTTCCAAAGGCTTACACAGAAAAATTGAAGAACAGAATTCAGGAGCTTATCGGTTCAAGCGTGACTGTTCCTGAGGACAGAATCTTGGTAGAAGCAGCTATTTTTGCTGACAAATGCAGCATTGCAGAGGAACTTACAAGACTTTACAGCCACATGGAGCAGATGAAGTCAATTATCGAAAACAGCCGCCAGCCGGAAGGCAAGAAACTTGACTTCCTCGTTCAGGAAATGAACAGAGAGGCAAACACTATTGGGTCAAAGGCAAACGATATCGAAATCACAAACCTCATGCTTAAGGTTAAGGCCGAAGTGGAAAAAATCAGAGAACAGGTTCAGAACGTAGAGTAACCCCTTGAAATATAGCCGCTGAGGTGTTATAATATTTTTTCAACGAAATCAGATAGGAGATTAGATACATATGAATCTTAAGCATCCGGGAAAACTATTTGTAATATCGGGACCTTCAGGTGCAGGCAAAGGTACAATCTGCAAAAGACTTTTAGAAGAGACAGACCTTGAACTTTCTATTTCAGCTACAACAAGAGAACCTAGGCCTGGAGAAGAAGATGGCATAAGCTATTTCTTCCTGGACAAAGAAACTTTTTTGAAAACTGTAGAAGAAGACGGATTCCTTGAACATGCGGAAGTTTATGGGAATTTTTACGGAACTCCAAAGAAAAGAGTTCAGGAAAAGCTTGAACAAGGTATTGACGTAGTTCTGGAAATTGATATTCAGGGCGCAATGAACGTAAAGAAAAATTATCCGGACGGAATTTTTATCTTTGTTATGCCACCGTCAATGTCAGAGCTTCGCAAGAGACTTGCAGGTCGCGGAACTGAAACTGAAGAAGTGATAAACATGAGACTTTCCAAGACAATGAGCGAGCTTTCATATGTTGACAGATATGACTACTGTGTAGTAAATGGAGATCTGGAAGAAGCCGTAGAGAGAGTAAAAGCAATTACTGTGGCTGAACATTCCAGAGTTTCAAAAGACATAGATGAACTGATAAAAAGGTATGAGGAGGAATAAACGATGCTAAACCCATCCATAAACACTATTAGAGAAAAAGCAGACAGCCGTTATACACTTGTTATTATGGCTGCAAAGAGAGCAAGAGATATCATCGACGGCAAACCTGTATTAACAAGCAGCTGTCCGATCAACAAACCGGTATCAATTGCAGCACACGAAATCGCAGAAGATTTAATCACTTACAAGAGAGACGAATAGAATCTGGGAGGGCATTGAAAAATGCCTTCTTTTTTGTTAGTTTTGATTTCCGGTAGGATCTGAAAAAAGCGCCGTGCAACGCAAATAGGCGATTTTTATAAAAAATGCAAAAAACATAGCGCTTAGAAGCAAAAAAAAGATTGCAATTTCAATACAATTAGCGTATAATTAATAGCGGTTCGCTTAGAACCATTATTTGTTTATTTTAATATACACACTCGGGCGGCCGCACAATATGGTGCTGCCTAAACGAATCTGTATGATGTAATACAGATAGAGCTTTTCTGACAGCCGTCAGGCAGTTTTATGCAGGCAGAACCTGAGTGGAAGAGAAAAACCAGGAGGATTAAAAAATGTCAGTAATTTCAATGAAACAGTTATTAGAAGCAGGTGTGCACTTTGGTCACCAGACAAGAAGATGGAACCCTAAAATGGCTCCTTATATCTTCACAGAAAGAAACGGAATCTACATCATCGACCTTCAGAAGACAGTTAAGAAGATCGACGAAGCTTACGCTTTCATGAAGGAAGTTGCAGCAACAGGCAAACCAATCCTGTTCGTAGGAACTAAAAAACAGGCTCAGAACGCAATCAAAGACGAAGCAACAAGATGCGGACAGTACTTTGTTAGCGAAAGATGGCTTGGCGGAATGCTTACTAACTACAAGACAATCAGCGGAAGAATCAAGAGACTGAACGACATCAACACTATGGAAGAAGACGGAACTTTTGAAAAGCTTTCAAAGAAAGAAGTTATTAAGCTGAGAGCTGAAAGAGATAAGCTTGAAAAATACTTAGGCGGAATCAAAGACATGAAGGGAATGCCTGGTGCATTATTCATCGTTGACCCTAAGAAAGAAAGAATCGCTGTTAAAGAAGCTAGAATTCTTGGAATTCCAATCATCGGTATCGTTGATACTAACTGCGATCCAGACGATGTTGACTACATCATTCCTGCAAACGATGATGCTATCAGAGCAGTAAAACTTATTTCAGGAAGAATGGCAGATGCTGTTATCGAAGCTAACCAGGGCGAAAGCTTTGATGAAGGTACTACTGAAGAAACAGCAGCAGACGCTGAATAGTTTATAGGAGGACATTAAGATGGCTGTAACTGCTAAAATGGTAAAAGAATTAAGAGATATGACAGGTGCCGGCATGATGGATTGCAAAAAGGCTCTTGTTGAAACTGATGGTAACATTGAAGCCGCAGTTGATTACCTAAAGGAAAAGGGACTTGCAAAGGCTGCAAAGAAGGCAGGAAGAGTTGCTGCTGAAGGTCTTGTAAAAATCGCATTTGCTGATGATCACAAGACTGCTGCAATCGTAGAAGTAAACTCTGAAACAGACTTCGTTTCCAAGAACGAAGAATTCGTAACATTTGTAGAAGATTTAGCTAAATTAGCATTAACTGCTGAATCTGCTGATATCGAAGCTTTCAAGGCTATGAGCTTTGGAGAATCAACAGTTCAGGATGCTTTAAACGCTAAGATCGCTAAGATCGGTGAAAACATGTCAGTAAGAAGAATCGAAAAGGTTTCTGCTGATGTTCTTACTTCATACGTTCACGGTGGTGGAAGAATCGGTGCAATCGTTGCAGGTAACGGAGAAGACACTGATGCTGTAAGAGAAGCTTTAACTAACATCGCTATGCAGGTTGCTGCAATGAATCCGCAGTACGTAAGCAGAAACGATATTTCAAGCGAAGAACTTGCTAAGATGCACGACATTACACTTGAAAGTGCATTAAACGATCCATTTACACTTCCTAAGCCAATCCTAAACGCTTTATTAGACAAAGCTGTTGACGGTGTATGGGCAGCAGAAGATGTTGCAATTCTTGAAGAAAAGAGAAATGATAAGAGCTTTAACTTCAACTACTTACCAAACTTCCTATCAGAAGACGCTAAGGCTAAGTTAGCCGGATTAGCTGTTGCTGATAAGGCTGAAATTGCAGGAAACAAAATTTTCACAGGACTTGTAGAAGGAAGAGTTTCAAAGCAGTTAAAGGACATTTGCCTGTTAGATCAGACATATGTAAGAGCAGAAGATGGTAAGCAGACAGTTGCTAAATATCTGGAATCAGTAAGCAAAGATCTTTCAATTGCTAGAGTAGTTCGTTTCGAAGTAGGCGAAGGAATCGAAAAGAAAGAAGAAGACTTTGCAGCAGAAGTAGCTGCACAGCAGGCTGCTGCAGCCCAGAAATAGGGAGACCTAACCCAATTTGCAATTAAAGAGCGCGAAAGCGCTCTTTTTTATTGCAAATTGATGGTAGGTCCCCCGTCAGGATTCCCCAAATCTTTGATTTGGCTGGAATCTACGGCGGCAGAGACCGGAAGAGGAAAGGTAGGTCCCCCGCTTTCCATATTTTCGGTGCATCAAGGCACAAGGTTAGGCGCAACACTGGGGGCTATGAGTAGGAAGGAGGCTTAACAACTTCTAACACCCTGATTTAAAGTGAGTTTGAGAAGTTAGTTAGTGCTAACGTGTTCTGTGGTGGTGGTTAGATGCACCGAACTCAGCGCTATCTACAAAAATGCCAATTCACGCTTATATTTTTTGCTTGCAACTAAGCGCGATTTGGCAAAATAAAAATATGCACTGAGAGATATGTTGGATTTTCAACAAAAATCCTCGATTTTTGTCTCCTTTCATCAATAGAAAGGAGAATTTGGCGAGGAAAATAAGCGTGGCTTTCCATAGCTTAAATCTGCGCTTATTGAGGAGCCAAATTTTACAGTACGATTTGAAGATGTGGCAATCTGCGCTTAGTCAAGCTCGTAAAAAGACAGCGCAGATTGCGACTATTAGAATCAGCACTGTTTTTGACTCATTTGTAGTTTATGGCGGTCGACGAAGAGGCCGAAGCTAGTCTAAATTACGCATCTTAGTCGATTACTGTCGACCAAGCATAGATGAAAAGCATGCCGGTGTCGATGCTACTCGACGAAGTGAGGCGAAACAAGGATGGAAACATGCAATGGTCGACAGCAATCGACTGAGAGAACTGAGAGAGAACTGAGAGAGAACTGAGCGCGAGCCAAGTAAGAATAGAGCTAGGCCTAAAGAAGGTCCCTAGTTCTATTGGTAAGCCTTGATGATTTCTTCTGCCACAGATTTTCTTGACATGCATCTATCCATGGCTTGTTTTTCAAGATAGCGATGGGCATCGGCTTCACTCATGTGAAGCTCACTGATTAACAACCATTTTGCTTTGTTGATAAGGCGGATTTCAGCCATTTTATCTTCAATAGAAATCGATTTTTTTTCAAACTGTCTTAAGCGCTCCCGCGCACTTTCCAGCCAGCCAAGGGCGTGAATCAATGTTGATTTTTCAATAGGTTTTGGCAAAGTAAAAACTCCGTATTTAGCAACCTGGTCGTGAACATAGGCGTGAATATCATTGCTTACAAGCAGCAGAACCGCAGATTGCAAACCGGTGCAAGAGTCGATTGCAAACCTATCTGCAGAACCATCAGGCAGAGGTGCGTTGATGATGATAAAATCAAAAGTTTTTTCTGCTGAATTTCTTTTGGCAGCGCTGATATCCGAAACAGAGGTAACAGGATTGTATCTTGATTTTGGCAGCAAAGAAACAAAGGCCGAGGTGAAGCTGTCGGATGCCGACACAATAAGCATGCTGTAGACGCGTTCTTTTAGACTCATGTGGCTTCACCTCCTGTTCTTTCGCCATTTTTACTATCTGTTACAATAAATTTTCAGTAAAGTATCCGGAACGTGTTCATTTATAAAACTGCTGTTACTTGCCAGTGTGCGTGCAGTTTCTAGGTCTTTCGGTAAAGATTCAAACCTTGCAAGGGTATTTTCATCAGCAGTAAAAAGATTGATATCATCAGGTTTTTGCAAAGGTAAACTGTTTTTTATTCCATAAATTCCGGCATAAATCATTAACGCAAAGGCAAGGTAAGGATTAGCCGAAGGGTCTGGAGAACGTAGCTCTGCACGTCTGTATTCTCCAAAGGCGGCCGGAACTCTTATTAGTTGTGAGCGGTTTTCGCTTGACCAGGAAATATAACCGGGAGCCTTGTTGCTGTCAAAACGCTTGTAGGAATCTTGATGTGGATTTAAGAAAAGTGTCATTTCAGCGGTTTTTGAAAGGATACCGGCAATCATAAGATTCATCTTATCGGTGTTATCTGCAGATTGCACAGACATATTGATATGAAAACCGTTGCCTGGCTTATTCTCCAGAGGTTTTGGGCTGAAATCGGCATGTAATCCATTACGGTAAGCCACGGTTTTTACCACAGTCTGAAATGTCATGGCCTGGTCAGCGGCAGTCAGCGGATCCGAATATCTGAAATCAATTTCATTTTGACCGGGTCCTTCTTCGTGATGGGAACTTTCGGGATGGATTCCCATTTGCTCGAGAATCAGGCAGATTTCTCGGCGTATATTTTCACCTCTGTCTTCAGGGGCAATGTCCATATAACAGGCATTGTCATAAGGTTCTTTGGTTGGGTTTCCGTTGTTATCCAGTTTGAAGAGATAAAATTCCTGTTCCGGACCAAAGAAAAACCGTAAGCCTTCTTTTTCTGCATTCCGGACAGCCTGTTTTAGGATGGAGCGGGAATCGCATTCAAATATTTTACCGTCAGGGTAAGAAATGCTGCAAAACATTCGAGCTACACGGCCTCGTTCCGGTCTCCAGGGAAGAGATATCAATGTGTCAGGATCCGGATGAAGCAGCAGGTCAGAATGTGTTTCGTCGCCAAAGCCTTTGATCGCAGATGCATCAATTGCAATTCCGTACTCAAAAGCACGAGACAGTTCTTCTGACATAATTGAAATATTTTTTTGTTTGCCAAATACATCACAAAATGCAAGCCTAATGAATTTTACATCTTCCTCTTGCACGTATTGCATAACTTCTTCTTTTGAATATTTCATAAAACTACCTGCTTTCCTGTAAAGTCTTTCAATCTGAAATCTTAACATATCAAATGATTTTATATTATACCATACTTCTCGGATATGGTTGTATTAATTATGGGGGATTGACAAAAAAAGTAAACAGGTGTAAGATTATTTCTATAAAGGCAAAGGCGTCTTTGAGTTTTAATGACTTAGAGGTATCTTTGTCTTTTTTTTGTGGGAAAATATGCATGGTGAAATTTACGAGGAGGGGTTTAAGATGAAAAAATGCAGCCAGCTGTATGAAGGAAAAGCTAAGCAGGTATTTTTGACAGATGAGCCGGATGTTTTAATCGTATCCTATAAGGACGATGCTACGGCTTTTAATGGACAGAAGAAAGGAACAATTAGCGGAAAGGGTGCGTTGAACAATTCTATAAGCAATCTTTTGTTTCAGAAAATCCAGGAGGAAGGGATACCGACTCATTTTATCAAAGAATTGAATGATAGTGAAACCGCAGTTCGCAAGGTGGAAATCGTTCCTCTTGAAGTAATTGTGAGAAATGTTGTGGCAGGAAGCTTTTCTAAGAAAATGGGGATTCCGGAAGGAACCAAGCTCCATGAGCCAACAATTGAATTTTCGTACAAGAATGATGAGCTGGGAGATCCTTTTATCAACAGTTCCTATGCAAAAGCTCTTAAGATTGCAACATCAGAAGAATTGGAAACCATAAAGGAATATGCATTCAGAGTAAATGATATTCTGAGCAGGGAATTTCTCAAAGCAGGCCTTCGC
Source organism: uncultured Clostridia bacterium (assembly GCA_938034165.1). Taxonomy (GTDB): domain Bacteria; phylum Bacillota; class Clostridia; order Peptostreptococcales; family Anaerovoracaceae; genus CALHKP01. Next base: position 52,599 of record CALHKP010000050.1, on the reverse strand, counting down.
CTTGTGGATTTTAAGTTGGAGTTTGGACGTTTTCACGGCAAAATCATACTTGCAGATGAAATATCTCCGGATACATGTCGTTTGTGGGATAAAGACAGTGGAGCAAAGATGGATAAAGATCGTTTTCGCAGAGATTTAGGCAATGTAGAGGAGGCATATATAGAAGTTGCGAAAAGACTGGGTTTAGAAATTAAGAAAGGGTAATTGGGATTAGAGATGCAGAATCAGAAGATATTAATTTTGAATTTCGGCGGTCAGTATGATCAGCTGATTGCCAGAAGAGTCAGAGAGTGCAAAGTGTATTGCGAGGTTAAACCTTACACGATGACTCTCGATGAAATCCGTGAGTTTAACCCAGTAGGAATTATTTTTACCGGCGGACCTGATAGTGTTTATCAGGAAAATTCCTTTCATCCGGCGGAAGGAATCTTTGACCTCGGAGTTCCTGTTTTAGGTATCTGTTATGGATGCCAGCTGCTGGCGCATCACCTCGGAGGAGAAGTTACGGCAGCCGAAGACGGAAACGCCAGAGAATACGGAAAAACACTTACATACTACGACAATTCATGCCTGTTGCTTGATGGGCTTAAGGAAAAGGGAATTTCCTGGATGAGCCATGGAGATTATATGAAAAAAGCGCCGGAGGGATTCAAACTGGTGGCTCACAGCGAAAAATGTCCGAATGTAGCCATCTGTGATGAGGAAAGAAAATTCTATGGAGTTCAGTTCCACCCGGAAGTTAATCATACAGAAAACGGCATAAAAATGATTCATAACTTTTTGTATAAAATTTGTGGGGTCAGTGGTGACTGGACTATGGAAGAATATATGCATCGCTCTATAGAAGAGATACGCAGCAAAGTCGGTTCAGACAGAGTGCTTTTGGCTTTGTCCGGCGGTGTTGATTCTTCTGTATGTGCTGCATTGTTTGCAGAGGCCATCGGAGCTCAGCTTACCTGTGTTTTTGTTGATCACGGGCTGCTCCGCAAGGACGAAGGAGATGAAGTGGAAGAAGCATTCAGCAAATGGGATATCAACCTGATTCGAGTAAATGCGGGAGCACGATTCCTTAAAAAGCTGGAAGGCGTCACGGAGCCGGAGCAGAAACGAAAAATTATCGGAGAGGAATTTATTCGTGTATTTGAAGAAGAAGGAAAGAAAATCGGAAAAACGGATTTTCTTGCACAGGGTACAATTTATCCTGATGTAATTGAATCAGGAAAAGGAAATGCAGAGGTAATCAAGAGCCATCACAATGTGGGAGGACTACCTGATTTTGTTGATTTCAAGGAGATTATAGAACCTCTTCGATTGCTCTTTAAAGATGAGGTAAGAGAACTTGGAAGACAGTTAGGGTTGCCGGAATATATGGTTATGCGTCAACCGTTTCCGGGACCGGGACTGGCAATTCGTGTTATAGGTGAAATAACAGAAGAAAAACTAGAGATAGTCAGAGAAGCAGATTTTATTTTCCGGGAAGAAGTGGAAAAGGCGGGATTAGATGTACAGCCTAACCAGTATTTTGCAGTTTTGACCAACATGAAATCTGTGGGAGTTATGGGTGATGGCCGCACTTATGACTGGGCGGTTGCTCTCAGAAGTGTAACTACTGAGGATTTTATGACTGCTGACTGGTCCAAAATTCCTTATGACGTGCTGGACATTGTATCCCGCAGAATTGTAAATGAGGTTTCCCATGTCAACCGTATCCTGTATGATATTACGAGCAAACCGCCTTCAACAGTGGAGTTTGAGTAGGACAAGGAGGGATATAAAGATGACAAAGTATATATTTGTAACCGGAGGTGTTGTCTCCGGTCTTGGAAAAGGAATAACAGCTGCATCCCTTGGCCGTCTTCTAAAGGCAAGAGGTCTGAAGGTGGCTGCTCAGAAGCTGGATCCTTATATAAATGTTGATCCGGGAACTATGAGTCCTTATCAGCACGGGGAGGTATATGTTACCGAGGATGGTGCAGAAACAGACTTGGATCTGGGACATTACGAAAGATTTATTGATGAAAATTTAAACAAATATTCGAACCTTACTGCAGGAAAAGTGTACTGGAATGTTTTGAACAAGGAGCGCAGAGGTGAGTATCTGGGTTCTACCGTTCAGGTGATCCCCCATATAACAAATGAGATAAAAGAATTTGTCTACCGCGTGGGAAAACAGTCTGATGCGGATGTTGTTATTACAGAAATCGGGGGAACCATCGGAGACATTGAGTCACAACCTTTTCTGGAAGCAGTGCGGCAGATTGCTCTTGAGACGGGAAAAGAAAACAGTCTTTTTATCCATGTCACATTAGTTCCATATCTTAGAGGATCTGAGGAACACAAATCAAAGCCGACACAGCATTCTGTAAAAGAGCTTAGAGGAATGGGAATTAACCCGGATATTATAGTTTTGCGCAGCGACAAGCCTCTCGAAGAGTCAATTTTTCAAAAGATAGCTTTGTTTTGCAATGTAAAGCCGGACTGTGTTATAGATAACGTAACGCTACCTAACCTTTATGAGGCGCCGCTTATGCTGGAAAAGTCGGGCTTTTCATCCGTTGTCTGCAGAGAGCTTTGTCTTGAGACAGAAGAGCCGGATTTGAAAGAATGGGAAACGTTGGTAAATCGAATCAGAAGCAGATCCAAAGAGGTTCATATTGGACTTGTGGGCAAATATGTTAAGCTTCATGATGCATATCTTTCTGTGGCAGAGGCTTTGAGTCATGCAGGATATGAACTTAATACCTTTGTTAAAATCCACTGGATTGATTCCGAAACTATAACAAAAGACTGTGTAAATAAAGTATTTAGAGGCCTTCACGGAATCATAGTTCCGGGAGGATTCGGAAATCGCGGTGTGGAAGGAATGGTTTTGGCAGCAGAATATGCCCGCAAAAACAAAGTACCTTATCTGGGTATCTGTCTGGGAATGCAAATTGCTGTAATCGAATACGCACGAAATGTACTGGGAATCAGTGATGCCAATTCAGGTGAGTTTGACGAACAGTGCAGCCACAAGGTAATAGATTTTATGCCTGGGCAGGATGATATGATTGACAAAGGCGGAACTTTGAGACTGGGAAGTTATCCATGTAGAATCAAAGAAGAAACCCAAATGTCAAAGTGCTACAGTGCTGAACTTATTTCGGAACGTCACAGACACCGTTATGAACTGAACAACAGCTACAGAGAAAAACTGGCAGAAGCAGGTCTGATAATCAGCGGAACTTCACCGGATAACAGGCTGGTGGAAGCGGTGGAAACGGGAAATCATCCGTTCTATATCGGTGTGCAGTTTCATCCGGAATTTAAGAGCAGGCCAAACCAGCCACATCCTTTGTTTAAGGGGTTTGTTTCGGCAGCTTTGGAATATAATGAATCAGCTCAGTAGGGCTATGGCTGAAGAGTAAAGAAAGGGGATTAATATATATGGCTATTCATGAGGAATGCGGTGTTTTTGGTGTTATGAGTCCACAGAGAGAAAATGTTGCAGGGCTTGCATATTATGGGCTTTATGCTCTGCAGCACAGGGGTCAGGAAAGCTGTGGAATTGTAGTAAATGACGACGGGGTGTTTTTCTCATATAAAGATTTGGGACTTGTAAGCGAAGTGTTTTCGAAGGATACGCTGGGCAGTCTGCCGGAAGGAAATATGGCAGTAGGACATGTAAGGTACGGAACTACGGGAGGTACCACAAGAAATAACTGTCAGCCCCTTGAAATAAATCACCAGAAGGGGAAAATGGCACTGGCTCATAACGGTAACCTCAGCAATGCTCTTGCGCTGAGAGATGAACTGGAGCTGTCAGGGGCTATTTTTCATACAACCAGTGATACTGAAACAATTGCCTATGTGATTACAAGAGAAAGAATTGCAGCCGCAAGCATCGAGGAAGCGGTAAGCAGAGCCATGGACTCTCTGGAAGGTGCCTATTCTCTGGTTTTGATGTCATCTGCAAAGATGATTGCTGCCAGAGACCCTTATGGTTTTCGGCCGTTATGTTATGGCCGGACAGCAGACGGCTCTTATGTGATTGCATCAGAAAGCTGCGCACTTGCAGCAGTGGGTGCGGAATTTGTGAGGGATGTAATGCCCGGTGAAATTCTGGTTTTCAGTGATAGCGGTGTGGAATCAAGGCAGGAACATTGTGGAAAGCAGAAGAGAAAAACCTGTATTTTTGAGTATATTTATTTTGCAAGACCGGATTCTGTCATAGATGGAATCTCCGTATCAAAGTCGCGAGTTCGCGCAGGAGAAATTCTTGCAGAAACATTTCCTGCAGATGCAGATATTGTAATAGGTGTACCGGACAGCGGACTTGAAGCTGCCCTTGGTTTTTCTAGAGCTTCGGGAATTCCATACGGAATAGGTTTGATTAAGAATAAATACATAGGAAGAACATTTATTTCTCCGGGGCAGAATGAGCGTACAGATCGTGTAAGAATCAAGCTGAGCACCGTGAAGAATGTTATAGAAGGCAAGAGGATTGTGCTGATAGATGATTCTATCGTCAGAGGAACAACCAGTAAACGCATCGTAAACCTGCTTCGTGATGCGGGAGCAAAGGAAATTCATATGAGAGTTTCCGCGCCTCCTTTCCTGCATCCGTGTTATTACGGTACGGATATCGACTCTGAGGAGAACCTGATTGCAAGCCATCACAGCATGGAAGAAATTGCAGAAATAATCGGAGCCGATTCTCTTGGTTACCTTCCTATCGAAAAGCTGAATAAGCTCGCAGAAAGCGACGAATACTGCGCTGCATGCTTTAACGGAGAATATCCTACAGCAATTATTGCAGATATCCGAAAGGATCGATTCGAAGAAAAACTCTCAGAAAGACAAAATGATAAATAACATAATATAGCAGTAAAGGCTCGCCGGTCGGCGAGCCTTTAACTTATCTTTAATCCCTAATTCAATACCCTTATGAATTTTCTCTAATCTTTATACCCCTTGTGTTTGTTATTTTTCAGAATTGAAGTCCATTGCAACCTGTGCATAGAGCAGAGCTCCCTTGATCAGAGCATCTTCATCAACGCAGTATCTTGCGGAATGCTGTGCCCAGATAGCTCCACAGGCTGCATTTCTAACTCCCAGCAAAGCAACTGCTCCCGGAGCCTCCTGCATGAAGAAGGCAAAATCTTCTCCGCCCATTGTTGGAGGAAGGGTTGCCGGTGCATCGTCTCCGAAGATTTTCTTTGCCGCATTCTTTGCAAAAGCGGCCATATCTGCATTGTTGTTTGTTGGAGGAACAAGGTCAACAAACTTGATTTCTGCTTCTGCTCTAAGAGCTCTTGCAGTATCTTTTACGATTCTTTCCATCATAATCGGAATTTCTTTCCATAGATAATCGCTGAAACATCTTACAGTTCCTTCAATATGACCTTTTTCCGGAACAACATTCCATCTTTCACCTACATCTATAACTCCTACAGTAACTACCGCAGGATCAACAGGAGAGATTTCTCTGCTTACGACAGTCTGAAGGTTGTTAACAATTGCAGTAGTTGCAACAGCCGCATCGATACACTGATGAGGAGCAGCACCGTGACCGCCCTTACCCTTGACATCTATAATAAACTGGTATGCGGCAGCCATTCTTGGACCTGCGTCACATGCAATATGACCTGTTTCAACATCCGACCAGACGTGAATAGCAAAGCAACCGTCAACTCCCTCCATAGCACCTTGTTCAACCATGGATTTTGCACCTTCTGCGATTTCTTCAGCAGGCTGGAATGCCAGTTTGACAGTTCCGCAAAGGTCATCTTTGTTATCATTCAAAACAGCAGCTGCAGCAAGCATCATGGAAACATGACAGTCATGACCGCAGGCATGCATAACGCCTTTGTTTTTGCTTGCATATTCTGCACCTGTTTCTTCTGTTACAGAAAGGGCATCCATATCTCCTCTCAGAAGAATTGTTTTGCCCGGTTTAGCGCCTTTGATTGTTGCAAGCACGCCTGTTTCAAGTCCGCAGTCTACCCAGCTGATACCCATTTTGTCCAGCTCTTCTTTGATTACTTTGCTTGTGTTATATTCTTTTCCGCTAACTTCAGGATTTTCGTGAAAGTAGCGACGCATCTTAACTACATAATCTCCGTATTTCTTTGTTTCATCTTTATAGTTCATGTCTTTTCCCTCCAATTGCAACACCGTGAGCGCCGGATACGAATATGCCAGTCAGTCACGGTGTCGACTTTATATTATATTAATTATTGGTTAAATTATATTGTTTCCTGTGATTTTTAAAGTCTTATAACCACTGTGCGAATACGCCGGCGATAAGAACTGATGTGATTGTAACTGTTACGAATCCTCCAACGATCATTGATGGGAACATCTTGCTCATCAAATATGATTTTTCTTCTTCTGTCTTACCAAGTGCATTGCAGGTTGCTTCTGTAATAATAGCGTCACATGGGAAGCCGTACAGCGCAGTCAGTCCGTTTGCAAATGCAAGAGGGAATGAAATCTTTAAAATCTTGGAAATGATAAATACAGTTATAGCCATACCGATTACACCGATTATGATAAGGATTACCATAGGTCCGATGATTGATTTCAGCATTGCAGGTGTACAGTTTTTCAGTCCGTCAAATACGTACATCATAAGTGCGAACATAAGAATCCAGTAGGAATTTGCTCTGTTCAGCAGATTTGATTCCAAGAATCCGATTGTAGTAGCAAAGATACCTAAAACAAGAGCCCAGATAACTCCGCTTACAGGAGTGTGCATTCCAAGCTGTGATGCAATCCAAGCAACAAAGCCTAGTTTGCCAAGCATTACTACTGCTGAATTCCATTTGTCAGGAATTTTTGGAAGAAGCTTTTTAACATTGCTTTCATCTGCAATAGCAGTCATTCCGATGTTTGCCATTTCTGCTTTTTCCTTATCTGTCAGAACAACAGCTCCTGAACGGTATTCTGTTAACAGACGACGTCCTTCTTTCTGAAGACAAAGTGCTGTCAGAGGATATCCGGCAAAACCCTGTACGCAGTACATTGCGATTGCAAATACTGAAGCAACTGTAAGTCCTGCATTCTTTGCTGCATCTGACATTGTTGTTGCTGCAACGATTCCGCCTGTTAGTGGTGGAAGTCCTGCAATTACAAGAGTCTTATCCATAAACATCGGTGCCACGAAGTAACCTATTACAATCATGCCTCCGAGTCCCACAAGGCATATAACTACTGTTTTCCACTGCTGCATAAGCTGTTTGAGACTTATGATAGTACCGATATGTGTGATTAACAGGTAAATACCTATTGTGTTTGCAAATGGAATAAGTCCTGCTTCTGTAACAAGTTCCTTAGGAAGAACTGTCCAGTAACCGATTAATAATACAACTGCTGTAACGAATACCGACGGTACCCACGCCTTGGTGGCTGTTGATACCCATTCACCTATTACATATACCAATGCACAGATGACAAAAGCTAAAACGAAATTATACATAATTAATCTATCCTTTCTATATTTGTTTACTTGTTCATATATCCCAGTGCCGCCGCGCTCATTGCCGCAACTCCGACTTCCATAGCGTCTTCCTTTACTGAGAGTTTGGCGTTATGCAAAGGTACCGGTTCGCCCTGATGAGCAGCATACAGAAACATGTACATTCCCGGTGTTTTCGTCATGTTTGTGTAATAGCTGAAGTCTTCACTAAAAGACATAGGCTCACTGAGAGTCTCCACTCTCTCAGTGCCGATTACCGCGGCAACTGCTTGCTTTGCAGATTCTGTCAGTTCCTTGTCATTATTGCATGCAGGATAACCTTCATAATGGTTGATATGGATTTCGCATCCCGACAAAGTTTCCACGCCTTTTGCAATATCAAAGACCTGTTTTGTCATTTCTTTTCTTACACTTTCCGAATAAGTTCTTGCAACGCCACCGAATTTAGCTTCGTCCGGAATAACATTCGGCGCATCACCACTGTGAATACTGCAAACAGGGAATATGACGCTTTCGAGGGGGTCTGTGTATCTTGCCTGTATCTGCTGAAGAAGTACAACAGTCTGACAGGCCGCAAGGATTGGATCCTTTGTGAGTTGCGGTGTCGAACCGTGTCCTCCGACGCCTTTGACTGTAAAATCAAAGAGGTCTACAGATGTTGTCAAAGCTCCGCTCTTAAAAGCTACAATACCGTCTTTCTTTTCATCCGGCATGATATGCATACCAAAAATCGCATCAACATGAGGATTTTCCATTACACCTCTTTCGGTGAGCTCTTTGGCTCCGCCGGGAAGGGTGTCTTCACTGTGCTGGAAAATTAACTTGATTGTTCCACCAAATTTATCTCTGCTTTCGCAGAGAATCCTTGTAGTACCCAGAAGCATTGCGGCATGCATATCGTGTCCGCACGCATGCATCATACCCGGTACTTCACTTGCGAACTCAAGCCCCGTATCCTCATTAACAGGAAGAGCGTCGATGTCTGCTCTGAGGGCAAGACATTTATCTCCCTGCAATCGGCCCTTAATCAAAGCAACTACTGAAGTAGGTGTAAGAGTCAATATCTCGTCAACACCATATTCTTTCAGTTTTTCTCTGATTAGTGCAGAGGTTTTTTCTTCCTTTCGTCCAATCTCGGGATATCTGTGTATCTGTCGTCTTATACTGATGACCTCATCCCGCATCTTATGGGCGCTTTCTACCAATTCGCTGTAGTTTTTCATTTGATGTATATCTCCTTCATTAAGATTACAACAGAATACTACTCCTGTATTTGTTATTTTGCAATACTTTTTTTGAAAAAAATTGTGTCCTTAAACAAATTCGAAATTATCAGAACTCTTTGTGTAAAAATACAAAAAATGAACGCTTTTCTTGTGAGGGCTTTGTATTTTTATAGAAACAAAATAATTATCCCATTTCATAAAGGTTTCATAAAGGGCTTGTAACATGATATATGTGCGGAAAGGGGGTAATTAGGCAATGATAAAAAATGCTATCGCATATGTTTCAAGAAAAAAGAAACGAACACTTATAATATTTATAATTCTGACACTGGTTCTTTCTTGTCTTTACTCATGCCTCGTAATTTCAAAGGCGAGTAACAGTTTGGAAAAATCACTTTACAAGAGTTCCAATTCGTCGCTGTCCATAACAAAAAAGGATGGTGGATACTTTAACCTTCAGCGTTTTGATAGTGCAGGGAAAATGACAGGGGCAGAAACTACGGTTTACATATACGAGGCAACAGCAAAGCTTACAAACACCAAAGCTGTGTTGGGAGAACAAAGAGTGAAAATGGAATATCTGTCGGATGAACTGAAAAATATTGCAGCAGTGGAGGCAACAAATAATATAGAAAAGAATAGTTTGTTTAGCAGCGGCGTTTTCACACTTAAAGAAGGAAGAAAACTCAAAGCCGATGACAGGAACAAGATAATGGTTCACGAAGAATTTGCGAAGAAAAATAATCTGAAGCTACATGATAAGGTGGGAATTGAATTCTTTGATGCTGACAAATCTACATTGAACAGGGAACACCAATTTGAAATCATCGGGATTTTTTCCGGAAAGAAGCAGGAAACTTATACAGGCCTTTCATCGGATTTTAGTGAGAACATGATGTTTGTGGATTATGAGTCGGCACAGGAAGCGATGCAACTGAAAGGGGAAAACAAGCTTGTAAGCAAGATTTCACTGTTTGCGGAAAGCCCCGAAAAGCTGGAAAAAGTCGAGGCTGAAGCGAAGGTCATGGCAGGGGGAAACAATGAATTTGACATTTCTAAGGACAATAATGCATACAGGGACGTTTTGGAATCTGTGGCCGGTGTAAAACATATCATAAAAATAATGACCTATCTGATTATGACCGGGGGCATAATTGTACTTTCACTGATACTAATTCTATGGCTGAGAGAAAGGATTTATGAGATAGGAATACTTCTGTCGGTGGGAATCAGCAAAATTAAGATTGTGCTTCAGTTCATATTTGAGCTTGTACTGGTATCTTTGCCGGCGGTTATTGCATCTCTGGTCTTCGGAAATTTGATTTCGAATCGCCTGCTTAGGGGATTTTCGGAATCAGCCAGTGGGGGAATTGCTTTCGGAAACCTTCTCGGCACAAGGGACTTTGCCGGAAACGCTATAGCATTTCTTCAGAGTTACGGAATTTTGCTGAGCATAATTGTTGTATCAGTGGTATTTGCGTCGATAATGATTTTGATTAAAAGTCCAAAAGAAATATTATCAAAGATAAGTTAGGAGAAAGACAATGGGAGTATTAGAAATAAAAAATGTAACATATAGTTATCCGAATTCCAAAGAAAAAGTTTTGGCATCGGTGAATCAGAGTTTTGAACGCGGAAAGTTTTATGCGATTATAGGAAAATCGGGAGCAGGTAAATCAACACTTTTATCTTTGCTTGCGGGGCTGGATAAACCAAAGAACGGACAGATTTTGTTCGAGAAGGAAAACATTGAGAAAAAGGGATACAGCAACCACAGAAGAAACAATATTTCCCTGGTATTTCAGAACTATAACCTCATTGATTATCTGACGCCTCTGGAAAATATCAGACTTGTAAACAGCAAGGCTCCTGAGTCCATTTTGCTGGATCTAGGTCTTGAGGAAAGTCAGATAAAAAGAAATGTCATGAAGCTTTCCGGCGGACAGCAGCAAAGAGTTGCAATTGCAAGGGCTCTGGCTTCTGAAGCACCTGTTATTTTGGCAGACGAACCTACGGGAAATCTCGATGAGGCTACAGCAGGCGAAATAATAGAACTTCTTAAAACTATGGCAAAAGAGAGAAACAAATGTGTAATTGTTGTAACTCACAGCAGAGAAGTTGCAGCGGCAGCTGATGTTGTACTGGAACTTGGCGGCAAAAAATTAAAACAATTGACTAATCGTGCGTAGGAGGAATTGGTGATGATAAAAAATGCTTTTGCATATGTGACGAGAAAACGTCTCAAAACCCTTATAATATTACTTGTTATTCTGGCAATGTCTGCACTTGGCATGATTGGCCTTTCAATCAAAGATGCTGCGGACAGGGCTTCTGATGAAACCTTTGGAAATATTACAAGCAGTTTTTCTATGGAAATAAATAGACAGGTTAACTTTGGAACTCCTAGAGGAGGCGGAAATGTCAAGGGTCTGGATATTAAAAAAATAACAGAGCTGGACGGAATAGATTCTTATGTAAAGAGAATCAATAGCGTTGCTGACTTGGTAGACTGCGATATTATCGAAACTCAGCAGACCCTGGCAAACCAGTCGCCGGAAAGAGCAAAGAATTTCAAGAGAACCGTTATGTTGACAGGTGTAAACGACTCATCCAAAGAAACAAAGTTTGTATCCGGAGCATACAAACTGACAGAAGGCTCGCACCTTGAAAACGGTGACAAGAATAAGATTCTGATGCATAAAGACCTTGCAGAAAAAAATAATCTGAAAGTAGGGGACAAGATAAAAATCAAATCAAACTTATTTGATGCAGACAATGAAAAAGGCGCGGACGAAACCGTGGAAGTAGAAATCAAAGGTTTCTTTGACGGACACAACAGTGGCGGAGTAAGTGCGGCTCAGGAGCTTTACGAAAATACTTTGATTACTGACCTTGATACAGCTGCAAAGGTTTATGGAAATACTGAAGATACAGCAGTTTATCAAGACGCGACATTTTTTGTTAAAGGAAATCAGAACTTAGAAAAAGTCATGAAAGAAGCTGAAAAGCTTGATATTGACTGGAAATCTTATAGCCTGATTAAGAGTTCTTCCAACTATCCTGCTCTTCAGCAGTCGGTATCGGGAGTTTATGCTATAGCGAACAAGTTGTTCGCCGGTTCTCTGATATTTGCAGGAATTGCAGTTTCGCTGTTACTCTTCTTATGGATGAATGGAAGAAGAAAAGAAATCGCAGTGCTGCTTTCTCTTGGAATTTCAAAGGCAAAAATCTTTGGTCAGTTTGTGATGGAACTTGTATTTATTTCGATACCTGCTTTCGTAGGAGCATATTTCCTTGCGAATTATACAGGAAAAGTCGTCGGAAACACTATTCTAAAGAAGGTCAGCGGTGATATATCAAAGCAGATTGCCGATATGTCTTCTTCCAGCCAGTTGGGAGGAGGAGCAGAAGTTGACGGATTTAACAAAACTCTTACGAGTCTTGATGTTAACATAATGCCGCAAGCTGTTGTTTATGTTGTAGTGTTTATGACGCTGGTACTTCTCATATCACTTGTTGTTTCAAGTATAGGCGCTCTAAAGAAAAATCCAAAAGATCTTCTGAATGATATATAATGTATATAGTATTTAAAATTAAGGCTACTCGGTAATTCTGTTACCGGGTAGTTTGTTAAGTTAAAATTTGAAAGAGGGAGGAGCTTTATGAGAATACTGGTTGCAGAAGATGATCAGATGATAAGAGAAGGCATTGCTGAGTATTTGTCGGAATTCGGTTATTCAATTGAAGAGGCAAAGGATGGAAGCGAAGCCTTGCAGAAGTTTAGCAAAGACATCAATCTTGTAATACTTGATATCCAGATGCCTTTTGTAAATGGATTGGATGTCCTGAAAGAAATTAGAAAAGAATCGGATCTTCCGGTTCTGATCCTAACAGCTTTCAGCGACGAAGAATACAAAATAGACGCCTTCAGCAATCTCGCCGACGGGTATATGGAAAAACCATTTTCACTCCCGGTGCTGAAGGCCAGAGTAGATGCTTTGATAAAAAAGCATTTCGCTGCCGCGGATCAATTCGAATACAAAAATACATCGGTTGACTTCTCAGGATACACAGCAAAGGTAAATGGAAAAAACATAGATGTAAATGCAAAAGAACTTGAAATACTTAAGTGCCTCCTGGAAAACGAAGGCCGCGCCTTAAGCAGGATGCAGATAATCGACAATGTATGGAAAGAAACAGAAGAAATTCCCTACGACCGGGTGATAGACGTATATATCAAAGAGCTCCGAAAAAAATTGGAGCTGGACTGCATAGTAACCATTCGAAACGTAGGATATAAACTGGAGAGAAAATGAAAAACATCAAAAGATTTCCCAAACTGTTTATACAGATATTTTCCCTTCTCGGAATATTGATAATACTGATTCATTCGCTGATTTTCTTTATTTTTCCCAAGACCTATCTTGAGACGAGAAAAGAGGAAATCTCATCTAAGGCAGATGAAATCGCCGAAATCATGAATGGAAAAACCATAGAATATGTGCAGCAGGGCCTGGACTTTTATTCCCAAAGCAGTGAAATCAAGGCCTTTGTAGAAGGTGAAAACAAGAAAAACGAAATACAGGTGGGTGACGAAAACAGTATAGGAGCGAATTTGCAAAGCAATAGCAACTCATTGATAATAGAGGAAAGAGAAATCACATTGGATACCGGCAAAAAAGTATATCTGCAGTTCATTTCTGCTACTGATATGAGAGAAGATGCAAAGGAACTCAGTCTGAATTTTTTACCCTACTCACTACTCATATCCGTCATTGCTTCAGTTGTGATTTCTTTGGTATATGCAAAAATCGCGGCAGGCAGAGAAACTCTCAAACTGGAAAAACTGAAATATGATTTTTTTAGGGGAGCTTCCCACGAACTCAAGACACCTCTTGCCAGTCTCAAAATAATACTGGAAAACATGAAATACAATATAGGAAAGTACAAAGACCGTGACTTGTACATCGAAAAGTGCATCGATTTGGTGGATAACATGACGCAAAACGTTTCACAGATTTTGTCTGTTTCTTCTATTGAGAATCTAAAAAACGACGAAGAACTTTTGCAGGTCGGAGACATACTGACAGAAGTTCTCGAAAAATACGAGGTGCAGGCGAACCAGAAGAGCATAAGAATCAGCAATTCTCTTACAGATGAAACTTTGTGTATAGGAAAAACCGCTCTTAAGATAGTTTTGTCTAACCTTATAAGCAATGCTGTGAAATACACAGATGAGAAGGGATTCATAAACATAGGCTCAGATGCCGGCTGGCTTTATGTGGAAAATTCCTATAGCGGAAAAGACAATCAGGACATGTCCAAAATCTTTGATGTGAACTTTGACCTGAACAAAGAAAACAGCAGCGGCCTGGGACTTTATATTGTTGCAAACCTCCTGAAAAATTACAGAATCAAATATGAGGCTGAGCAAAATCAGGAAACGTTTGTCTTCAAAATAGAATTGTGATATCATATATGGGTTAAAAAGGAAAAACGAAAGAAGGAAGATTATGAAACTAAGATATTATTTTGCCCTTTGGATGGCTAAACTATCTGTCCTGGCACTGAAAATCACAAGACATGCAGGAACCAATTTTCCGGGAGTTATTGCCCTCAAGCTTTGTCCACAGTTTTTGAAATATGCGGATAAACCGAAGAAAATTATTGCAATCACAGGAACAAACGGTAAAACTACAGTCAGCAACATGATTCTCGATATGCTGTCCATGGACGGAAAAGACGTGCTGAATAACAAGGCAGGATCAAATATAAATTCAGGTATCGCAACCAGCCTCATAGCAGGAATGACACTGACAGGAAAATGCAAACATGACATAGGGGTGTTTGAAATCGACGAAAGGTCGGCACTTCGAATTTTCCCATACATGATTCCTGATTATATGTTAGTTACAAACCTTTCGAGAGATTCCATAATGAGAAACGGACATCCGGAATACATCGCAGGGATACTTAACAAATACATACCGAAATCAACTAAGCTGGTTTTGAACGCTGATGACCTTATCTGTTCATCATTGGCACCCGAAAACAGTCACAAATTCTTTGGAATCGAAAAGATGGACGGAGATATTACAGAGTGCATCAATCTGATAAACGATCTTCAGATTTGTCCGAAATGCCATGACAAACTCAAGTACGAATACCTGAGATACAACCATATCGGAAAGGCATACTGTCCGTCATGCGGTTTCAAGGCACCTGAATATGATTATGCAGGTTGTAATGTAGATACAGAGAATATGACAATCGATGTAAAAGACGAGACAGGAACAGGTCACTACAGACTTCTCAATGACAGTGTTTTCAACATTTATAACGTAGTTTCGGCAGTGGCTCTGCTGAGGGAAATGGGATACAGTCACGAGAGAATCGAAGAATTTTTCAAAAAGCTGAATATTGTAGGCTCAAGATTCGGAGAAGAAAAAGTCGGCAGCAGAACTATTTACAAACTTTTGGCAAAGGATAAGAATGCCTTTGCAACTTCGAGAGTATTTGACTACGTAGCATCTTTGCCGGGAACTAAGGAAATCATTGTGATGAACAGCTGTCAGGGTGATGTAAAGCATTGGTCAGAAAACACATGCTGGCTCTACGACTGTGATTTTGAATTTCTCAATGACGAAAAGATAAAAAATATAGTAATCTGCGGTGAAAGAGGTCTTGATAACAAGCTGCGACTCCTTCTTGCAGGGGTGCCTGAAGAGCGAATTTCATTTTGTGAAAAAGAAATCGACTCACCTGAGCAGCTGAAGCTCTTTGAAGATGACAATATATTTATCCTTTACGGAACGGATTCCATAACTTTGGGAAATCAGGTGGCATCAAAGATTAAACACAGAATCGAAACAGAAAATAACAGCGATTCAAAGGAAGCATAGGAGGGAGAAAGAGCATATGAATAAAAATATAAGAGTGGAAGTTCTTTTTCCTGAGGTTGCAAACCTGTATGGTGACTCAGAGAATATAACTTATCTGAAAAAGTCAATGCCGCAGCTGGAAATTGTCGAAACGAATCTTGCGGGAGAACCTTGCTTTGTTGAGAAAACTCCTGATTTTGTTTACATGGGAACCCTTACAGAAAAGGGACAGGTCCTTGCAATAGAAAAACTTGCAAAATACAGAGAAAAGCTTGTTGAGATGATAGAGGAAGGCGTGTATTTCCTTCTCACAGGAAATGCCATGGAAGTTTTCGGTACCGAAATAAAAGATGTAGACGGAACTGTTGTTGAAGGCCTTGGAATTCTTCCGATTCATACCAAGAGGGACATGATGAACAGATTTAACTCACTTTACCTTGGCAAGATGGAGGACTTTGATATTGTGGGATTTAAGAGTCAATTTACTCATTCTTACTGGAATGACGGTGAAGGCGAAGGAATGCAGCTGTTTGATACTACAAGAGGCCCGGGTCTTAACCCTGACATAAAAGGAGAAGGCGTGAGACTGAATAATCTTATGGCAACTTATGTAATCGGACCTATTCTTGTCCTGAATCCTCCTTTTGCGAAATGGCTTCTGTCTAAGTTGGGGGCAGGAGATGATCCAAAACTTGCTTTCGAAAAAGAGGCTTTCGATGCATATGAACTGAGAGTAAAAGAATACTCAGATGAAAAAACAGGATTCTATTATTAATAAAGATAAGCAAAAGTCTGCGGCCGAAAAACCGCAGACTTTTGAATTGCATTGATATATTGTTTTGATTAATATACTACCTTGCCTAGCATTGACAGGATAAGTTCCATAGCAAGTTCTCCTGTCTTGTTCTTTATGTCCAGCATAGGATTTACTTCTACCATGTCAAGAGCGAGAACTTTTTCGCTTATGCAAAGTGTTTCAACCAGGTAGAATGCTTCTCTGAGAGTCAGTCCACTGTGAACGATTGTGCCTGTACCAGGCGCTGATTCAGGTGTGATTGAGTCTACGTCAAAGCTTACATGGATTCCTTCTGTTCCGTCAGAAGCAATCTCGATAGCTTTTTCTATTACTGCAGGCATTCCCATCTTGTCTATGTCTGCAATTGAGAATACTGTGATTCCGTGTTCTCTCATGCGCACACGTTCTATAGGGTCAATGTCACGTCCTGCAATCTGAACGCAGTTCTTTGTGTTAACGAACACAGGTTCTTGCCCATAATCAATCATAATGTCAGGTCCTGCTCCGCATACTGCAGAAAACGGCATGCCATGCATATTTCCGGAAGGTGAAGAATTTTCGTCATTCCAGTCACCGTGAGCATCTACCCAGATAAGTCCGATATTCTTGTAGTGCTTTGCAGTTGCTGAAATACTTCCTGCGGCAATGCTGTGGTCTCCTCCAAGAACGATAGGGAATGCACCGTTTTCCAGTGAATCCATAACTTCATGGTAGAGTTTTTCGTTGATGTCATGAACCTGTTCGTAACAACGCATATTGTCGGCAGTTTTGCCTGTTGCCAGTGGAATGAGATCTCCCTTGTCGCGGCACTCAATTTCCAGAGCTTTGATTCCGTCTACAACTCCTGCATATCTGATTGCTGCAGGTCCCATGTTAACTCCTCTTGTTCCGGCTCCCATGTCCATCTGAACACCTATCAGGTCAACTTTTTTCATACGCCTACTCCTTTTTCTCTAATTTCTCAATAGCTTTTATCATGAATTCTGCAAAATCATGACAAGTATATTATAACATGATGGCTATTTTCAGTAAACAAAAGGGAACAGAGTAAATTTTTCCATTTTTTTAATAATTTATACACGAAATTCATATTTTGTTCTTTTATATAAAAGGTGGATATATTAAAATATAAGTATGCTTCAGAGGCTTTTTGCCCGGCGAGACAAATTCAATTGGGAAAAGTGAGAGTGTTAAATGAAAGAATACAGTAATCTGAGGGAGTTTTTTGACCGGAACAAAAAAGTTGCCCTTGCATTTTCCGGAGGTGTGGATTCGGCATATCTGCTTGCAGAGGCAGTGCGCTGCGACGTGAATATTAAGGCATATTTTATAAAAAGCCGATTTCAGCCGGATTTTGAACTTGCTGATGCAAGGCGTCTTGTGGAGGAATTTTCTGTTGATTTTGAGGTTATCGAAGCAGACGTGCTGTCTGACGAAACTATATGTCAAAATCCCAAAAACCGCTGCTATTATTGCAAACAGAAAATTTTCAAGGCACTGATTAACGCAGCGAACCGGGACGGTTTTGATTTAATTATTGATGGAACCAATGCATCTGACGAGGCGGGAGACAGACCGGGAATGAAGGCACTGAAAGAAATGAATGTGGTTTCGCCCCTAAGGCTTTGCGGTATGAGAAAAGATGAAATAAGAGAAAAATCAAAGGAGCTCGAGCTCTTTACATGGGACAAGCCTTCTTATGCTTGCCTTGCAACAAGGATCCCACAGGGAACGAGAATAGATGAAGAGAAACTTGCAAAGGTTGAATCAGCTGAGGATATTCTCAAGGATATGGGCTTTTCTGATTTTAGGGTAAGATGCTTTTGCGGATGCGCAAAAATTCAGGTAAAAGAAAATCAGATGGAGAAGGTTTTCGAGAACCGAACCGAGATAAAGGAAGAGCTATCGCCCTATTTTGAAAGTGTACTTTTGGATTTGGAGGGAAGATAGATGGAGAAATTCGAACTTAAACAGCTTCTCGAAAGTGTGGCAAAGGGAAATACAGATGTTGATTCTGCAATGATGAATCTAAAGATGGCACCTTTTGAGGATATTGATATAGCATCTCTTGATCATCACCGTGGCATAAGACAGGGAATGTCAGAAGTGATATACGGCGCCGGAAAAACACCTGAGCAGATTGACGAAATCGCTCATGTCCTTTGGAAACAGGGGCAGGAAACTGTACTAATTACAAGAATGAGCAAAGAAGCTGCGGATTATCTAAAAAAAGATATCCCGTTTAAGTATTTTGAGACTGCAAGGATAGGTCTTGTGGGAGAAATGAAAAAGCCTCATCATGAGGGATATATTCTTGTTGCTACCGGCGGAACAAGTGATATTCCTGTTGCTGAAGAGGCAGCTCTTACTGCAGAAATCTTGGGAAACAACGTAAAGAGAGCCTATGATGTGGGAGTTGCCGGCATTCACCGTTTGTTTTCGCACCTGGATGAGATTATGGGTGCGAGAGTTGTAATTGCAATTGCCGGAATGGAAGGGGCACTGGCGTCTGTTATCGGCGGGCTTTGTGACTGTCCTGTTATTGCAGTTCCTACAAGTGTGGGATACGGTACTGCTCTTGGTGGTGTAACTGCACTGCTTTCGATGCTTAATTCCTGTGCAAGCGGAGTAAGCGTCGTAAACATAGACAACGGATTCGGAGCCGGATATCAGGCGAGTCTTATCAACAATATGGAAGGGGCAAAATAATGAAAATTTTATATTTAGACTGCAGCATGGGAGCTGCGGGAGATATGATGATGGCAGCTTTGTTTGAACTGATAGAAGAAAAAGAAGAATTCCTTTCCAAGATAAATCACATAATGCCAAAGGGAGTCCATGTCAGTGCCGGCAGGGAAATAAGATGCGGGATTCAGGGAACTCATATAAATGTTGCAATTTACGGAAAAGAAGAGCACGAGCACCATCACCACCATGACGAAGAGCACAACCATAGTCATGAGCATCATCATGCCCATGACCACAATCACAGCCACGAACATCATCACAGCCACAGCGGACTTCATGATATAGAACATATAATAGATAACATGGAAGTTTCCGAAAAGGTAAAAAGTGATGCGAAGAACATATATAAAATAATTGCAGAGGCTGAATCTGCAGTTCATGGAGAAACTCTTGAGCATATACATTTTCATGAGGTGGGAACTTTAGATGCGGTTTGCGATGTGGTTGGAAC
This sequence comes from uncultured Clostridia bacterium, assembly GCA_938034165.1. Lineage (GTDB taxonomy): Bacteria > Bacillota > Clostridia > Peptostreptococcales > Anaerovoracaceae > CALHKP01. The sequence goes on along the minus strand of CALHKP010000050.1, from coordinate 33,038 downwards.
TTGCATGCTGATGGAGACAGTGGGCGCCGAAAAAACCATTGTATCTCCTGTTCATGTGGGATCGGGAACCGTAAAATGTGCTCACGGAACACTTCCGGTACCGGCTCCTGCGACGGCCTTGATTTTGCAGGGAATTCCTGTTTACGGGGGAAATATAAACGGGGAGCTTTGCACTCCTACAGGGGCAGCACTTCTGAAATATTTTGCTGACGAATTCGGGCCTGTACCTTCTATGATAATAGAAAAAACGGGCTATGGTCTGGGAACAAAGAATTTTGCCGAAAATGCAAATTGTCTTCGTGCAACTCTGGGAAAAAACGCTGAAAGTGAAACCGGAGTTGATTATGTGTGCGAACTTGCTGTAAATCTTGATGATATGACAGGTGAGGATATTGGCTTTGCTATGGAAATGCTTATGGAAAAGGGATCTCTCGATGTGTATCTTGAGCACATAGTAATGAAAAAGTCCAGACCTGCCGTAAAGCTTGTTTGCATGTGCAGGGAGTCTGAATGTGAGAAATTCGCAGCACTGATTTTAAAGTATACTACGTCCATCGGCGTTAGACAATATAAATGCAAGCGCTTTGTTATGGACAGAAAAATACAACAAAGAGAATCGAAGTTCGGCGACACGAAAATCAAATACTGCAAAGGTTACGGCAGCAGCAAATCAAAGCCGGAATATGACGATGTCGCAAAGCTGGCAAAAAAACTGGAAAAATCTCCGGATGAAGTGAGAAGGGAGCTTTACTAATGAGTACTTATGATATTTTGATGAGCTTCTTTACATATGCCTTTTTGGGCTGGTGTACGGAAGTGGCATTTGCTGCGGCAAAGCAGAGACAGTTTGTAAATAGGGGATTTTTGAATGGTCCTGTATGCCCTATTTACGGAGTGGGAGTTACAGTTGCAATCGCTTTGCTAGTACAATTCAGTGACCATATAGTATTTCTATATATTACATCCACCATACTTGTTACATTTTTGGAGTGGCTTACGGGGCTGGTGCTTGAAAAACTATTTCACCACAGGTGGTGGGATTACTCACAGATGCCTCTTAATATCGGCGGGTATGTGTGCCTTCTGTTTTCTCTGATATGGGGTGTGGTGTGTGTTGCAATCGTAAAACTTGTACATCCGCTACTATATGATCTTATGATGTTTGTACCTCACTGGCTGGGAGTAAGCCTGCTGGTCGTATTTTCAGCATTGCTCCTTGCGGATATCTATGTAACGGCATCAGGAATCCTCAAATGGAACAAGAGACTGGAAAAGCTGGACGAACTTGCAAAAGAACTTCACAATATTTCAGATCAAATTGGCGAAAACATTTACGAAAATATGATGACCGGGCTGGAACTTCAGGAAAAAGGTCAGGTTCGTGTTGCAGAACTGAAAGAAAAAGGCGGTGCAACAGCTGCCGAGCTTAAAGAACTCAAAGACGAAAAAACAACAGAGTTCAAGGAACTCAGAGAAGCCAAAGTTGCTGAGTTTAAGGAAATCAAAGAATCTAAGGCAGCGGCGCTTAAGGGAATCAGTGAAGCAAGAGCTGCTGAACTTAGAAGAATCGGCGAAGAAAAGGCCGAAGAATTTGCTCGCGCTATGAATACTCAGCACAAGACAGGCAAGAGAATCCTCAAAGCCTTCCCAAAACTGCAATCCAGGGAACATAAAGAACTTGTACTTCAGCTGAGAAAACGCCTGAGAAATAAAACAAAAGAAAAACATTAAAAAGTTTTGCAAATGTATGTAAGTTTGCCGGAGCCTTTGTAGCATGCGCAATCGGTTCAGGATTTGCAACAGGGCAGGAAATAATGCGGCTTCGTTAGATATTTTAAACTGGCGGACGGGAGCTACTTTACAGCAGATATACGCGCCGAAAGCGCCGCGGCATTGCCGCGACGCTTTCGTTTACCCAAAACAGAACAAGAAAAAGTCTATGAAAACTGCTGTTTAATTATCTATATGTTATCTGTTTTCTTTTCTTTTTGAGATTGCAGCCGATGTTGCAAACATGAGGCTGGCACTGATGAACAGCATTACAAGCCACATTGTTCTGGTATTTGTATCACCAGTTTTTGGCTGATCAGGATTGTCATCAGGTTTTGCAGCTGCCTCTGTAGCTGCCGGCTTGTCTCCAGGCTTGGTATTATCTTCGCCTGAAATCTTATCAATAACTGTATCTGCATTTCTTGTATATCCGCAAACTGTACATTCTTCGTGCATCAGACCTGTTTCTGAATCAGTTGCTTCTTTGTCGATTTTCCATTCGAAATTATGTGCATCCTTAAGCTGGCCACCTTCTTTGTCAGGACATTCTGCATCTGTACAGTCCTTCCAATGGTCTGCATCATCCGTATTCCAAGTATCTGCATATGTATGTTCATGAACGATGAGGTCTACATTGTCACCGTCATCGTCATCTAGCATATAAACGATGAAGATATAAGTCTTATTTGCTTCGAAAACAAAATCGTCAGCTACAGGAAGAGCGTCTCCGGTATTTCTTGCAAGCCAAATCTTTTCGTCTTCCGGAGTAGGATTTACGATTGCATAATCATAAGTGCCTGCAGGAATGTCAATACGCATAGAGTGGTTGTATTGAATTACATTGGAAGTATCAAGTGCTCCATCTGCATTACCGGGAATCTTATATTCAAATCTGTCATAAAGACCTTCAGGTGCATCACCGACACAAAGGGACTCGGTTTCGTTTATTAATGTTCCATAAGTATTGTGATCGGCATCCAGGAGCATCTGGTATCCCGTATCGTCTTCCCAGTCGCATTCGTTGTACAGAATAACTGTTGCCGTTCCTTCTGGATTATCTTCGGCAAGAGCAAGTGTAGGTAACATTGCTAATGCAATCAAGAGGCAAAGCACACTTGCAAATAATTTCTTTTTCACGTCAATAACATTCCTCCTTATATTTTGTAAAGGGTAGTAAGAGTCAGTTAACTCACCTTACACAATTATTCAACTACAGTCTATCAAAAAAATATCGGAAATTCAAGTATTTTTAGAAAATTAAGACTTGACAAAATGTTTATCGAATTCTACCTCGTGCAGGTAATGGTCTTGCGTTTCCTATACCGTTAAAGCGTTGATGTTCTAACACTTTTTGAAAAAATAATTTAAAAAATAGAAAGAACCCTCTTGTATTTATGGCGTATACTGATATAATAAATATACGAGATTTTGGAGGTAAAAATATGAATAAAGCAGAATTAATTACAGCAGTTGCTGCAAAAGCAGAAATCACTAAGAAAGAAGCAGAAGCTACAGTTAACGCATTACTATCAACTATAGAAGAAGCATTAGTAAACGGTGACAAGGTTCAGCTTATCGGCTTCGGAAATTTTGAAGTAAGAGAAAGAGCTGCAAGACAGGGCAGAAACCCAAGAAAGCCAGAAGAAATCATCGAGATTCCGGCTTCAAAGGCTCCTGTATTCAAAGCAGGAAAAGCTCTTAAGGACGCAGTAAACAAATAAGCAAAACTCAAGAAAGAATCAAGTCTCGGCTTGGTTCTTTTTTTCATGACAAAAAACGGAGGTTACGATTTAATGACGAAAGACAAAAAAGTTATATGGGCAGAGATGGGATTGTTGTTGGTTGCAATGTTCTGGGGAATGGGATTCGTTGCAGGAAAGTATGTACTTGAATATATGGGTCCTTTTGATCTGATGGCTTACAGATATGTAATGGCTACGGTTCTTATGTTTTTTTTTGCTCTTCCTCAGTTGAAAAAGCTGAACTTGAGGACGGTGAAGGCAGGAGCTCTTATCGGATTTATGATGTTTTCCGGCAATATGCTTCAGACTATAGGTCTTCAGTATACTACACCGGGAAAGCAGACATTCATTATCTGTATGTACACAGTATTTGTACCGCTGATTTCATGGCTATTTTTCAGACAGAAGATAAAAAAGAATATCACCATTGCGGCAGTAATTGCCTTTGTTGGAATAGGTCTTCTGACACTGACTGACGATCTTACAATAGGACTTGGAGACGGACTTACATTCATATTCGCAATAATTTTTTCTCTTGAAGTTATTCTGTTAGGAAGATTTATGGAAGATATGAATCCTATTTGCTTTGCTTTTGTGCAAATTAGCATGTGTGCTATACTGTCTGTAGCTGCCGCTCTTATATGGGGAGACGGGACACCTCTCACGGCTCTTCACGGAGGTGGAATTGTAGGAATGTTTGAGCTGGTGGCACTCAATACTGTTATGGCATTCGTTCTTCAGAATATATGCCAGAGCATTGCGCCGCCTACCCACGCAGCCATACTCATGTCAACAGAAACAGTGTTTGGTACATTCTTTGCTGTAGTATTTGCAAACGAAGTATTCCAGGGCAGAATGATTTTGGGATGCATATTGATGTTTGTAGCTATAATAGTAAGTAATATCCCAATGGACAAAAAGAAGAAATAGAAACTGTAAACTAAAAAGTTACTATAATAAAATTTTGGAGGTGAGCTTCCGGTGAAAAGTTATATAAGCAAAAAAGCCCTTAGGCAGGAAATAGAGAAAAGAGGAAATCTTTTTATACAAGAATATGCAGATATCGACGACAGAGAGAAGAACAAGCTTGTTGAAGGCGTCGAAAGGACTCCTTATCAGATGCTTGCTTATGAGCTAGGATGGATGAACCTTCTGCTGGATTGGGAAAGACAGGAAAAAGCGGGAAAAGAAGTTTTGACTCCATCGGGGGAATATTCCTGGAGAAACCTAAAAGGGCTATACGAAAGCTTTTACAGAAAATACAGCGGCTATAGCCTCAGAGAGCTTTGTGAAATGTCAAGAGAAGCTCTTGCCGGGATTCTGGAACTGGTGGATTCCTATACAGAAGATGAACTGTTTAAGACAGGCGCCAGAAAGTGGGCTGCAACGGAGAATTCAAACTGGCCAATCTGTAAGTGGCTTCACATAAACACTGTTGCACCATTCAAGACTTTTAGGATCAAGCTAAAAAAATGGAAGAAAAACAACAAAACCATGTCAGATATTCTGGCAGCGGCATTGGAAAAAGGTAGAAAAGTGATCCCAAACGGAAATGTAGCAACATATATTCCGGAGCTTGGAAAGGCTGACAAGAACAAGCTGGGGCTTTGCATGTATACTATGGAAGGGGAAAGATACTGCATAGGCGATACCAAGGAGCGATTTACAATACAAAGTATATCCAAAATTATATCTCTCATTCTTGCTCTTGAGCTTTGTCCGGTGAAGGAAGTGTTTCAAAAGGTGGGAATGGAGCCTTCGGGAGAAGCGTTTAACTCTCTGGTGGAACTTGACTTAAATAGCAACAGACCCTTTAATCCTATGATAAACTCAGGAGCCATAACTGTTGCAAGTATGCTTTTGCCAAAACTCAGTTTTGATGATATTATAGATACAACCAGAAAGCTTTGTCTGGATCCGGATATAGGAGTGGACGAAGATGTCTACAAGTCAGAAATGGCAACATGTTCAAGAAACAGAGCAATTGCATATTTGTTAGAAAGCAAAGGCATAATCGACAGCAATGTGGAGGAAACACTTAAGCTTTATACGAGAATGTGTTCTATGACCGTGACGGCAGAAAGCCTTGCAAACCTGGGCCTGGTTCTTGCCAACGGCGGAATAAACCCACTGAACGGGAAAAGAATGATAACCCAATCAGTGGTTCAGGTAGTTAAGACAATCATGCTTACATGCGGAATGTACGACGGATCCGGCGAGTTTGCTGTACAGGTTGGAATACCAACCAAGAGTGGAGTCGGCGGAGGACTTTTGTCTGTTGTGGATCAGAATATGGGGATAGGAATTTACGGACCTTCCCTTGATGAAAAAGGTAACTGTATCGCAGGGCATGCCATGCTGGAATATCTTTCATCCAAGCTGGGACTTCACATTTTTAAATAAAGAGATAACGGGAAAAGGGTTTTAATTGGAAGGGGGATTGAAACAATATGTCAGCTATGACGAAGAAAATGCTATCAAAATCACTGCTGGAACTGCTGTCAAAGACGACGCTGGATGGTATAACTATTCATGATATAACAGACCATGCGGATGTCAGCCGAAAGACTTTCTATTATCATTTTCAAGATGTCTATGATCTTCTTGAATGGACCATAAGAGAAGAAATGCAGAAAGTCGTACACGGAAATGACACAAAGGATACCTGGACGACAGGCCTTTTGAATACTCTTAAGTATTGCAGAGCAAACAAAGATCTTGTTACAAATACGTTTCATTCCATTAAACACAAAGAACTGGAAGGTTATATCAATGAGCTAATAATACCTGTTATTGATGATATTCTGAAAGAACAGAAAGGTTACAGCCAAGTAGAGGAAGATGATATTGACTTTATACGTAAGCTGTATTGCTATGGAATTACAGGTCTGATAATGCACTGGATCAGCGATGATCTGAAGACAGAACCAGAATATATTGTAGGAAAGATAGAAAAATTCTTTACCGGCAGCATGACTGCTATGCTCTCTCATGCTGATATGAGTTGAAAAAGTGAATAGAACTTCAAAATTTGCCCAAATAATTCAAAATGTGTCAAAATTACACATTTTGGACTGTTTTGGGCATTTTATTTTTTTTTGATGGGGATATAATAAAGTCAAGTTAAGGCAAGGAGGAATCAGAAATGGGATTAACAACAACGATTAAAAAAGCGACAATGAAAAAAGTATTTGATTACATCGAAAAGGACCCTGAAAAGAATATGCCAAAGATTATGGACTGGGTAGACAGACTTGCAGGCGAAGGCCCTGACAGCTATCCCGGACAGAGAGCAGCAGTCAGAAAAGTTATCGAAGATCCTGACTGTAACATGTATCAGCTGGTAATGAACATACTGAATGAAACAGACAGAGGAGTAATCAAAAAAACATTTGAGAACTTCTTCCTGAACGCAAACATACTGGGATGGCCAAAGCAGGAGGAAATGAGAAAAAAATACAATTGCAACATTCCATGGGCGATTTTGCTTGACCCTACATCAGCTTGTAACCTTCACTGCACAGGCTGCTGGGCTGCTCAGTACGGAAACAAACTAAATCTTTCCTTTGATGAGATTGATTCCATAATCACTCAGGGTAAGGAAATGGGAATATACATGTACATCTACACAGGTGGAGAACCACTTGTAAGAAAGAATGATATTATTGCACTTTGCAACAAACATTCAGACTGCCAGTTCTTATCATTCACAAACGCAACTCTTATTGACGAAGAATTTGCAGACGAGATGCTGAGAGTAAAGAACTTTATTCCTGCAATCAGCGTAGAAGGATTTGACGAAGCTACAGATGCAAGAAGAGGCAAGGGTACATACGATAAAGTTATGAAAGCCATGGATATTCTGAAAGAAAAACATCTTCCATTCGGAATTTCATGCTGCTATACAAGCCAGAACCTTGATTCCATCAGTTCAGATGAATTTATGGATAAGATGATAGAAAAAGGTGCAAGATTCGTATGGTACTTCCACTACATGCCTGTAGGAGTTGACGCAGTTCCTGAACTTCTGCCATCACCTGAACAGAGGGAGTTCATGTATCATCAGATCAGACGTTTCAGAGCCGAGAAGCCAATCTTTGCAATGGACTTCCAAAATGATGGCGAATATGTCGGAGGATGTATTGCAGGAGGAAGAAGATACTTCCATATCAATGCTAATGGCGATGCAGATCCTTGCGTATTTATACATTATTCAAATGCAAATATCAGAGAACAGTCACTTCTCGAAATTCTGCAATCACCTATATTTAAGGCATATCACGATGAACAGCCATTTAACGAAAACCATCTGAGACCATGTCCAATGCTGGAAAATCCGGAATGTCTCGAAGCTATGGTAGCGGAAACAGGTGCACATTCAACTGACTTGACTTGCCCTGAATCAGCAAAGCATCTTTGTGACAAGTGCAAACCATATGCAGAAAACTGGGTAGAAACAGCCGAAAAGTTATGGGCAGTTAGTCCAAGAAACAAGAAAGGTGAGAAATAGAAAATGAGAACATTCTTTACATCAGAAAGCGTAACAGAGGGCCATCCTGACAAAGTCTGTGACCAGATTGCAGATGCAATTTTAGACGAAGTTTTAAAAAATGACCCTGCCGCTCATGTAGCATGCGAAGTTACTGCCTTTACAGAAGGCGTCCACATATTTGGAGAAATATCAACTTCAGCGCAGGTTGATTATGAAAAAATAGCAAGAGATACTATCAGAGAAATAGGATATTGTGACGAAGACCTTGGCTTTGATTATCAGACATGCAAGGTGCTTGTAGACCTTCACGAACAGTCACCTGACATCGATATGGGTGTAAGCAAAGAAAGCTTCCTCGACAGCGGTGCGGGAGACCAGGGCATGATGTTCGGATTTGCTTGCACAGAAACAGAAAGCCTTATGCCTCTTCCTGTGGAACTTGCACACAAGCTCACCAAGAGACTTGCTTATGTAAGAAAAATGTGCATAATTCCTGATATCCTTCCTGATGGAAAAGCACAGGTAAGCGTCGAATATGATGACGATACACCTGTTCATATTGATACAGTAGTAGTTTCGACTCAGCACAGAGAATCTGTTTCGCTGCAGGAACTCAAGGCTGCCATTATTGATGAAGTAATTGAGCCGGTTCTTCCAAAGGAACTGTTTGATGATAAAACAAAAATCCTTGTTAATCCAACAGGAAGATTTGTAATGGGCGGACCTGCAGCAGACAGTGGTCTCACAGGAAGAAAGCTTATTGTTGACACATACGGCGGATATTCAAGACACGGCGGCGGAGCTTTCTCCGGCAAGGACCCAAGCAAAGTTGACAGAAGCGGTGCATATATGGCAAGATATGTTGCCAAAAATATCGTAGCCGCAGGATATGCAAAGAAATGCGAAGTGCAGATCAGTTACGCTATAGGTGTTGCTGAACCTACTTCACTTCTTGTGGATACATTTGGAACGGAAACTATTCCTGTAGAGGAAATAGTTAAACTGGTAAAAGAAAATACAGACCTGAGACCGGGAGCTATAATTGAAAAATTAGAGCTGAGAAAACCGGGCTACAGAAAACTGGCTTCTTACGGACACTTTGGTGAAAATGCCAAAGATATGACATGGGAGAAGACAGACTTATTTAACTAGGTGCATACTTACTCTTTCTAGATATATAAATATGCAATTACCAAAATCAAAAGGGGTGAGAAAACCATGCCAAGGATTCAAAAAAATGAGTCTTTTGTGTGGTTTTTTCTTTTTTTGTGTTATAATAAATATTCAGTGTAATTTTAGCGGAAAACCAAAAAGGAGAATTATAAATGATTACAAGTAAACAGAGAAGTTATCTAAAGAGCCTTGCCCAGCAGGTAAAACCGACAGTTTTCATCGGTAAACAGGGATTGACCGAAAACATCCTCAAGGAACTCGAAACAGGATTTGAAAGCAGAGAGCTCGTAAAAGTAAAAATTCAGGAAGGCTGCGAGCTGTCACCAAAGGAAGTGGCAAACGAACTTTCAGAAAAACTGGGAGCTGAATTTGTTCAGGCAATTGGAAGAAAGTTTATCCTTTACAGAGAATCAAAGGACAACAAACAGATTATTCTTCCAAGAAAATAGGCGAATTATCCTATTTTCAATATAAGCTTTTAAAGAGTCGAAGAGACTGCAACTATGCGGTTTTTTCGATTTTTTTATTGCTTTTTCTTTGTGTGGATTGTGTGAAAAACGAAATTTCTTATTGACTTTGGGAGGCTTCATCAGTAAGATAGTTAAAGAGTTTTACTTAAAATATTTTAAGTAAATAAATTTAACTAAAATTTTTGAAAGAAAAAGGAGAAGAAAAATGATTTTTGAAAAGGTAAAAGATACAATGGTTAACACTTTAGGATGCGACGAAGAAAAGATTGTAATGGAAGCTATACTTGCTGACGATCTTTCAATCGATTCACTTGACGCAGTGGAACTTGTTATGGCACTTGAAGAAGAATTCGAAATCAAAATTCCTGATGAAGAGCTTGGCAAGATGAAGACTGTTGCTGAAATCGTAGCTTGCATCGAAAAGTACCAGGCATAACCATGAGCATAATTTCTACAAAGGAAGACATATACGAAATAATGACTCGTTTCGAAAAGTCCGGCTGTAGCGAAATACATCTCAGCGAAAATGATGTATCGGTAACGCTGGTAAAAGGTGGCAAAGGGTCTGCAGCGGCGCCGGCTGTCAAGTTCGAGACTGCCGGGGAATGCCTGTCGGAAACAAAAACTGCTCCGGATGAACCGAAACCGAAAACTACAGGAGATGACAAGACGGAAACTGACTTTATAAAGATAAAATCTCCTATAGTTGGAGTTTTTTATGCAGCACCTAAGCCTGACGAAGAACCTTACGTATCAGAAGGGCAGAGGGTGAAAAAAGGTGACGTTATGTGTCTTGTTGAAGCTATGAAAATGATGAATGAGCTTAAGTCACCTGTTGACGGCATAGTGAAAAAAGTATATGGCGTCAACGGTCAGCTGGCTCAGTTTGAAGAATTACTGTTTGAGGTTGAAGAATGCTAAAGAAAGTTTTGATTGCAAACAGAGGCGAAATCGCTGTGAGAATAATAAGGGAATGTCTGGATTCATCTGTAGAGGCTGTTTCTGTTTACTCCACAGCTGATGAGAATTCGCTTCATTCTATGATGGCAACAGAGAGCGTCTGCATAGGAGGTCCGAGAGCTTCTGACAGCTACCTTAATATGGCAAATATTATAGAAGCTGCAAAGGGAACAGGCTGTGACGGAGTACATCCGGGATTTGGATTTTTGTCGGAAAACAGTGATTTTGCAAGACTTTGCCAAGAGGAAAACCTGATATTTATTGGCCCGTCTGCTGATGTCATAGCCATGATGGGAAACAAATCCAAGGCAAGAGAGCTGATGATAAAGTCAGGGGTTCCTGTAGTTCCGGGTTCTTCCGGCGCAGTGAAAAACGTTGAAGAAGCTGTTGAAGTTGCAGAAAAAATTGGATATCCCGTTCTTGTGAAAGCTTCCGCAGGAGGCGGAGGCAGAGGAATGAGAAAAGCTTATGACAGACAGGAACTGGAGACAAACTTCACGGCCGCTGCGGCAGAAGCCGAAAGCTGCTTTGGTAACGACGAGATGTATGTTGAAAAGCTCATAGAAAATCCGAGACATATAGAATTTCAGATACTGGCAGACTCCTTCGGAAACGTGGTTCATCTGGGCGAGCGTGATTGCTCCATACAGAGAAGAAACCAGAAACTGCTGGAGGAAGCTCCATCTTTTGGTCTTTCCGAAGAACTCAGAAGCAAAATGGGAGAAGCAGCAGTAAAAGCTGCAAAGGCCTGCGGATATGTGAATGCGGGAACTGTTGAATTCGTAGTGGACAAAGACGATAACTTCTATTTTATAGAGATGAATACGAGAATACAGGTTGAACATCCCGTAACCGAAATGGTGACAGGAATTAATATAGTGAAGGAACAGCTCAGAATTGCATCGGGACAGCCCCTTTCCTTCACTCAGGAAGATGTTTCCATAGAAGGACATGCTATCGAGTGCAGAATAACTGCAGAGAAGATATTCGAAAACTTTGCTCCCAACCCGGGACCGGTTAATTTCTTGCATTTTCCGGCAGGGGCAGGCATAAGAGTTGACAGCGCTCTTTACAGCGGATGCGAAATCAGTCCTTATTATGATTCTATGGTTGCCAAGATTATAGCAAAGGGTCAGATAAGGCTGGAAGCCATAAGAAAAATGAGAAGAGCGCTTGAAGAAACTGTAATCTCGGGAGTTGAAACAACGCTTCCCGTACAGCATCTTCTGATGTACCATCCCGATTTTCTTCGCGGTAGGTACGACACAGGTTTCGTGGAAAAGAATATGGCAGGCATTTTAGAAATCTATGAGCAGGCGGGAGGAAGAAATGAATCCATTTAAGAAAAAGAGACAGGTTCTCTCTGCTCTTAAGGATATAAAAGTTAATGACAGAGACATAGAATGTACAAAGTGCGGCAAAAAACACAGACAGTCAGAACTAAGAGAAGTGCTTTATGTGTGTCCTTCCTGTGGACATCACATGAGTGTTACGGCACCTTTCAGAATCAGGACTTTGCTCGACCCGAAATCTTTTAGGGAGATATGCAAAGGCCTTTCGGTTGAGAATCCTTTGAATTTTCCCGGCTATGGCGAAAAAATCAAGGAGATGCAGAAAAAGACCGGACTGAAAGAAGCAGTCGTGTGCGGCACCGGAAAGATAGACGGACACAAGGCGGTATTCTGTTTCATGGACAGCAGGTTTATGATGGCTAGCATGGGAACAGTTGTAGGAGAAAAGATAACCAGAAGTTTTGAATATGCAGCAAAAAAGAATTTTCCGGTTATTATTTTTGCCGCCAGCGGGGGCGCAAGAATGCAGGAAGGCATACTTGCACTGTTTCAGATGGCAAAGACATGTGCAGCAGTCAAAAAACACGCAGACAAGGGTCTTTTGTATATTTCTGTTATGACTAATCCTACTACGGGAGGAACCACAGCAAGTTTTGCCAGCGTGGCTGACATAACTCTGGCAGAACCGGGAGCTCTAATCGGGTTTGCGGGACCTAGGGTAATTGAGCAGACTATAGGCGAGAAGCTTCCTGAAGGGTTTCAGAGATCTGAATATTTGATGGAACACGGGTTTGTTGATGCTGTTGTGCCAAGAACAGAAATGAGAGAGGCTATTGGCAGACTGCTAAGTATTCATGAGGAGAAGAAAAAATGGTAAAAAAAGATATTTCGGCGGCAGAACATGTGCTTTTGGCCAGAAAGCCCGGAAGACCTACTTCAATTGAATATATCGAAAAAATATTTGATGATTATTTTCCTCTGGCAGGTGACAGGCTGTCGGCAGAAGATGAAAGCATCACCGGAGGTGTGGCTTTTTTTCACGGAAGACCGGTAACTGTAATTGCTCAGAGAAAAGGAAGAAACCTAGAGGAAAATGTGGCTCTGAGATTCGGCATGCCTAATCCTCAAGGATACAGAAAAGCCGTAAGACTTATGAAGCAGGCAGAAAAGTTCAAGAGGCCTGTAATTACCTTTGTTGATACTCCGGGAGCATATCCGGGACTTGAAGCGGAGATGAACGGACAGGGCGAAGCCATTGCAAGGTCCATAATGACTCTGACAGACTTGAAGGTCCCTGTGATTTCTGTATTTATAGGGGAAGGCGGAAGCGGCGGAGCCCTTGCTATGGGTGTTTCTGACAGATGCCTGATGCTGGAAAACAGTATTTTTTCCATACTTTCTCCCGAAGGGTTTGCGAGTATTTTGTGGAAGGATTCTTCCAGATGGAAAGAGGCTGCGGAAGTCATGAAGCTTACTGCACAGGATCTCTTTGAGCTTGGTATATGTGATCACGTAATTGAAGAGGGAGATATTTCGGACTCGAGAACAAAGGTGTTTTGGGAGATTGACAGAGGTATATCCGAGGCGCTTAAGGAGCTTTCGCGTACAAGCACAGAGAATCTTGTAAAGGAAAGATACAAAAAGCTCAGAAGGGTGGGCGCTAGTGTAAATGCTACAGGAAAGGCAGGTAAAGATGCCGAAAGGAATTAAAATAATAGGAGTGGGTCATGCTGCGGGAGACCGCCTTGTGACAAACAACGATATGGCAAAGATTGTTGAGACAAGCGACAGCTGGATAAGAGAAAAATCCGGCATCAGAGCAAGACACTTTGCTGAGAAAAAGAGCAACGAGGACATGGCCTCAGAAGCTGCTGTTAAGGCTATAGAAATGTCGGGAGTGGATCCGAAGGAAATTTCGGTTTGCATAATTGCAACCTTTACGGCGGATTTTAATACACCAGCCATGGCTTGCAACGTGGCAAAGAGAGCCGGACTGGGAGAAGAGATAATCGCATTTGACCTAAATGGTGCATGCACAGGATTTATATTCGGATGCAATGCCGCAAGAGGTCTTATGAGCGCAGACGGAAGGAAATACGCTCTCGTAGTTGGAAGCGAAAAGATTTCTCCGTTTATGGACATGAAAGAAAGAGGAACCTGCGTACTGTTTGGTGACGGTGCAGGTGCTGCTGTAATTGAGCTTGACAATGAAGAAGATTTTCATTTTTACAGCGCAGTGGATGCAAATTCTGATGTACTGAGTTGCTCGAGAGTTGATAATACTATCAAAATGTCGGGTCAGGAGGTTTACAGATTTGCAGTTAAACATGTGCCTGTCTGCATAGGAGAGGTACTGAAAAAATCCGGAGATTCACCAGAGGATATAGACTGGTTTGTATGTCATCAGGCCAATGAAAGAATAATTGACAACGCTGCAAGAAGAACAGGCAGCAAAGAAAAGTTTTTTAAGAATTTGTATATGTACGGAAACACATCGGCAGCGAGCATTCCCATAGCAATATCGGAGATGCATGAACAGGGGCTGCTGAACGGGAAAAAGAGTTTAGTCTGTACGGGATTCGGCGCAGGGCTTACGTATGCCGGCATGAAAATTACGACAGACATTAAGAAGTGATACAAGACACGAGGAAGTTGAGATGAAAATAAATGAAATTTTAAATATAGAATATCCTATATTTCAGGGAGGAATGGCAAATATAGCAACAGGCGAATTCGCGGCTGCGGTTTCTGAGGCGGGAGCTTTGGGAATCATAGGTGCGGGAGGAATGGATGCAGAAATTTTGAGAATGCATATAAAAAAATGCAAAGAGCTTACAGACAAGCCTTTCGGAGTAAACATCATGCTTATGAATCCTGCTGCTGATGAGATGGCAAAGGTTGTTGCTGAAGAAAAAGTTTCTGTTGTAACTACAGGAGCCGGAAACCCGGGAAAATATATGGAACTTTGGAATGAGGCAGGAATCAAAGTATTTCCTGTAGTTTCTTCTGTAGCTCTTGCAAAGAGACTGTCAGGTCTGGGCGCCTGCGGAATCATTGCAGAAGGAACTGAAAGCGGCGGTCATATAGGGGAGCTTACAACTATGGCTCTTGTGCCACAGGTTTGCGATGCAGTTGATCTTCCTGTAATTGCAGCAGGAGGAATTGCAGACGGAAGACAGATGGCTGCGGCATTTGCTCTTGGAGCATGCGGTGTTCAGATTGGAACTTGTCTTCTGGCAAGCACTGAATGTCCTGTTCACGAAAACTACAAGCAGGCTGTTGTGAAAGCGGGAGCAAACGATACTCTCGTAACAGGAAGAAGTGCAGGAGCTCCTGTAAGAATTCTGAAAAATCCAATGGCAAGAGAATACATAAAAATGGAAAGAGAAGGGGCTGACAAAATGGAACTGGAAAAGTTCACCCTCGGTTCCCTCAGAAGAGCGGTAAAAGACGGAGACGTAAAGACGGGTTCGGTAATGGCAGGCCAGGTTTGCGGAATGGTAAAGAAAATCAGACCTGTCAAAGAAATACTTGAAGAAATGGTAAAAGGTTATGAAAACGTTAGAAATGCTTAAATATCCTCTTATTCAGGGCGGAATGGGAGTCGGAATTTCCATGGGAGGCCTAGCCGGTGCAGTTGCAAGGGAAGGCGGAATGGGAGTCATTTCCACAGCAAATATAGGCTTCAGAGAAGATGATTTTTGGACAAATCCAAGAGAAGCAAACAAAAGAGCTCTGGTAAAAGAAATCCAAAAGGCAAGAGAAATATCAGAAGGAAATGGGATGATTGCTATAAATGCTATGGTTGCAACAAGTGATTACGACGAAGCAGTAAAAACGGCCTGCGAAGCAGGGATTGATGCAGTTATTTCAGGTGCCGGACTTCCGGTTAATCTGCCGGCGCTGACAGAAGGATATGACTGTTTGATTGCGCCTGTAGTTTCAGGTAAAAAGGCAGCAAAGGTTCTGGCAAGGCTCTGGAAAAAGCATAATGACAGAGCATTTGACTTTGTTGTTGTGGAAGGAAACGGAGCCGGAGGACATCTTGGATTTTCGGAAGAAGATGTACTTTCGGAGGACCCGAAAAGTATCTTTGATATCGCTACGGAGGTAAAGGAAGAAGTGGGAGAAATCCCTGTGTTTTGCGCAGGTTCGGTATTTGACCGCCAAGATTTTGAAAAAGCAAAGAATGTGGGCGCCTTCGGCGTTCAGATTGGAACGAGATTTATAGCGACTCACGAATGTGATGCTTGCGACGGATTCAAAGAAGTGATTCTTGAAGCAAAGTCAGAAGACCTGGCAGTGTTTAAGAGTCCTGTGGGAATGCCTGCAAGAGGAATCAAAACCCCTCTTATAGAAAATGTGCTTGAGGGAAATTACAAAAAGCCGGAAAAGTGTATAAGATGCATCAAAACTTGCGACCTTGCAAATACACCTTATTGTATAACGAGAGCCCTCATAGACGCATATTACGGAAAAAAAGAAACAGGACTTTTCTTTGCGGGATCAAATGTTGAAAAAGTAAACGAGATAACGGGAGTTTCTCATATATTCGAGGAACTTTTCGGTCAGGAGGAATAGTATGAAGCTTGGAATAGTATTTGCCGGACAAGGCAGTCAGAGAGCGGGAATGGGTAAAGATTTCTATGAAAAAAGTGAGATTTTCAAATCGGTTTTTGACAATCTGTCAGAGAAGCACAAAACACTTGCTTTCGAAGGACCTGCCGACGAACTTTCGGACACGAGAAATACACAGCCTGTAATGGTTGCATTCGCTCTGGGGGTTTTCAGAATGCTGGAAAAAGAAGGCATTAAGCCGGCTATGGCTGCGGGACTTTCTCTGGGGGAATATTCGGCCCTTGCGGCATCGGGAGTTTTCTCAGATGAAGTGGCTATCGATGTTGTAGAAAAAAGAGGAATTCTCATGTCAAAGGCGGCAGAAGGGGTAGACTGCGAAATGGCAGCTGTTATGAACTTTTCCGCAGAACTTCTGAATGAGGCATGTGATGAAGCATCTGCGCTCGGAACAGTTCAGATTGCAAACTACAACTGTCCGGGACAGATAGTAATCGCAGGAGAAAAAGCGGCTGTTCAGAAGGCTTCCGAGCTTGCTGTTGAAAAAGGTGCAAGAAGATGTATTCCTCTTGCCGTAAGCGGTCCTTTTCACACGTCATTTATGAAACCTGCGGGAGACGGACTCAATGAAATTTTTGAAAAAATGCAATTTGGCGATATGAAATTTCCTGTAATTTTCAATGCTACAGGCGGTTTTCTGAAGGGCAGCGAAACTGTAAGAGAACTTCTGGTTAAACAGGTTCAAAGCAGCGTAAGATTCGAAGCTACAATAAGACTTATGGCAGAAGAATGCGTGGATACCATTCTTGAGATAGGTCCGGGCAAGGCCCTGAGCGGATTCGTCAGAAAAACTGATAAGAATATCAAATCGCTTAATATCGATACATATGAAGACTTCGAAAAAGTCGTAGAAACACTGAAAGGAACAGAAAATGAAAGATAGAGTTGCAATTGTAACAGGTTCTGCAAGAGGAATCGGAAAAGCCATAGCCCTTGAACTGGCATCAAAGGGGGCAAAGGTTGTAATAAATTACGCAGGAAGCAAAGATGCGGCCCTGGAAACAGCAAAGTTTTGTCAAGAGAAGGGCGCTGAAACTCTTGTGATTCAGGGAGATGTTTCAAAGGCTGAAGACTGCGAAAGAATCGTAAAGAAAACTCTCGAGAGCTTTGGAAAAATCGACATCCTTGTAAACAATGCAGGGATAACAAGAGACAATCTTATAATGAGAATGAGCGAAGATGACTTTGATGCGGTAATAAATACAAACCTGAAAAGTGTGTACCTGATGAGCAAAGCGGTTGCAAGACCGATGATGAAAAACAGATATGGCCGCATAGTCAATGTTTCCAGCGTGGTTGGAATCATGGGAAATGCAGGGCAGGTTAACTATTCTGCAAGCAAAGCAGGCGTTCTGGGGATAACAAAGTCCTTAGCAAGAGAAATGGCTACAAGAAATATCACTGTAAATGCCGTAGCTCCGGGATTTATACAGACTGACATGACCGAAGTTCTTTCTGACGAGGCAAAGAATAGCATAGCGGGAACAATTCCGGCAGGAAAACTTGGAACTGCTGAAGATGTTGCCCACGCGGCGGCTTTTTTCGCAAGCGACGAGGCACGTTATGTGACAGGTCAGGTTGTGTGTGTAGACGGCGGAATGTGCATGTATTAACAAGGAGTCAATAAGATGAAAAGAAGAGTAGTAATCACAGGAACAGGTGCTGTGTCACCTATCGGAAATACTGCAAAGGATATGTGGCAAAATGCAAAGGCAGGCTGCTGCGGAATAGATTTTATCAAAGGTTTTGATACGGAAAATCACAAGGTTAAACTGGCTGCTGAGGTCAAGGACTATAACCCTCTCGATTATTTCGACAAAATGGAAAGCAGAAGAATGGCGCGTTTTACACAGTTTGCTCTTGTTGCGGCAAGAGAGGCTATGACCCAGAGCGGCCTTGATATGTCAAAAGAGGATCCGTACATGTGCTCGGTTAATATTTCCAGCGGCATAGGCGGCCTTCCCACTATAGAAGAGGAACATGCAAAAGGTATGAAGCGCGGTTTTGACAGGGTTTCTCCGCTGTTTGTTCCTATGGCTATTGTAAACATGGCTGCGGGAATGGCTGCCATCGAGTTCGGGTTTAAGGGTAGTGCTACATGTATGGTTACTGCCTGTGCTTCTGCGACTAATGCGATTGGCGAAGCTTTCAGACAGATTAGGGACGGATATTGTGATGTGTTCCTGACAGGGGGAAGTGAAAGCTGCATAAGTGAACTGGGAATCGGTGGATTTACTTCTATGCGTGCCCTTTCTGAGTCGCAGGATCCTAAGCGTGCATCCATTCCGTTTGATAAGGAAAGGAATGGATTTGTCATGGGTGAGGGCGCAGGTGTGCTGGTGCTTGAGGAGTACGAGCATGCGAAGGTTCGCGGTGCTGAGATTATTGCGGAGGTGTGCGGATACGGTGTGAGCTGTGACGCGAACCACATGACCGCCCCGCTTGAGGATGGCAGCGGGGCGGCACGCTGTATGGAAAACGCTGTTGCGGATGCGGGAATCGCTAAGGAACAGATTGCATATATAAATGCTCACGGAACTTCAACTCCTATGAATGACAAGGGAGAAACGGCTGCTATCAGACTTGCCTTTGGTGAGCATGCGGACAAGCTTCTTGTTTCTTCCAGCAAGTCCATGACAGGTCATCTGCTGGGAGCTTCCGGCGGAATTGAAGCTATTATAACTGCTTATGCGGTAAGTGAAGGCTTTGCTCCTCCTACAGTAGGATACGAAATTCCTGATGAAGACTGCGATCTTGATGTAGTTCCTGTAAAGGGAAAGGCTTTTGACGGTGAGTATGCAATGAGTAATTCTTTAGGATTCGGCGGTCACAACGCCAGCATAATAATCAGAAAAGCAGATGTGGAGGTATAGAATGCAGCTAAATTCAAATGAAATACAAAAGATTCTGCCTCACAGATATCCATTTCTGTTGGTGGATAAAATAGTGGATATGGAACCGGGAAAATGGGCAAAGGGCATCAAATGCGTCAGTGCAAATGAGATGCATTTTCTGGGCCATTTTCCGGAAAAACACCTGATGCCGGGTGTTCTCATAATGGAGGCTCTTGCTCAGACCGGTGCAGTAGCAATTCTTTCGCAGCCGGAAAACGCTGGAAAACTGGTGGTATTCGGCGGAATCAAGAATTGCAGATTCAAGGGAATGGTTCAGCCGGGAGATGTTCTTGAGCTTTACTGCGAAATGACAAAAGTCAGAGGACCCGTTGGCTTTGGTGAAGCAGTTGCAAAAGTAGAGGGCAAAGTAGTTGCCCAGGGCGAAATTTCCTTTGCTATAACAGACAAAGAATAATAAGCATATGCTTTCTGAATCCAAGTCCGTTGCATTTGTTTGAATGATTTGATAAAATAAATGGTAGTAGATTATAGGATGGAGAGTAACAATGCTGGAAAATTCGTTTGCAAAAATATATACAAAATTTAAGATGAGTCTATATTCCAAGGTTTTCAATCAGGATATAGATGTTGAGGATAGCCTTTCTGCAATAGAGGTTCTGTGTGTTGAACTCATATATTCTATGGGAAAACCAACCATTAACGAATTTGCCAAATTTGCTCAGCTTTCTGCGCCGAATGCGGCATACAAGGTTAACAGCCTTGTCAAAAAAGGATATGTAAACAAGGTTCAGAGCACTACCGACAAGAGGGAATATCACCTTGAAGTAACCGAAAAATACGAAAAAACATACGGAGTCACATATGATTATATCGGAACCGTAATGAAGCGCATTCGAGAAAGATTTTCTCCTGAAGAGGTGAAAGAGTTTGAAGAAATCCTCGGAGTTATCGACGACGAACTGATGCCGGAAGTAAAACTGGACGAGGAAGAAAAAGCAAAAGAACCAAAGTAAGCTGAAACACTCTTGGGTTGTAAGTTGGGAGGGAGTTTTATGTTTTATGCAAGTAAATATCAAATTATCTCGCTGATTATCATGATAGCTGTTTTGAGTGCTATTACTGTTGGAATTGTAATGTTAATAAAAAAATTGCTTAACAAGAAATGATAAAGTATGAGGGAGTGACTGACTCCCTCATATTTTATCATTTCTGCATGTACATTTTTTATATGTGGTTTATGTGAGAATAACTCATTGCTTCACAGGGGTTAGACATATCTAACTCAGCGCAGATTGCGACTATTTGAATATGCACTGTTTTTGGACAATCCGCAGTCGATGGCGGTCGACCAAGTGGGATTAAAGGTGCACTACCGGTGTGGCTAGTAAAGAAAACAATTAAAGTTAATAAATGATGTAGTATCTTATCTGTTATTTCTTTGCACGTATATGCTCTTTGTTTTTGATAAGAAGCGGAACTGCGTACAGAAGTGCTCCAATATTTCCGGCAATCATGTCTGTTACTGTGTCTACCATGCCTCGCTGCATTGTGCCTCCGGCGAGTCTGTCTGCTGTGAATTCGAATATTTCCCAGATTCCGGCTGATGCGGATGAGAAGAAAAACGCTGCAAAAATCATCGGAATGATAAAGCGGTCTAAGTTCTCTTCGTCTGTGGAAATGTGAAAAACAAAGTCAATCAGCAGCATGCCGAATGCTACAAGCAGAAATCCGCTGTACACGTGAACTATTTTGTCGTACGGACCGATTGAGCGGTAAAGATCAATTACAGACCCAAGAGGTGATGCCATAAAAACAAACACAAGCAATGCATAGTAGAGCGAATCTTTTACTTTGAACAAAGCGCATACGATGGCGCATACTGCAATCGATGCGAATGAACCGAGCATAGTTGCTGTATCTCTTGTTATGCCAAGCTGATAAGAAATTGCGATGCAGACTGCATCAAGAAGAATAAGTATCAGAAGCCCCCATGCCTTTTTTCGATCTTCTCTGTAATAATTCATTTTTTTTCGTCCTCCCTTTTGATTTCTTTGATAAGTACATATAAGCACCACAGAATGGATATATGGTGTTTTCTGTTTGAATTTTTGTTCACGAATTGTACATGTGTTGAAATTGCAAGCTTTGCGTGCTATACTGAGGTGTAATTTGAAACTGTAATCCTGACATGAGAGAGGTGTGCAATATGGAATTTTGGAAGATGAACGGGGCGGGAAATGATTTTCTTGTAATTGATAACATGAGTGGTGAGTATGACCATGTGGACTGGCCGAAGCTTGCTTCTGTACTTTGCGAAAGAGATATGTCAATAGGTGCGGATGGATTTATGGTTGTGGAAAAGCCTGATGGCGATGCCGACTACAAGATGCTGTTTTTTAACAATGACGGTTCCGTGGGAGAAATGTGTGGTAACGGTGCAAGATGCATCTGCAGATATGGTTACGAAAAGGGCCTTGCGGGTGATATTCAGATGGTGGAAACAACAGCAGGCGTAGTGACCGGTGAGAGAATAGATAAGAGAAGATATACAGTCAGACTCAACGATCCGTCAATAATCAAAATGAATCAGAAGGCAGAAGCTCTTGGCAAAGAATATACATATGATTTTCTGGAACTGGGAAATCCGGGAGTTCCTCATATGTGTGTAAAAATTGAAAATTTGAGAGAATATCCATTGGATGAGCTCAGAAAAATCGGAGCGCAGCTGAGACATTGTAAAGACCTTCCAAAGGGAGCAAATGTAAACTTCTACGAGGTGATAGGCAAAAACAAAGTATTCGAAAGAACCTTTGAGCGTGGAGTTGAGGATTTTACCTATGCATGCGGAACAGGAACCGCATCTGTTGCTGCGGCTCTGTTTATGCATGGAGAAACGGGTGATACTGTAGAAGTGGAAATGGCAGGAGGTCTTCTTGAGGTTCATGTTGAGCCAAAAGAAGATGACGAAAAAACTGCCGAAAAGCTCTGGCTTACAGGGCCTACAAACATTGTGGCAAAGGGACTTGTCACAGATGAGGAGCTGTAGATGTTTAATCTTATGATTTGGGCTTGCATAACAGGCAGCCTACAGCTTGTCTATAGTCGGATGTACATTATAGAATTTGCACAGGGCATTGTATTCGCTCTGTGCTTTTTTTTGCGGCTTCGCTGTTTTCGGAGCGGGATTTTACTGCTTTTATCATTATATTTCTTGCAGTATGTTCAAGTGATGTGAATTCTATCATTGCAACATCATAGCCTTTTGCTTCTAGTTTGAGACCGCGAAGGCCGTCAGTAAGATATTCTGTGAGTCTGTCTTTTAAAATTCCGTATTTCAGCATAGGATTATGAATTTCGTTATCTATCTGTTTAAACAGTTCGTGCTGGCAGCATGGCACAGATAGGATTACCTTTGTATTCCAGGATACAGCGTTAATCAGTGCATAATCTGTTGCGGTGTCGCAAGCGTGAAGGGTAACTACCATATCTGCGGAGTCCTCACTGTAGTCTGCGATGTCACCCATGAGGAATTTCAGTTCATCATAACCCAGGTCTTCCGCCACTTTGGAACAGAAATCGATAACATCCTTTTTCAAGTCAAGGCCTGTGATTTCTACATTTCTATTTTTTATAATCTTGAGATAGTGATAAAGAGCAAAAGTCAGATAGGCTTTGCCACATCCGAAATCTATAATCTTTAGGGTTTTGTCCTTTGGCAGATATTCGAACACATCTTCCACGATTTCGAGGTATCTGTTAATTTGTCTGAATTTGTTGTACGCACGCTGATATACTTTGCCGAAGGAATCCATGACTCCCAATCTTATGAGAAAATCACAAGGCTCGTTGTCCGGAATTATATAGTTCTTTTTTCTGTTGTGGTCCAGGCTGAGGGTTGGCATGGAGCGTGTCGGCGGCTTGCTTGTTATTCTTGGATTCTGTGGTTTGGAAGCCAGGATTTGTATGTCTTCTTTTGCCGTGAAGATGTCCGCCTGCTTGAAGGTGTTTTCCATAAGGTCAAGAACAAGGGCTTGCGCAGCTTCTTTTGCTAGGTTTTCGTGAGTGACTTTTTTGTCAAAGACATATTCTGCTTGATATGACAGGCAGTCTTTTATTATGACCGGTCTTATGGTTACTTTTCTGTAAGGATTTGATTTTTTTCTCTTGGATGCAAGGATGATTCTGATTATGTTTCCCTCATCAAAGATTTTTTCAATTGTTTGTTTCAGTTCGTTCATATTTATATAAGCAAAGCTTATGGCTCTGCACTCCTTTCTGCTTGTTATAGGCGAAGTTTGTGGTTCTACACACATTTTTGCTTGTTTCAAGTATAAATTTTACATTTTTAGTTAAAGAAAATCAAGTATACATATCAGTACATTGTGCTCATGTGTTGAAAAAAATACTACATCGTGGTAAAATGATATGATAAAAAGCAAAAATAAAGAGGGTGGATTGATGGAAGAAAAACAGAAAATAATAAATATAGCAGTTATTGCCCACGTAGATGCCGGCAAATCGACGCTGGTAGACGCATTCCTGAATCAGAGCGGGATTTTCAGAGCCAACGAAGAGGTGCAGGATTGCGTAATGGACAGTGATGACATAGAAAGAGAAAGAGGAATTACCATCTACTCCAAGAACTGCTCGGTTATGCACAACGACGTAAAGATTAACATCGTGGATACTCCGGGACACGCGGACTTCTCATCAGAGGTTGAGCGTATCATGAAGACAGTAGATACAGTAATACTTCTTGTTGACTCAAGCGAAGGCCCTATGCCGCAGACAAGATTCGTTTTAACCAAATCTCTTGAACAGGGACTCAATCCTATATTATTCATTAACAAACTGGACAAGAAGGATGCGAGAATTGACGAGGTTGTGGATGAGGTTTATGAACTCTTTATGGACCTCAATGCAAATGATGAACAGCTGGATTTTCCTATTCTGTACGGAATTGCCCGTCAGGGAATTGCAGTGAGAGACCCGAAAGAGGTGGAAGGTATCTTTGTTGAGCAGGGTGGAAGTAAAATCAAGCATACCCCTGCAGGCTACGGCGGACTTGACATAACTCCTTTGTTCGATACTATAATCGAGCACTGCGAGCCATATCCTGACTTGAGAGAAGAACCTCTTCAGCTTCAAGTTTCAACACTGGGCTATGACGACTATATAGGAAGACTTGGTATCGGTCGTATTACCAAGGGCACGATAAAATCCGGCCAGAATGTTGTAGTTGCAAAGGATAGCGGAGAACTGGTTCAGAGAAAGATTAACCAGGTATTCGTTTACAGAGGACTCAAGAGAGTTGCGGTAGATGAGGCTGAATGTGGAGATATCGTTGTAATTTCAGGTATTTCCGACATATCAATCGGAGAAACAATCTGTGATCCGGCTTCACCGGACCCAATGGAAACAATTCATATCGAGGAACCGACTTTGTCCATGAACTTTATGGTAAACAAATCACCGTTTGCCGGAAAAGTAGGCAAGTTCGTGACATCCAGACATATAAGAGAAAGACTTGACAAGGAACTTGAGGTAAATGTAGGTCTTACGGTAGAAGAGACTGACTCAACAGACTGCTTTAAGGTTTCCGGAAGAGGAGAACTTCATCTTTCAATTCTTATAGAAAATATGAGAAGAGAAGGATACGAGCTTGCGGTTTCCAAGCCTGAGGTAATTCTCAGAAGAGACGAAAACGGTCACAAGCTTGAACCTGTGGAAGAAGTTGTAATCAGTGTCCCTGACGAATATTCGGGAACTGTAATATCTAAGCTTAACCTGAGAAAAGGTATGATGGTTCAGATGTCAGGAGAAAACGGATATACCAAAATGGAATATCATGTGCCTACAAGAGGACTTCTCGGTTACAGATCTGAATTTATCAACGATACCAGAGGCGAAGGTACCATGGAAAGAAGATTCTTTGACTTCGAAGAATACAAGGGAGAAATTCCGGGAAGAAGCAATGGTGTTGCAATAGCTATAGAAGAGGGCGTATGTACTCCGTACGCACTGTTTAATATAGGTGAACGTGTTCAGATGTTTGTAGATCCGGGCACTAAGGTTTACGAAGGCATGATTGTGGGAATGAACTCAAGAAGCGAAGATATGGAAGTAAACCCATGTAAGGCCAAGAAGGTGAGCAACATGCGAGCAGCCGGAAGTGATGATGCAATTAAGCTTTCACCTCCGAGAAGATTCACTTTAGAAGAGGCTCTTGAATTTATAGAAGACGATGAGCTTGTGGAAATCACTCCTGATGATATCAGACTTCGCAAGAAGCTTCTGAGAGAAATCGAAAGAAGAAGATCAGGCAGATAGGTAAATCCGGATAAACAGGTACTGAAA
Source organism: uncultured Clostridia bacterium (assembly GCA_938034165.1). Lineage (GTDB taxonomy): Bacteria > Bacillota > Clostridia > Peptostreptococcales > Anaerovoracaceae > CALHKP01. Next base: position 7,292 of record CALHKP010000050.1, on the reverse strand, counting down.
TGAATGAGAAACTTATAGACAGCATGATGTTTGTCATGGGGGCACTGATAATTATGATTGTGGGCCTCGTGGCAATCAAAATACTTCTAAAGGTAGAAAAAAAGGCGTTATCCAAATCTAAGCTGGATCCTGCGCTGCATCTCTTTGTACTCAGAGGAACCAAGGTTGTTCTTCTGGTCATCCTGGTTATTATGGTGCTTCAGAATTTAGGTGTTTCGACATCGTCGCTTATTGCCGTTCTCGGTGCGGGAGGCGCTGCAATAGCCCTGGCTCTCAAGGACAGCTTAGGCAATGTTGCAGGTGGAATACTTATTCTTCTGAACAAGCCTTTTAACAGAGGCGACTGTATCGAAATACAGGGATCGGCTGCTGTGACAGGCATCGTCGACAGCATAGACCTGATGACAACAAGGCTTAATACCTTTGATAACAAGATAGTTACGGTACCCAACGGCAGCATAACCACAGCAGTTTTGATAAATTATTCGACTGCAGACATAAGAAGGGTTGATTGTTCGTTCAATGTTGGGTATGATTCTAACATCGAAAAAGTAAAGAATATACTGACAGATGTTGCAGCGGGCTGTGACGCCATACTTAAGGACAGGGATCCTGTAATAGGAGTGGCGGATCAAGCAGAGAGTGCACTGGTGATAGATCTGAAGGTATGGTGCAGAAACGATGATTACTACAACGTGAAGTATTACCTCGAAGAAAATGTTAAAACGGCATTCGATGCAGAGGGTATCGAGATACCTTACAGGCAGGTGGATGTTCGCATTATAAATCATTTTTAATTTTTTCAGAAACAGAGAATGGGAGAAAAATTATGAAAGGAATTAAAAAATTCAAACGTGTCCTGGTAGCAAATAGAGGAGAAATTGCAATTCGTATTTTCCGTGCATGTAACGAACTGGGAATCAGAACAGTAGCAATCTACTCAGAAGAGGACAAAAACACACTTTTCAGAACAAAAGCTGACGAGTCATATCAGATCGGCAAAGGCAAGGCGCCTGTAGCTGCATATCTTGGTATTGACGAAATCATCGACCTTGCAAAAGCAAAGGGTGTAGACGCAATCCACCCGGGTTACGGATTCTTGTCCGAAAACACAGAATTTGCAAAGGCTTGTGCTGATGCAGGTATCGAATTCATCGGACCGACACACGAAATGATGGATCGTCTCGGCGACAAAATCAAATCAAAGATTGTAGCGGAAGAAGTGGGCGTTCCTACTATTCCGGGCGTAGAAGCAGCTATTCAGTCAGAAGAAGAAGCTGTTGAATTCGCAGACAAATGCGGATACCCTGTTATGCTGAAGGCCGCAGCAGGCGGCGGCGGACGTGGTATGCGTATCGTAAGAAATAAAGAAGACATTGTCAACGAATACCGCAGCGCAAAGAGCGAAGCTGCAAAGGCATTCGGAATTGATGATATATTTATCGAAAAATATCTCGAAAACCCAAAACATATTGAAGTTCAGATTCTCGGAGACAAAGAAGGAAACATCGTTCACCTCTTCGAAAGAGACTGCTCAATTCAGAGAAGACATCAGAAGGTTATTGAATTTACACCTGCTCTTTGTCTTACAGATGAACAGAGAGAGGCTATCTGTGCAGATGCTCTCAAGATTGCAAGAGCAGTTAATTACAGAAGTGCGGGTACAGTAGAATTTCTTCTTGACCAGGCAGGAAACCACTACTTCATCGAAATGAACCCAAGAATCCAGGTAGAACACACTGTAACAGAAATGGTTACAGGCATTGATATCGTTCAGGCTCAGATTCTTGTAGCACAGGGATACTCACTGGATTCACCTGAAATCGGCATCAGAAGCCAGAAGGACATCTCACTTAGAGGTGCTGCTATCCAGTGCAGAATCACTACAGAAGACCCTGCAAACGGCTTTGCTCCTGACACAGGAACAATTGAACTTTACAGAAGTGCATCCGGTTATGGTATCAGACTTGACGGTGGAAACGGATTTACAGGTTCTATTGTTACACCATACTATGACAGCTTACTTGTAAAAATCACTTCATGGGCTATCTCATTTGAAGATGCAAGAAGAAAAGCTCTTCGTGCGCTCAGAGAAACTCAGATTAAGGGAGTTAAGACAAATATCGGCTTCCTTGCAAACGTACTGAACCATCCAAATTTCATCGAAGGAAAGTGCACAACAGGATTTATCGCTGCACATCCTGAACTTATGGATATCAGAACTAAGGAAGACAGAGAACTCAAGCTTCTGAACTTCCTCGGAAACAAGATTGTAAACGAAACAAAGGGCAAGAAACCTCAGTTTGACGTACCTGCATTCCCTAAGATTCCAATGAAGGAAATCAACACACTTACAGGTACAAAACAGTTACTGGACAAAAATGGTCCTGAAGCTGTTTCAAAATGGGCTCTTGACCAGAAGAACCTTCTTATCACTGATACAACTATGAGAGATGCACAGCAGTCACTTATGGCAACAAGAGTAAGAAGCATCGATATGGAAAAAATCGCACCTGCAGAAGCTCTTTACGGAAAAGATTTGTTCTCAGTAGAAATGTGGGGCGGTGCAACATTTGATACATCATTCAGATTCCTTAAAGAATCACCATGGGAAAGACTTGAAACTCTTCGTGAGAAGATGCCAAACATCATGTTCCAGATGCTGATCAGAGGTGCAAATGCTGTAGGATACAAGAACTACCCTGATAATGTAATCAGAGAGTTCGTAAAACAGTCAGCAAAAGCAGGAATCGACGTATTCAGAATCTTCGACTCACTGAACTGGATCGAAGGTATGGAAGTTGCTCTTGACGAAACTCTGAACCAGGGTAAGGTAGCAGAAGCATGCCTCTGCTACACAGGAGATATCCTTGACGAAAGCAGAACAAAGTACAACCTTGACTACTACGTAAGAATGGCTAAGGAACTGGAAAGAAGAGGTGCGCACATCCTGGGAATCAAGGACATGTCAGGTCTTCTCAAACCAATGGCAGCAAGCAAGCTGATTACAGCTCTGAAGAACGAAATCAGCATTCCAATTCACCTGCATACTCATGATACAAGCGGTAACGGTATTGCTACAATCCTTATGGCTGCTCATGCAGGCGTTGATATCGTTGACGCTGCATTCAACAGTATGGCAGGACTTACTTCACAGCCTGCTCTTAACTCAGTTGTTGCAGCTCTTGAACACAGTAACAGAGACACAGGTATCGACCTTGACGGAATCCAGAAGATTTCAGAATACTGGAGAGATGTAAGACCTGTATATGCAGGATTCGAATCAGAACTTAAGACTCCATCAGCAGAAATCTACAAATACGAAATTCCGGGAGGACAGTATTCAAACCTCAAACCACAGGTTGAATCATTTGGACTGGGTCACAAGTTCTCAGATGTAAAAGATATGTACAAGGCAGTTAATGCTATGCTTGGAGACATCGTTAAGGTAACTCCATCCTCAAAGGCTGTCGGAGACATGGCTATATTCATGGTTCAGAACGGACTGACACCTGAAAACATCCTAGAAAAGGGACAGGGCATTGACTTCCCTGACTCAATCGTATCATACTTCGAAGGTATGATGGGTCAGCCTGAAGGCGGCTTCCCTGCAGAACTGCAGAAGCTGGTTCTGAAAGACAAGGAGCCTATCACTTGCAGACCTGGTGAACTTCTCGAACCTGAAGACTTTGATGCTATCAAGGAACACCTGATTAAGGATCTTGACCTAGAAGGAACACCACAGGAAGTTATCAGTTATGCTATCTATCCAAAGGTATTCGAAGACTACATCAAGTCAATCAGAAAAGAAGGCGACTACAGATACATGGGTTCAGATATCTTCTTCCACGGACTTGAAGAAGGTGAAACTTGCGAAGTGAAACTTGAAGAAGGTAAGATTCTCATCGTGAAACTTGCCGAAATCAGAGATGTTGACGCTGAAGGTAAGAGAGAACTCGTATTCGAAGTAAACGGAAACAGAAGAATCGTAAGAATCAAAGACAACGATATTCAGGAAGCAGTAAGCGTTTCATCAGTTAGATATGCTGACGAAGAAAATCCTCTTGAAATCGGTGCAAACATTCCGGGTAACATCATTAAACTTCTTGTAAAAGAAGGTGACCCTGTTGTTGACAAGCAGCCTATTGCTGTAATCGAAGCGATGAAGATGGAAACAAACATCATCGCTACAGCAAAGGGTACTGTTGAAAAGATCTTCGTAAAAGAAGGTCAGCAGGTTAAGGCAGGAGAAATGATTGCTCTTCTGAAGTAATTAAGATAAAAAAACAGGGCGGGAATAGTTTTCTATTCCTGTCTTGTTTTTTTTGTGCGTGCGCTCGGCGAGCGCACATTCTAACGGGTGAAAGTTTCGGATTAAGGTCAGTGCAAAATCCTGGTCTATATGACAAAATTCAACATCAAAGCCAGGTCAGAACTCTGAATCAAAAAAGTGCTCGATTACGGCTTTCATTTCCGGAGAAACCCACTTGTCTCTGTGATGAAGAACCTGTGCCCAGATTTCTATTTCAAAGTCGGAAATATCCAGAAAGACTAGGCTTCCGGAAGATTCACAGGATTTCATGGCAAAGTCGGGAAGAAAGGTTATACCTGCATTTTGGGCTACCAGGCTACATATCAGGTCAGTGTTACCAGTTTCCAGCACCGGTGATACCTCAAGTGACATGCTGGCAAGCTTTTCATCCAGAAGTCTTCTATAACTCATGCCCTTTTCTGTAAGTATAAAAGGTTCATTCAAAAGGTCCTGAATGGTGATTCTTTTCTTTGATGCCAAAGGATGATTCTTGGCTACTGCAAAATGAAGAGGTATTTTGGTCTCTTTTACAATCTTGTATGCGGCATGATATATGTGGGAGTCAAGTGTATAGACGAGGTCTGCCTCATTTTGGTTAATCATCTGAAACATCGTCTCTGTCTTTGCTGAGGTTATCAGAAGACTAATCTGAGGATACTTGTTTCTGAACTCCAAAAATCTGTTGTTTAGCAGATGGATGAGCAGCGAATCCGACATGGCAAGTCGTATGTTTCCGGAAAGGGTTTCGTCAGTTATTGCATCACGTCGCATAGAGCCTGCAATTCTGCATATCTCGTAGGCGTGGCTGAGAACCTCTCTTCCCTCTGCTGTAAGGGAAACGTTGTGGTTTACACGTTCAAATAGCCTCAAATCCAACTCATTTTCCAGCTGCCTTATCTGAAAAGAAACAGTGGACTGTGAATATCCCAGTTTTTCTGCTGCCTTTGTGAAGTTGCAAAGCTCAGCAACTTGTATAAATGTCTCGAGATTTCTTATATCCATAAAATCCTCCTGTTGATTCCGGGCGCCTCAGTGTGCACAACCCTGCATGTGCACAGCGGCCTCGGCACTTTGCCGGAGCGTCTTCCTTTGGCTAGTTGATTGCAATCGAAATATTCGATTACTATAATTATAATTATCTATTTTACAAATATCAAGTCCTGATATATACTTTCACTTATAACAAGAGAAAGAGAGAGATGACATGGATTTTTTTATGAGATGCTTTTATGCGGTATATGACTTTTTCTGGGGGACACTGGTTACAATTCCACTTCCGGGGGAAAACGCGGCGGAGCTGTCGCTTCTGATTATGATACTTATTCCGGTAGGTATATATTTCACCATAAGAACAAAGTTTTTACCCGTAAGATTTTTCCCTGAAATGCTGAAACTGACAGTAGAAAAAAGAAATCAGGAGCACGACAGAGCCCTTTCGGGTGTGCAGACACTGATAGTTTCCACAGCTACAAGAGTAGGCATGGGAAATCTGGCAGGAGTAGTTGCCGCAATATCAGCAGGCGGAGCAGGAGCAGTATTCTGGATGTGGATTACAGCGATAATCGGTTCATCCACAGCATTTGTTGAGGCTACACTGGCGCAGCTTCACAAGCAAAAGGATCCGCTATACGGCGGATACAGAGGCGGCCCTGCATATTATATCCATGATTTTATAGCCGAAAAAAGACACTGGGCAAAAGACAGCGGCAAGAAGAGTGTGATTGCAACACTCTTTGCGCTGAGTGGTCTAATCTGCTGGTGCGGAATAAGCCAGGTAATCGGAAATTCAGTTACAACATCAATGAAAAACGCATTTGGAATTCCGCTAATCTGGAGTTCAGCTATACTGGTTCTTCTTGCAGCATTTATCGTTTTCAAGAAGAACGCATCGGTCAAAGTACTGGACGTAATGGTACCTATAATGGCCGGATGCTATTTCTTTGTTACAATTTTCCTAATAATAAAAAATGCAGCCCTTCTTCCGGCAGTGTTCTCAAGAATATTTGAGGAAGCATTTGGGATTCGTCAGATGGCTGCCGGCGGTTTTGGTGCTGTAATCATGAACGGAGTAAAGAGGGGCCTCTTCTCAAACGAAGCAGGTTCCGGTTCCGCACCTTGTGCAGCAGCTGCCGCTGAGGTTTCACACCCTGCAAAGAGCGGAATCCTCCAGGCATTCGGAGTATTTATCGATACAATCGTAATCTGTAGCTGCTCAGCTATGATTATGCTGCTTGCTCCACAGAGCAAAGTCGAAGGCCTTGTAGGCATGGATCTCCTGCAGGAAGCAATGAGACACCATATGGGATACTTCGGAGTTCTCTTCATTGCAGTTACACTGCTTTTGTTCAGCTTTTCAACATTCATAGGTGTGCTGTTTTATGCGAGATCAAATGTTGCATACCTTTTCGGGGATAATTGGACATCACAGAACCTGTACAAACTCCTTGCGCTTGCAATGCTGTTTATAGGCGGCCTTGCAGCATATACATTCGTATGGGATCTCGGAGATGTTGGGATTGCAATGATGACAGTGTTTAACATGGTAGGACTTCTGCCACTTTCAAAACAGGCAATGGCATGCCTGAAAGATTACGAAGAAGTGAGGAAACAGAAGAAATAAGAAAATAGAAGAAGACGAAACACAGCCCGGGCGAAAGTCCGGGCGTTTTTTTGACATTTCTTAGTTGATTGCCATAGACTGTACAACGTTTTCGGACATACTTGGCCGATTATCATCAATTACAAATAAGTCAAAAACAGTGCATATTCCAATAGTCGCAATCTGCACTGTTATTTTTCAGGGTTGACTAAGCGCAGATTGCCACATCTTCAAATCGTACGGTAAATTTTGGCGTCCAAATAAGCGCAGATTTAAGTTCTACAAAACCGCGCTTATATTTGTCGCCAAATTCTCCTTTCATTTGAAGTCAAGTATAAATTAGTGTGTAAATTCCTTTAGGTAACAATTAATCAAGCTGCT
>CALHKP010000049.1 GCA_938034165.1 uncultured Clostridia bacterium | reverse complement strand
ATCTGAATTCTTTCTCTGTTTCCTTCTTTGATTTTAACGTGAACCTTTACAGTGTCTCCAACGTTAAATGCAGGGATTTCTTTTTTGATGTAATCCTGTGCAACTGAATCTAAAATATTCATTGTATAGTATCCTCCTTCCCTTCAAGACGTTCGTGGTACCAATCGTACTCAGAGGACCGCCCGTAACTAACTCATACAGTATATCACACTAACAACTGTAACGCAAGTGTTTTTATAAACTTTTTTGCCGCTGTTTCGTGCGTTTTCTGCCCGTTTTTTAACTCTACGAAAATTCAACGAAAGCTCATGTTAGAGTACGAAAACATTCAGAATTCCTATGATGGCACCAATTAGAGCACCCAGGTTTATTACTGCCTGAAGTTCGTTTTTCATAATAGACATTACAAGATCTTCGAGCATTTCAACGCTCATATCATTTATCTTCTTTTCTACCAGATAAGCTATATCCACATGGCCTATTATGTCTTCTGCATATTTTCCCATTGTGTCGATATAAAGCTCGCCTATCAGATTTTCGAGTTTTTCTCTGTCAACCTGAAGATTATCCAGTATATCCTTTGGTCTTACGGACTTTGCTTCGTCCAGATTCTTTTTTACCACAGGGTATATGATTTCTTGACCATGGGCATTGATATGATCCTTAATTGAATCTCCGATTGGTTCTGTTATGGCAGCTATAGTACTGTCATTTATAAACATAGCCATCATCGTTCCTGCAAATTTTTCAGCAATAACACCTGAGGCAACATTTCCTATTACTTCCTTGTAGTCAACTTCTGCCGCAGCATCTTTGATCTTTTCTGTCAGCATAACAGAAGCTCTTACAGTCAATCCGTCTCCACCTGTTGTATCAATATTTTCCACCACAGCACCTAAACTTAGCTTGTCTGAGCATATGATATCTGCAACTGTTGACGAAAATTCCTTTTTTACATCTTCGCCAAGCAAAACGTCTTTTATATCGCCGCCTGTTACAAGATTCTCACCTACTGTTTTTCCGCATGCTCTGGCAACCCTCGGTTTATTCTTGGGAATAACACCCGGAGTAAACGGAAGTCTCTTCCCGAAAATCCTCACTTCTTTTCTTGGTCTGAAAAGCATTTTTATTGCAATATAGTTTGTGCAGTATCCAATAAGCGAGCCTATGGCAATCGGCACAATTATTCCTATATAATTCATTTGTTAAATTCTCCCTTTTCTCAAATTACGCCCTTGGATGTGTTTTGTCATATACATCTTTAATTCTTGTTTTGGTTACAGAAAGATAAATCTGCATCGCCTGCATGTCCTCGTGTCCCATCAACTCCTGCACAGTCTTTGGATCGGCACCGTTTTGCAACATGTGGACAGCAAAAGAATTTCTCAAAATGTGAGGAGTTATTCTATCCTCTATGTCAAGTTCCCTTCCGTAAGCCTTCAAAATCTTCCACACGCCCTGTCTCGAAAGCGGTTTACCGGAATAATTGAGAAACAAAACATCCTCTTCCGAATCTCCTTCTGAATTCTTCAAAAGCGCCGGTCTTGCAGTTTCAAGATATTTTGTTATGGCTTCCTTTGCATATTTTCCGATAGGAACAATTCTTGCCTTTCCATACTGACCGCTGCATTCAATAAATCCCATCTTGAGATTTATATCGGACACTCTTGCCTCAATCGCCTCGTTAACTCTTATTCCCGTAGCATACATCAGTTCCATCAAAGCCCTGTCACGCAAGCCTTTTTCATCTTCCTTCGTCAGATTCATCAAAGCATCTACTTCCTCAACTGTAAGATATATAAGTTCTTTCCTTTCCTGTCTAGGAAGCTTGATTTCCAGTGCCGGATTTGAACGCACTTTTCCCGATTTCATCAAAAATTTATAATAACTTCTGAGGGAAGAGATTCTTCTCGCAACTGTCGCCTGTGAAGCTTTCTGTTCGTTAAGGTACATAATGTAGGAAACAACATCTGTATTTGTAGCTGTCACCGGAGTATTAAACCCTTTTGACTTCAAAAAAGCACTATAATCCTCGAGATCACGCCTGTAAGCATCTATTGTGTTCTGAGAAGCTTTTCTTTCTTTTTTAAGATAACTGATAAAATTTTCCATCATGCCCTCGCTAAATCAAATTTCTGTCATATAAATTTTTCGCCATCAAAATAGCAACCTGAGATTTACCATCCTGAATCTCGCCGCTCATTACCATATTGCTCAGGTCATTTATAGAGTATTCTATAATATCTATCGCCTCATTCTCATCAAAGTCAGTTTCTCCGGCAATGAGTCCTGTTGCAAGATAAATGTATAATATTTCTTCTGAATATCCCGGCGTCGGCATCATTTCTGTAAGAAGTCTGATATTCTTCGCCGTATATCCGGTTTCTTCCTTCAGCTCTCTCTTTGCGGCAACCTCAGGTTCTTCGCCCAAATCGATTTTTCCGGCAGGCACCTCGAGCATTATCCTGTCCTGCGCTTTTCTGTATTGTTTGACCATAACAACAGTCCCGTCATCCTTCATTGCAAGTATAACAGCACCTCCGTTATGCTCTATAATTTCTCTGTAAGAAGTTCCGTTCAAAACCTCAACCTTGTCTTTTCTGAGATTAAGAATGGCGCCTTTGTATATTATTTCTGAATCTATCGTCTTTTCTTCGAATGTCATATCTGCCTCTCCTAAAATTTAAAAAGTACATTCTATTATAACACATATTTTCAAATAGTTTAATATAGAAAAAAATATTTATTATTTATAGTAATTTTCCCTAAACATCTTGCTTTTTTTCATCAAGTCTTATATAATCAATTTGAGGTTATCCCCCTGATAACCTCATTAATCTCTAATCCCAATACCCCTTTTGAACAAAGTAGACTGCACCCCTGCGGTCTATTTTGTTTTACGGAGAAAATTAAAATGAAAATACTAAAAAAAGAATTACCGGATTCATTCATAAAAAACAAATCATACAATATGTATTTTGAAAACAGAAGCATGGCAGTCTTCGATATTGAAACAACTGGACTTTCCCCTGCTCATTCCAGCCTCATTCTTTCTGGAATAATAACTGTAATTGATGGCAAAAGAACAGCCTACGAAATACTTGCGGAAACTCTGTATGACGAAGAAAATGTTATCTTAAAAACTGTTGAAATACTGGAAAGTTGCGATTTTTTACTAACCTTTAACGGCAAGCACTTCGACATGCCTTTTCTGAAAAGCCGCGCATCAAAATATAACATAAAAACGCCGGATATGTACAATCTGGACCTTTACCTCATACTGAACGGCTGTGCTGAATTCAAGGCGAATCTGCCAAATCTTAAGCAAAAAACCGTTGAAACCTTCCTGGGACTTGCTCCTGGCAGAACAGACACGATTACCGGCAAAGAAAGCATTGAGCTGTTTTCCCACTACCTGAAAACAGGTGACAAAGACGCAGAAAAAAAGATTCTTTTGCATAACTATGATGACATACGACAACTTTACAGACTACTTTCTGTAATCAAATACATAGATTTTCACAAGAGTATGAGTAAACGAGGCTTTCCTGCTTCAGATGCTGTTATCGAAAAAATGCAGTTCAAAGGAAAAAGCCTTTTCATCCGTGGAAAACATTCCTTAAACCGCGACTATATATCTTTTTTCAGCGAAGAAATGCCATGCAGCATTTACTTCAATAAAATCGGTTCTTTTGAGATAGAAATTCCTCTCAGCAAAGAACAAAACGTCTATTACGTTGATGCACTCAAGCTTTTGGGTGAATTCGGCGCTACAATAAAAAAATATCCCGCATATGAAAGTGGCTACCTTATTCTAAAACAAAGCAATCAGGTGAATCACCTTGAAATAAACGCGTTTGTTATTTCACTACTGAAAAATGTGCTGAAAATAATTGTTTAGCTACAGCAAAAAATTAAATATTAATATGGTAACTTTCTAAAAGTTTGCTATAATGTGTTATAAGCTTTGATGTTAATCAAAGCTTTTTAAATTTCACAAAACAAGGAGGTCATGCCAAAAGAGCATGAGAGAAGAAATGATTAAAGTAAATGATGTACGAGATACCGAAATAATTATCAATTTAGGTGTTATAAGAGAAAATATGGAACTTATCAAAGAAACTGTTGGTAAGTCAGTTAAAGTTATGGCTGTCGTAAAGGCTAATGCATACGGCCACGGAATAGTTAAAATAGCACCTGTATTAATGGAATGCGGAGCTGATTATCTTGCAGTTGCAACTCTTACAGAAGCGCTGCAACTCAGAGACCATTACCCTGATTATCCGATATTCATTATGGGACACACTCCTGACAGACTTCTGGAAACAGTTGTTGAGTATGATATCGCACAAACTATTTTTTCCTACGAACAGGCCGAAAAGCTTAATGAGGCTGCAAAAAAACAAGGAAAAACAACTGTTGTGCATATAAAAGTCGACACAGGATTCCATCGACTTGGAAAAGTTCCATCCGATGAATTCAGGGATGAAATAATTAAAATTATGGAACTCCCGAACGTTAAGGTTGAAGGAATCTTTTCCCACCTTGCTCTCGAAAGCAAAGAGTCAAATGACAAGCAGTTCGAAAACTTCATGAACTTCGTTGAAGAAGTAGAAGAAAAAGCAGGCAGAGAAATAGAATTCAAGCACATTGCTGACAGCATTGCTACTGTTGATTTCCCTCAATATCGCCTGAACATGGTAAGAGTCGGTGCCCTCATATACGGAATGCGCGGATTCCACAAAGGATTCCTTCCGGTTACGCCCGCACTTCAGTTTCAGACATGTATTTCTCAGATTCACCATATCAAAAAAGGTGAAGGCGTCAGCTACGATTACCTGTGGAGAGCACCTGAAGACAGCGTAATTGCAACTCTTCCTTTCGGATACGCAGATGGCTATCCAAGAAACCTAAGAGACAAGGGATATGTCCTGATAAACGGCAGCAAAGCCCCTATCGTTGGCGTAATCTGCATGGATCAGTGCATGGCAGACGTAACAGGTATTCCTAACGTCGGTGAAGGCTCAAGAGCTATAATCTACGGAAATGGACTCAATGGATCCATGACAATAGATGAAGCCGCAAAACTTGCAGAAACAAACAAAAACGATATTCTTTCAAGATTAACAGCAAGACCACCAAGAGTCTACATTGACAATCAATATTAAACATAATACAAAACAGGTTTAGGAATTTATGTTCCGGAACCTGTTTTTTTGTAGGTCAAATGTTAGCATAATAAAAAATCACTGTCAGAATCATTGAAATTCCAACAGTGATTGTGGTGCGCGATAAGGGACTTGAACCCCTACGGTCTCCCGCCAGAACCTAAATCTG
>CALHKP010000048.1 GCA_938034165.1 uncultured Clostridia bacterium | reverse complement strand
TTGTTCCGATGTTAATATGAGGTTTTGTTCTCTCAAATTTCTGTTTTGCCATCTTTAAATTCTCCTTTAATAATTACAAATAGTTTTGGAGCTGTTGAGCAGGATCGAACTGCCGAACCTCTTCCTTACCAAGGAAGTGCTCTACCTACTGAGCTACAACAGCCTATTAGACCAATACAAATTTATCGTACTATTTTTTTGCTGAATTGTCAATAATTCTTCTCGCTATTACATGCATAATTGTCAAAAATATCACATCAGGAAAAATCCCAATGTGATATTCGTTTTCCTCTTATCTTCAGTTGTGAATAAAAAACCTGGTTTTTTTCTTTATTCTCTGGATGGCATTATCCACAGCCTTCGGAGATTTGTCCAGCTCCTCGGATATTTCTATATAGCTCTTCCCTTTTAGGAGTTCCTCCCATATGATTTTTTCCATAGGACTAAACAGAGACTCGCTGCCCGTTTTCAGGCGCTCAAACAAATCCCTCAGAACCATGATTTCCTCAGGATCAAAGCTGGCGCTGTCCGCCGCAAGGGTGTCCTTAAGACTGCTCTCGCTGTCATCATTTTCCCCCGCACTGAGGGAAATAGACTCGTTTAGAACCTTGTGCTTCTGCCTATTTGCCCCTGTTATGGCAGTCTGTATCTGTCTGGTTATGCAAATCTCAACAAAGGTACGAAAAGATGCCTCTTCATCCTCATCAAAATTTCTTATGGCCTTGAATATCCCAATCATGCCTTCCTGCACCAGATCTTCGTTATCTCCGCCTGAAATATAGTATTTCTGAGCAATTGTCTTTGCCAGCTTCTTGTATTTTTTTATCAGAAAACTATATGCCGTATCACTGCCCTCATGAGCCATTCTGACGATATCCTCGTCAGTAAGAATGTTCAAATCATCACTGTACATTTGCTGCATCTCTCTGTTTTCTGATTTCATACATGACTATTGCCGCTGCATTTGAAGCGTTCAGAGAAGTTATCTTTCCTCTCATAGGCATAGAAACCGTAAAATCACACTTTTCTTTTACAAGTCTGCTGATTCCGGCTCCTTCGCTTCCGATAACAACTGCAATTTTTCCTGTAAGATTCGCGTTATAATAAGCGTCGCCTCCCATGTCGCAGGCTGCAACCCAAAATCCGTCCTTCTGCAGTTCCTCGATAGTTCGCGCTATGTTTGAAACCTTAACGCAAGGCATGTATTCGATTGCTCCGGCAGAAGACTTTGCCACGATTTCTGTAAGACCGCAGCTTCTTCTCTTTGGGACGATAACTCCGTGAGCCCCTGCGCATTCCGCAGTTCTCATAATAGCACCCAGATTATGCGGATCTTCGAGGTTATCAAGAATAATAACAAAGGGGGCTTCTCCCGCCTCTTCAGCCCTCTTGTAGATATCGTTCATCTCAGCATATTTGTATGCCGAAACATATGCGATACAGCCCTGGTGAGGTCTGCCTTCTGCAATTCTGTCCAGATTCTTCTTTTCCATGCGCGCCACAACCACTCCGCTTTCTTTTGCTAGAGAGAGGATTTTTCCGATTGAGCCTTCCGCATTCTTCTGCACAAGAATCTTTTCGATTGTTCTTTTGCTCTTAAGAGCTTCTATTACGGGATTTCTCCCGATGATTACATTTTCTTTTTCCATGTTTACTTTTTTCTTTCGTACATAAAGAAACGGTATCTAACACCGTTTTCCTCTTTTATTTCGTCCAGTGCCGTCTTTTCAAACTCAGGCATTTCATCAAGATTCACAAAATGTCTGTCAGCATCAAAGCTTTTATACATCTTTGTTATATAGCATATGTCACAAAGTGGGAGATACCTGTTATAGAGCTCCGCTCCGCCTATAAGCATAACGTCATCTGCATCATATTCTTTGATTTTTGCAAAGAGTTCTTCTTCTGAGTTTACAACAATGGCATTTTCCGCCTTGTAGTCAGGATTTCTTGTCAGAACTATATTGGTTCTGCCCGGAAGTCCCTTCTTTCCCGGAAGACTCTCGAGAGTTACTCTTCCCATTACGACAACTTTGCCCAGCGTCTTTTCTTTGAAAAATTTCAGGTCACCGGGAATATGGCAGAGAAGTCCACCGTCTTTTCCGATTCCCCAGTTTTCGTCTGCTGTTAGTATTAGTTTCATTTTTTCCCTTTCTAGATTGCTATAGGAATGTTCTTAATCTGTTCACCGGCCCTGTAATCCTCTATGATAATGTCATCAGTTGTAAAATCATAGAAATTCTTGATGTCAGGGTTCAGTGTAAACTTTGGTGCAGGATATTCTTCTCTGCTGAGAAGTTCTTCAATTGCAGAAACATGTCTATCGTAGATATGTGCATCCGCAATAACATGAACCAATTCTCCCACCTCAAAGCCGCATACCTGTGCAAACATGTGAAGCAACACTGAGTATTGAACCACATTCCAGTTATTTGCCGCAAGAACATCCTGAGAACGCTGATTCAATATAGCATTCAGCTTGTTTCCCGTAACATTAAAAGTCATGCTGTAGGCACAAGGTTCAAGATGCATCTCGGTAAGATCTTCGAAATTGTAGATATTTGTCATTATTCTTCTGGAATAAGGCATATTCTTAAGCTGCCAAATCACATTGTCAACCTGGTCCATTTCGCCCTGGGCAAACTTGTATTTCTTTGCCATCTGATAGCCATACGCTTTTCCGATTGAGCCTGTTTCGTCAGCCCATTCATCCCAGATATGACCCTTTAGGTCTTTTATGTTATTTGATTTTTTCTGCCAGATCCATAGCATCTCATCAACTGCAGTCTTAATTGCAGTCTTTCTGAGTGTCAGCGCAGGAAATTCCTCCTGCAGATTGTATCTGTTTACAACACCGAAAGTTTTGATAGTGTGCGCCGGGGTTCCATCCTCCCACTTTGCTCTCACTGTCTGACCTTCGGTAGAATAGCCGTTTTCGAGAATGTTACGGCACATGTTTTTAAAAATTCCATCCGCTTTGCTCATATAACCTCCCTACACCGCTTTCGGTTCTTCTCCGTCTATAATATTCACCGCAAGAGCCATTATCTCTCGGGCTCTTTCTTCCTTTTCCGCAAGATAAAGATATCCAATCAAAGCCTCGAAGGCCGTCGCCAGTTTGTATGCCACCGGTCCTGCGCTTCTGCTTTTGGATGTACTTTTTCTGTTTCGCGCCCTCTTAACCAGCGCAACTTCCTCTTCGGTAAGAAAATCCTTCATAAGCTTTTTTACGGCTGTCGCCTGAGCCTCAGCCTTTACGTATTTTACTGCAGCCTTATGAAGAATATCAGCAGAAACGAAACCCTGCTCCATTACATATTTTCTCACATATACTTCATAGACGGCATCCCCCATAAAGGCGAGTGCCGTCGTATTAATTGCTTTCAAATCTAAATTTGCCATACTATTCTTTTATTATCTGAACGCCCTGCGGAGTATCCTTCAGGGTGATTCCTCTTTCTTTCAGTAAGTCTCTGATTTCGTCAGCACGTGCAAAATCTTTATTCTTTCTTGCTTCCTGTCTTTCGGCAACCAGAGCTTCAATATCTTCATCAACAGCATTGTCAGCTTCCTTCTGAAGAATTCCCAAAACATTGCAAAGTTCCATGAGTCTTTCCAGTGAAGCCTTTGCAAATTCAACGCTTGCTCCGTCCTTAACAGCAGTGTTTACAGCTGAAACCAATTCAAAGACAGCGCTGATACCGTCTGCAGTATTCAGGTCATCATCCATAGCTTTGATGAAGTCTTCTCTGAATTTATCAAAGCCTTCAAGAGTCTTTGCTTCCTCTTCTGTCATAGTCTCTGCACCGCCGGCTTCAATGAGGTGAATTAGATTGTCTTTGCAGTTTTGGATTCTGCCAAGGCCATTCTTAGCCTGTTCCATAAGATCGTGGCTGAAGTTTATAGGTCCTCTGTAATGACCTGAAAGTAGGAAGAATCTGATTACTTCGCCGTCATATTCTTTTCTTATATCACGAACAGTAAAGAAGTTTCCCTTTGATTTTGACATCTTTTCGTGGTCAACAGTAATATATCCGTTGTGCATCCAGTAATGAGCAAAAGGAACACCATTGCAGCATTCTGACTGCGCAATTTCGTTTTCGTGGTGAGGGAACTGCAGGTCTTCGCCGCCTCCGTGAATATCAATAGTATTTCCCAGGTGCTTCTTTGCCATAGCTGAACATTCGATGTGCCAGCCCGGTCTTCCCATTCCCCATGGTGATTTCCATGCGATTTCGTCTTCTGTTTTTCTTGCCTTCCACAGAGCAAAGTCAAGAGGGTCTTCCTTAACTTCACCCACTGCGATTCTTGCTCCGGATTCCAAATCGTCTATGTTCTGTCCGGAAAGCTTTCCGTACTCAGGGAATTTTCTTGTTGAGAAATATACATCCCCGTCAGCCTCGTAAGCATATCCTTTGTCAATAAGAGTCTGGATAAATTCAATGATTTCCGGAATGTGTTCAGAAACCTTAGGATGAACATCTGCCTTTGTAACATTCAGAGCAACAGCATCATCAAAATATTCTTTGATGTACTTTTCCGAAACCTCAGGAGCCGTTATCTTTTCTTCTCTTGCCTTGTTTATGATTTTGTCGTCAACATCAGTAAAATTCTGAACAAACTTAACCTTGTATCCTCTGTAAATCAGATATTTTCTAAGAGTATCAAAGACTACCAAGGGACGCGCGTTTCCGATGTGGAAAAAGTTATATACAGTAGGTCCGCATGCATAGATCAAAGCTTCCCCTTCTTTGATAGGTACAAATTCTTCTTTTTTTCTTGTCAGCGTATTATAAATCTTCATTTTTATCGCCTCTCTCTTCTTTTGTTTTACCTTCGGCTGCAAGAAGCTGCTCCTGAAGCTTTGCCTCCAGAGCAACGATTCTCTTTCTCAGACATTCCATTTCGGTTGCAACGGGGTCAGGAAGATTAACCTGGTTAAGATCTTCTGTGCTTTCACCGTATCTTCTTACGACACGACCCGGAATTCCCACAACTGTGCTTCCGGCAGGTATCGCATTCAGCACTATGGATCCCGCTCCGATTTTTACATCGTCGCCAACCTCAAAAGGTCCCAGCACCTTTGCCCCGGAACTTACGATTACTCGATTCCCGATGGTTGGATGTCTCTTGCCGGAATCCTTACCTGTACCTCCGAGAGTAACTCCCTGATACAGTGTAACATCGTCTCCGACTTCCGTAGTTTCTCCTATTACTACAGCCATTCCGTGGTCAATAAAGCATCTTCTGCCTATTGTTGCACCGGGATGAATCTCAATACCGGTAAACCATCTTGTGAGCTGAGAAATTATTCTGGCCAGAAGCTTGATATTGTGCTTGTAAAGCCAGTGCGAAGGTTTATGCATTATCAAAGCCCAAACACCCGGATAACACAGCAAAACCTCTAAGCTGTTTCTCGCAGCAGGGTCTCGTTTCAGAACTGCCTGTATATCCTCGTGTACGTCTCTAAAAAATGCCATTGTTTTACCTCTTTTCTCTTTTCTCACAGACAAACAGTTCTGTGAGAAAACAAATTATTCAACAGTTATAGTTTTGATTACAACCGGTTCAAGTGGCTTGTCCATTCTGTCTCTTGGAACATTTGCGATTTCAAGCGCAGCTTCGATACCGTCTGTGATTTTTCCGAATGCAGCATACTGTCCGTCAAGATGTGGAGAATCTGCTACCATGATAAAGAACTGTGAACCTGCTGTATCAGGGAACATAGTTCTTGCCATTGAAAGAACTCCTGTTGTATGCTTAAGGTCGTTCTGATGTCCGTTTGATGTGAACTCACCTTTGATTGTATATCCCGGGCCACCTGTTCCGTCGCCCTTAGGACAGCCGCCCTGAATCATGAATCCCGGAATTACTCTGTGAAAAGTCAATCCGTTATAAAAGCCTTCTGCCGCAAGCTTTTCGAAGTTAGCAACTGTAACAGGCGCGATATCCTCATACAGTTCACCAGTCATTACTTTACCGTTTTCCAATTCAATTGTAACTTTTTTCATTTCAGTCTCCTTATATTAACAAATACTTTAATTTCATCCATATATCAAAGCTCCGCAGACTGCAGAAACTATGATTATCGCAATTGGGCTCACCTTGAATTTTGAGACAGCTACTATTGTAAGAACAAATATTGCTACCGGAATCCATTCCCCCGGCGCAAAAGCATTCTGTCCCATAATTACAGCAGCTGAAGCGATAAGTCCGGCCGTCACAGGTCTGATACCTGCAAAAGCACCATCAACAAATCTGTTTTCTCTGAACCCCTGAATAAACGAGGCCACTATCAAAACAAGTATAAACGACGGCAACGCAACCCCTAGAGTCGCAACGATTGCGCCGCTTATTCCCGCGCAGTTGTATCCCACATAAGTTGCGGCGTTTACCGCTATAGGACCCGGCGTAACCTGGGCAATGGCAACTAGGTTCGAAAATTCCTCACTGCTCATAAGCCCAAAGGTTTCAGCTCCCTGATAAATCATCGGAAGCATAGCCATTCCTCCGCCAAATCCGAAGAGTCCGATTTTGGCGAAAACAAGAAAGAGTTTAACGTATATCATTTTCTCTCCTTCCTGCCTTATACGACTTATATATAATTCCTGCTGCAATTCCTGCAATAATAAGCAAAGCTGCGTTTATGCCAAGCCATATTATCAGCACAAAGGTTATAATTGCAAGAACCCATTGAAATCCGTTCTTAAGGGTGCTCTTGCCCACTTTGAATGCTGAGTATGCAATAAGCGCACTTGCGGAAGCTCTGATTGCAACAAGTGCTCCCTGTACATAACTGCTTTCTCCGAATCCGTGAAGAAATTCAACAACTATTATTATAACAATCAGACTTGGCAGTATTACACCCGTTGTTGCAAACACCGCACCGAGAAAGCCTTTTTTGAACTTTCCTATGTAAGTTGCCATGTTTATAGCTATAACGCCGGGAAGTCCCTGGCTCACAGCTATGCAGTCTATACACTCCTCCTCGGTCATCCACTTCTTCTTGTCCACAACAATACCCTGTATAAGCGGTATCATTGCCATTCCTCCGCCTATGGTAAACAATCCAAGTTTAAAAAACGAGAAAAAGAGTTCAAAGCACAAACTCAAACTACTGTAATTCTTTTGCCTTTCTTTTTGCTCTTTTTTCTCTTCTTTCAGCTCTTCCTTCAAGATCTACCCTCCATAAATGTAAATCATGGTACATCGCATAAAGTCTTACTGCAAGTGTAATAGCAAAGCTGGCATACATAGCTGTATGCATTCCGATATAGTCATATGATATCTCAAATCCTATGGCACCGATGATAGCCGCTGCCGCATAAACCTCTCTGCAGAAACAGCGAGGTTTTTCATTTGCGAAGACATCTCGAAGTACCCCTCCGAAGGTTCCGGTCAAAACTGCCATCGTTATAACTGAATACATTGTATTGTGACCTGCTATTACTGCAACTCTCGCCCCTATAGCAGTAAATGCAGCCAGTCCGATTCCATCGGCAATAGATACCAGATGGTGCAGTTTTTTGATTTTATTATAAAATATGATTACAACAAACGCCGTCACTATGCTTACAATTGCGTATCTCGGATCCGCAAGACCCGCAGGATACGACCTGTTAACCAGAGTGTCTCTGATTATACCGCCCCCTATTGCTGTAATAATAGCGAGAAAGCAGATGCCAAAATAGTCCATCTTCTTCTCTATTGCAACAAATGCTCCGGATACGGCAAACGCAACAGTTCCGATCCATTCCATAATTGTAATAAAAAATACCACCAAAATCTCCTGTTCTAAATTAATTAATATCCCGTTCTTTCACTGTTAATCAGCTGAATTGCCTTTGAAACTGATTCTTCAACTGTGAGTTCTTCTTTCTCTGAATCTCTTCTGAGCTTGTATTCAACTATTCCTTCCCCTGCTCTCTTACCTACTGTAATTCTTACAGGAATTCCGAGAAGGTCTGCGTCCTTGAATTTTACGCCCGGTCTTTCTTTTCTGTCATCAAGAAGCACTTCTATGCCTGCTTTCTGAAGTTCTGCATAGATATGCTCTGCAACCTTTGCCTGTTCTTCATCTTCAGGTTTTACCAAAGTAACGATTACATGGTAAGGCGCAACTGATACAGGCCAGATTATACCATTTTCGTCGTGGTGCTGTTCGACTACAGCTGCAAGAGTTCTTGTAACTCCGATTCCATAGCAACCCATTACGATAGGCTGGTCTTTCTGGTTTTCGTCTTTGTACATAGCGCCCATTGAGTCTGAGTACTTTGTTCCAAGCTTGAATACCTGACCTACTTCTATACCTCTCGCATGCTTTACAGGTGCCCCGCAAACAGGACATTTGTCCCCCTCTTTTAGAGTCTTTATGTCTTTTACAATATCAGCCTCGTAATCTCTTCCGTAGTTGACGTTCAGCATGTGGTGATCTGCTTTGTTTGCTCCCGCAACAAGGTTTTTAAGTCCCACGAGTTCGCTGTCTGCAACGATTATGCAGTCATGCAGTCCCTGAGGACCTGTGAATCCTCCGACACAACCTGTAACTGCAGAGATTTTTTCTTCATCTGCAAATTCGATTGCATGTTCAGGAATTCCAAGAGCATTAACAAGTTTAATCATGTTCAGTTCTCTGTCTCCGCGAACAAAAGCAGCTACATAACCGTCTTCTTCTCCCTGCTCGTCATATTTTACAAACAGAAGTGCTTTGATTGTCTTTTCCTGACTGATTCCCAGATAGTTTGCAACCTCTTCGATTGTCTTTGTTCCAGGTGTGTGAACATATTCCATTTCAAGAAGGGCTTCGCTTTCAGGTGAAGCAGGTGCGTCGACACATTCAGCTCTTTCTACTGTAGCAGCCATGTTGCAGCTTTCGCAATATGCGATTTCGCTTTCGCCGACTTCTGAAATTGCTGTAAATTCATGTGAGTTGCTTCCACCGATTGCTCCTGTGTCAGCCTCTACAGGTCTGAATTTCAGGCCGCATCTTGTGAAGATTCTTTCAGAAGCTTCGTACATTGTCTGATAGCTCTTGTCAAGACCTTCGTAATCTCTGTCAAATGAATAAGCGTCCTTCATGATGAATTCTCTGCTTCTCATAAGTCCGAATCTTGGTCTTGCTTCATCTCTGTACTTAGTCTGAATCTGGTACAGGTTCATAGGAAGCTGTCTGTATGAAGTCACATCGTTTCTCACAATGTCTGTGAAGATTTCCTCATGTGTAGGTCCTAAACAAAAATCTCTGCCGTTTCTGTCCTTAAGTCTCCAGAGCTCAGGTCCGTATGCAAACCATCTGCCTGATTCCTGCCAGAGTTCGGCCGGCTGTACTGCAGACATGTGGATTTCCTGCGCGCCTGTATTGTCCATTTCCTGTCTGATGATGTCTTCAATCTTTCTGACAGATCTCCAGCCAAGGGGCATAAATCCGTAAACGCCTGAAACAAGCTTTCTGATCATACCTGTTCTAAGAAGCAGAATATGGCTTGCGATTTCAGCTTCGTTTGGAACTTCTCTCAATGTTTTGATGTGCATCTGTGATAATTTCATTCTTTTTCTCCAATCTATACAAATTAACAGCCTCTGCATTGCAAGAGAGCAACCGCCTCACAGCAGATTCCTTCTCCTCTTCCTGCAAATCCGAGTTTCTCTGTCGTTGTCACTTTTATGCTTACTCTGTTTACATCCGTTTCCAGAACATCTGCGATATTCTGTCTCATCTGATCTATGTACGGCGCCAGTTTCGGTCGCTGACAGATCAAAGTCATGTCGCAGTTAACAAGAGTAAAGCCTCTTTCGGTAAGAACCTCTCTTACCTTCTTCAGCAGTTTAAGGCTGCTGATGCCTTTGAAGCTGTCGTCCGTATCCGGAAAGAGCTTCCCGATGTCACCCATGGCGCAGGCTCCAAGCAACGCATCCATAAGCGCATGCACCAGTACGTCCGCATCTGAGTGCCCATCAAGTCCTTTTTCAAAAGGAATGTCCACGCCTCCGAGAATCAGCTTTCGGCCTTCCGTCAGTCTGTGAACATCAAATCCGGTTCCTATTCTGTTTTCCATCTTAAGGTCCTCCGGTGTTGTTATTTTTATGTTGGTGTTTTCGCCCTCGGTAACAGAAACACTGATTCCAATGCGCTCCACAAGACCTGCATCGTCAGTCCCATAAAAACCATCTTCTTTTGCCTTTCCATAAGCCTCCTGAAGGATTGACGCTGTAAATCCCTGGGGTGTCTGTACATTGTACAGCTTGCTTCTGTCAAGGGTTCCCTCAGATATATGTCTTATGGTGTCCTTTGGCGGCACTGCTGCAATTACCGCACCCTTTTCGGCTGCATCCTTTGCAACTCGCTGAATAAGCTCCTGCGAACAATAAGGCCTTACGCCGTCGTGGACAAGCACTATGTCATAATCCGAAACGCCTCTTTCCTTCAGTGAATCCAGCGCGTTTCCGATTGAGTCCTGGCGCTCATTTCCGCCAGTCACAACACTCACACCGCCGCCGCAAAAGAGCTTTTCGCAAAGCGGAACATACTCCGCAGCTGCAACAACAGTTATATCATCCACAATAGATGAGTCCTTAAATTTTTGAACAGTTTCCTCCAAAATCGTCTTTCCGTTTATCTTCAGAAACTGTTTGGGAACAGGAGCCCCCATACGCTTTCCGCTTCCGGCGGCTCCGATAATTACAAATACTTTTTTTCCGTCTAACATAAACCCTGTTTACCTACTTCTTAAGTCTTCCGAAAATCATTCTTCCTGCTGCAGTCTGAAGCACGCTGGTAACATTTATCTGCGTAGTCTTTCCTATCATCTTTCTGCCGTCTTCCACTACTATCATAGTTCCGTCATCCAGATAACCCACTGCCTGTGCATTGTCCTTGCCCTGTTTAACCAAAGTTACAGTCATCTGTTCACCCGGTATTACAACAGGTTTAAGTGTGTTTGCAAGTTCGTTGATATTAAGAACGTCAACTCCGTTTATGGTAGCTACTTTGTTCAGGTTAAAATCGTTTGTAACGACTTTTCCGTTCATAATCTGTGCAAGCTTGATAAGCTTTACATCCACTTCTGGAATTTCCCTCAGGGACTTTTCGTTGTCAGTGTTGTAAATTTCTATGCCGTAATCGTCCTGAATTTTGTTCAGTATATCAAGACCTCGTCTTCCTCTGGTTCTCTTAAGGGAATCCGAAGAGTCTGCAATATGTCTAAGTTCCACCAGTACAAATTCCGGTATTACAATGGGACCTTCCAAAAATCCTGTCTTCATTATCTCGGAAATTCTTCCGTCAATAATTACACTTGTGTCAAAAATCTTAGGAACACCTTCGATTTTTTTCTTGCCGCCTTTTATCAGACCGCCGGAAAATCCTCCTGACTGTCCCTGAGAAGAACCATCGTTTCTTCTATTATTAAAGAGTGGATTCAGTATTTCTTTGCCTTTTTTGGTGGCAATTACAACGCCCAGATAACCCATTATCATATAGGTTACGATTGTAATCAATATAAATATGTAAGTATTTTTTATTCCGGCAAAGATCTGAGTCACAAGAAGTGCGATTACCAGTCCTACTATCAGGCCGATGGTTCCTGCAAGAAGATCGTTTCCGCTGACACCTCTGAGATCGTTTTCTATGTTCTCTGCAACCTTTATCCCCTGTCGCCTTATGGTCGGTGTCAGTCTGAAAAATATAATTCCAAATATAATTGCAAAAATAATCCCCATAGTTTCCTGCTGTACTTCTGTGAAATTAGCATCAACCGGAGCACCGGTCTTAATCAGCCAGAATCTCAGAAGTGCAAATACACCATATCCCACTATTAGACCTACAACCGTAAACATAGCTCTAAAAATCTTCTTAAGCATGTCGTTTTCCTCCTTTCTTTCGTATTTGAAAACCTTTGTCCCGGCTTTCGGGGAATGAAGATATTTTTTCGCGGCAAATCCCCTGTTTCACCTCGAAAAAAAAGATATCTACACAGAATACAGTATAGTTATAAAAGCTTTAACTGTCAAGTTTTTACATATGTTTAGCCTTTGTTTTATGTATCAAATGTGATATTGTCTTAGTATAACGAAACTGATTATGTCCCAA
>CALHKP010000047.1 GCA_938034165.1 uncultured Clostridia bacterium | reverse complement strand
ACGACATTAAACGAAAGGAAATATGATATTTTTGCTTCTATAAATATCATACAAGGTAAAATAATGAATAACATCAAAGAAACTATCAGAAAGAACAAGAAAAAAGCTATTTTAATTGCCGCTATTATCCTCGTTTTCTCAGCAGGTATTACTATTTATGCAGCTACGGGAAACAATCAAGGAAGTGATAAAAAAGAAGCAGTAATGACAGCTAAAGAGCAGGAAAAAACTGAAAAACTCGAAGACGAGATGAAAGAAAAGCTAAAGGCTGCCAAGACAGATGAAGAAAAGGAAAGAATCGCAAAAGAATACAGCGAAAAAATAGAAGATGCATCAAACGGCAAAATTGATGTAAAGATTGATAAGAGCGGAAAAGTATCTGTGACAGAACAGGTTTTCTCTTCTGCGTCAAATGCTTCATCAAAGCCAAGTTCGACAAATAAGCCATCTTCAAGCACTTCAAAGCCAAATTCATCGGTAGATGCAAATAAGCCAAGCTCATCAAGTTCATCCAAACCTTCCTCATCAAAGCCTGCAGCGCAGGAAAAGAAAAAGGTATGGGTTGTTGATAAGCCTGCATGGACCGAGACAGTTAAAGTTCCTGTATATGCATCAAGACCTAGATGGTTTATTAACTTCGGTAACGGTAATATTAAATATTACTATGACAAGCAGGAATGGAATGATGATTGTGACAATGCACCGGGAGTTGTTCAGTGGGGTAATGCGCCAAGCGAGCAGTATATAGACCATTATGTAGACGAATATGTTGAGCATCCAGAAGAAGGTCACTGGGAATATAGATAGACTATTTATAAAAACCTCCTTAAAAGCGGTTTCTAATATTTTCTTTTAAATACATTCTATTAAAAAGAGGGCAGCAATGCTCTCTTTTTTATACAAAAAAACACATAGGTACATAAAAAATTAAAAAGAAAGCTTTAGGCGTAAGGGGTTTAAAAAAATACATATTGATTTAAAAAGGAAATGATAACTTATCGTTTCCTTTTTAAATATATCCGTTATCACTAATATGTTAAAAAAGAAAGGAAAAGAAAGATGAAGAAACGTCAAAAGAGAAAAGTATCAAGAACCTTTATCATTATGCTTGTTGTTCTTCTCAGCGTGGTAACTGCATTTGCAGCTTCCGTTACGGTAACGTATCAAGGAAGCATTTTCAGTTACAATTCCGGAGGCGGAAAGCCTGCTGAAAACATGCATGGCAAGTTCACAACATCAGAAGGTAAACCTGCCTTTTGTGCGGAGCATGGACTGCCTTCTCCTATGGGAGACAGCTATGGAAACCGCGTTGCGTTAAACAAAGTGCCATATAACAGCGCGCAGATCAGAAAGATACTGTATTATGGCTACAGAGGTCCTGCACAGTGGCTGGGCTTTTCAAGTTCAACGTATAACAGTGTCTATCAGACAGGTTTTAGCGGAAATTATGCAACAAGTAAAACCGATGCTTGTGGAACTGCGGTAACTTCTATGGCGCTTGGAAGAGCCTATGGAGGAAACGGAAGAGTATATGATGTATCGGGTCTTTCAGCATTTGAAAGCTATATAGCATCAAAGCCGGACCCTCAAGGATTTACTGCATATCTTCTTCCAAGCGGAAGCAGAGCAACACAAGACCTTTTCACATGGGAATACAACCCTGCAGGAAAGGTTAAAGTAATTAAGGTAACTGCAAACAATAGCTCACTTGTAGCAGAGTGTCCTGAACATTACACTCTTGCAGGTGCAGTATACGGAGTATATGCATCCGTAAGTAATGCCAATGCTGACAGTAACAGACTTTTAACATTAACTACAGACTCAAGCGGAAGATCACAGGAAGCTTCGATTAAAGCAGGTACATATATTGTAAAAGAAGTAACTGCTCCAAAGGGCTATGATATTGACGCTACGCCATATACTGTTACAGTAGCATCCGGTCAGCTTGCAACAGTAACTTCAAAGGATTCTCCAATGTTTGACCCTCTTTCATTAAAGCTTCAAAAGAAAGCGGCAGAAGGAGCAGATAAGAACCTAAGCCTTGAAGGCGCGGAGTATACCGTTAAATACTTTAAGAACTTTTTAGGAGAAGAGGAAGCAAAGACAGCTACTCCTTACAGAACATGGATCTTTAAGACTGATGCTAATGGAGAAATCCGTTTAAGAGATAAATGGAAAATAGGAGGAGACGAACTCTTTAGAGAAGAAGACGGAACGCCTGTAGGACTCTTTGGTACATATACATTTGAAGAAACTAAAGCGCCAGCAGGCTTTGCAAAGACAGAAGGAATCGTATCGCTTCAGCAGATTAGACCGGGACATATAGTTGACGACCAGCAAGTTGTATTAAAAGATGTTGAAGATGTCGAAAAAGAGCAGACTGTATCAATTACAATTAATAAGGTTGATGCTGAAACAGGTAAAAACGAAGCCCAAGGTTACGGCTCACTTGCAGGTGCTAAGTATGATGTGTTCTTTTACGATTCAATAAAATCAGAAGATGTCAAGGTAGCAACATTAACTACTGATGAAAAAGGCTTTGCAAGATATGAAGGCGGAAAGCCGGGTCTATATAAGGTAGTAGAAACAGATGCATCTAAGGGATATATCATAGATAAAGAAGCACACGAAGTTAAAGCAAGAATTACAGAAATAAATACTGCTAATTTTAATTACGTGGTTGAATCTAAAGAAACCCCTATAAAAGTAGAAGTTGAAAAGACTACAGTAGATAAAAACGAAGATAAAATCACTTTAAAGGGAGCAGAGCTTCAGCTTCTTGATAAAGATAAGAAAGTGATTGAAACCTTTACGTCAGATAAAGCTTCTCATGTAATCAAAGGATTAACACCGGGTAAATACTATATCAGAGAAACAAAGACTCCGGAAGGGTATCTGCCGCCGGAAGGTGACTTTGAATTTACAGTGAAAGAGACAGGAAAGGTTCAGAAAGTAGAAATCTTTAATGAACCTATACCGGAAATAAAGACAGCAGCAAGCGTTAAATTAAGCAGATTCACAGATAAACTCTATGTTTATGAAAGACCGGGAGTGGCAGAAAATGATTATACGGTTGTAGGCGCTGTTAACGGATATGTAAAAAAGCCGCAAGAAGATACAAAATATACTGTAAAGGCACTAAACGGAAGGAAACTCTCTCTGCAAAGAGATGGAGAGCAGCTTGATGAAATCGAAATAACACTCTCATCAGTAACACATTTTAACAGACTGTTTTACGTTTACCGCGATGGAATCTGTTCAAGCAGCGTTGTAAAAGCTGTAAAAATAGATCAGGCAGCACCATCTATTTCAGATATCCAGACAAAAGCAGCGAACAAAGAAGTGAAAATAAAGGACCATGGAATCTATACAACCGTAAAAGCAGACCTTCTAATCACTCTATCTGTTGTGGATAAAGAAAGCGGAGTAGAGGAAATTGACCTTATCGGAATAGGAGAAAACGGAGAAAAAACAGTATACAAAACTACCAATGTAACAAAAAGCAGCGGTAAAACAACTGCTACTTTTGTAATAGAATCTCAGAAAGAGATGATGAAACAAACCCTTTATCTTGATGCAACGGATAAGGTGGGAAATAAAAGTGAAGAAGTTCTGCTTAGAGGAAACAAAGACGCAAGTGATTTAACGCTAGAGATAATTCCTCCTATAGTAAGTGACATTAAAGTTACTAACGCCGTAACAAACAAAAATGGCTGGTACAATGAAAGTCTTGACTTTGAATGTGCAGCAATAGATGCAGAATCCGGAATTTCTGAAATTACAGCAATGGTTGATGACAAGGTTCTGTACTCCAAAAGCTTTGATAAGAAAGTGATGACTGAAGAAAAAATCAAATTCTCTTTGTCAAAAGAACTGGTAAAAGAAATAAGAAGCAAAACAGGTGAATATACCGTTGTCGTAAAGGTAACAGACAACTGCGGTAACATCTCAACAAAAAATCTGAAAGTAAAAGTAGACGTAAGACCTCCTGTAGTAACTCTTACAGGGATTGCAGACGGCGAATATGTAAATAAGGTTCCGGAACTTGTTGCAAGCGAAACAGAGGATTATGTCGATGCAGAAGGAAACAGCTTCACAGTGACTGTCTACAGAAACGACAAAAACATATATGAAAAGAGTTTTGCTAATCAGATCAGCAAGACATTACCTTCTGACATATTCGAACCGGACGGAAAATACAAAGTGGTTCTTAATGCGACAGATGCAGCAGGAAACCGTGCAAACACACTCACAAGAACTTTTCTGAAAGACTCAACAAAACCGGAAGTAGGTGACATGAAGGCAACCAACGCAAAAGCTAATAAAAACGGCTGGTATAAAGAACCTTTACAATTCAAAGTGACCTCGAGAGACTTCTGTGCCGGAATGAAAAGCGTAAAAGTAACACTTGGAAAGAATGTACTATATAGCAAAGAGTACAAGAAGAATGAGGCTATGGAAGACATTGCAAAGTTCTCGCTCACTGAAAAACTCATAAAATCAGAAAAAAACAACACAGGGGAATATACTATTGTCTTAACGGCTATGGACCATGCAGGCAATAAAACGGTCAAGACAGAAGTAGTCAAGGTGGATATCACAAAGCCAAAACTTTCAATTTCCGGGGTAGAAGAAGGCGTATACACTAACACTTCTCCAACAGTCGTTTTTACAGAAAAAGATGATTATATTTATGCAGCAGGAAATCACATTGATGTTACTGTGACAAGAGATGGAAAGAAAGAATTTGCGGAAACATACCACAAAACTGAGACCGCAAAAATTCCCGAAAGAGTTTTTGCAAAAGACGGAGTTTACGAAATTGAAGCAATAGCAGAAGATGCAGCAGGGAATAAGTCAAACACCGTCAAAAGAAGCTTTACAAAAGATAGTACAGCTCCGGTTGTGTCAATCAAAGGACCGGGGGAAGGGAAGTATCTAAACACCCCACAGGATGTAACAATAAGTGTAGAAGAATTGAATTACAAGAATAATAACGTATTTATTAAAGCAACGAAAACTCTTGGAAACAACACTACGGAAATCCGGTTCCCTTGGGAAAACGCAAGGGTCACTTCTTCCTCAACAATCAATGTGGGCGGTGTAGGTACATATACGTTTTCGGTATACGCAGAAGATGCAGCAGGAAACAAATCTGAGACAAAACAACTCACTTTTACTGTAGATACCGTTGCACCAACACTTAATATTGATGGCGTTGCAGATGGAAAAATATATGCTTACGAAGATGTTGTTGCTCCAAATGTTACATTCTCAGACGATTATTTAGAAGGAAAAGAAATTACACTGACTAGAGCTGGCCAAAATTGGTACTCTAATTTGAACAAAACAGAAGGTGAAAACTCGGTGTCTTTTGCAGACTTTGCAAAAACAAAAGAAAACGATGGAGTATATATGCTAACAGCTACAGTAAGAGATAAAGCAGGTAATATTACTACTAAAACAGTTACTTTCATCGTTAATAGGTTTGGATCGAGCTTCGAATTTAGTGATAGTGTGCATAAGATTAACGGAAAAGCTGTTAAAGAAGTAAAAGAAGATCTGATAGTTACTGAAAAGAACGTTTCGGAATTGAGAAGCACTAAAAACGAATTAATTCGAGACGGAATCAAGTTCGAAAAAGACAATAAAAAAACTCAAAAGGCAGGAACTTCCGGAAAATATAACGTATATACGCACAAATACACGCCGGACGAGTTCGAAAAAGAAGGCGTATATGAACTAAATGTAATATCTTCTGATGCAGCCGGTAATCAAATGGAATCACAGTCCGAAGCAGGAAAACTGAAGTTTACTGTAGACAAAACCAAACCAAACATCAGAGTCTATCAAGGATTCAGAGAAACCCTTGTAAATGCGGAAAAGCAAATCATAAGAGTAGAAGTAAAAGATAATCTATCAAAGACTTCGTTCAAAGTATACGTTAACGATGCAGAAATAGAACCTGTAGAAATCAGCGAAAATAATTTTGAAGCTGCTATTGGAAAAGGAGCAAGGCAAAAGGTTAAGCTTGTTGCAGAAGACGCAGCAGGGAATAAGAGCGTTACAGAAAAGACAATTTCCATTGTACCAAACAAGGTAAAATACTTCTTCTTAAAATATTTCAAACTAATGCTTGTAATCATTGTAGCTGTTTCCTTATACACAGCTAACGAAATCTATGAGATAAAGAAAGAAAAAGAAGAGCAGACACAGAAACAGGCATACCAAAATGCTAAGAATGAGCAAAAATAAGTGAATCGGAGGATTTTTCAAAAGTGACAAGATTTCTATTCAAGCTGATTAGCTTTATTATAGGTTTAATTTTTCTTAGTGCCTGCAAGAGTCTGCTTGATATCTCCTAGAGTTCTTACACATTTAGAAAAATTGATATTCATTAAGTTCACAACTCCATCAAAGTAATCAAACATTTAATAATTCTGCTGAATCAGGCTACAGCTTGATTTTGATAGGGACTCGAGGATTTTTCCTGCCGAGTATCTATGTTCAAGTTTCATTTCAAGAATTCTTGATAGAGTAAGCGCTACAAAGAAGGTAAGGAAGTGTGCTTCAATATGCTCATTGGTACGTACATAGACGGGATGAGCTTCTAATTCGCTTTTAGTGGTTTCGAAGGATTCTTCAATTCTCCACAAGCCTCTGTATGTATTTATGATTTTGTCATCAGGTGTATCCATTTCGCTCGTGAGCAGCAAGTAGTATCCATCTAATGCTTTCTCCTGGTGGATTAAGTCCTCGTTTATGTCAAGAATAGAAGATGTAGTAAGAATCTCACCGGTTTCTTTATCGTAATCCACTTTTTTGATACATATAACATCAAAAAATATAAAAAAGGGTATTGACGAAGAAGTTGATATGTGGTAAATTAGATAAGCTGTCACTTGAACGGCGCTGAAAACATAAAAAACATGTTGACAAAGCCTTGTGAAAGTGATAATATAAACAGGCTATCACACAGAAGCGGTTGAAAAAAGAATAAAAAAGTTCTTGACAAAAGCTTGCTTGGGTGATATACTTAAAAAGCTTGTTCGCTAAGAACGAGCGGAACTTAGAAAACTTCATAGTACAGAAAAAGTCAAAGAAAAAATGACCATGAA
>CALHKP010000046.1 GCA_938034165.1 uncultured Clostridia bacterium | reverse complement strand
TTCTTGTGATTCCGCAGTGGAGAGTAACAAAATCAACACCGTCCTCAGCATGAAGTCTTACTACATCAATAAAATCCTTTGCTGTAAGAGTTGCAAGGTCTCTCTGATAGTGGATAACTGAATCGTAAACAGGTACTGTTCCAATCATAGCAGGACATTCTGAAGTCAGCTTTCTTCTGAATGGAATAGTATCTCCGTGGGATGAAAGGTCCATGATTGCATGAGCTCCCATGTCAACAGCTTCCATAACCTTCTTCATTTCTATGTCATAATCCTTGCAGTCTCTTGAAACTCCAAGATTTACGTTTATCTTAGTCTTAAGCATTGAACCGATTCCTTCAGGATCAAGGCTCTTGTGGTTTTTGTTTGCACAAATCGCAACTTTTCCTGATGCAACAAGAGGCATCAGTTCTTCAACAGTCATAAGTTCTTTTTTTGCAACGATTTCAAGTTCCTTAGTTACGATTCCTTTTCTCGCTGCTTCCATCTGTGTTGCATATTCTCTCATTTGGTACTCTCCTCCTCATTTCTCAAAAAAATAGGCAGAACCCAATGGGCCTGCCATAATTATGAACAAATGATTATTGTTTAGATCACGCATTCCTACGGTGGCATTATCCACATCAGGTCAATGGGTCGAAATTTATTCCTCTCAGCATAAAGCTCCCCACGCTCAAAATTATTAAAATCTACCTACTATTAAAACACCAAATCAGCTGTTTGTCAATTTTTACAAGTGCTTTTCCATAAGAACAAGATTAACTCCTTCGATTCCGTTAAACCTGCATGGCACCGCTCCGATTTCTGTATATCCGTGCTTTGCATAAAGGCTTCTCGCTGCTTTGTTTTTCTCATTTGTATCCAGTCTCAAAACAGTGCAGCCCTTTTCTTTTGCATATTTTTCATAGAATCTAACAAAACCGCTGCCGATTCCGTTTCTGCCGGTATCAGGATCCACAACTAGAGTATGAAGAACCATCACCTTATCTTCCGGAGCTTCGTACTTCCAGTTTCCTTTCGCATATACGTCCACCTGAACTTTGTTGATTATGGCTGCCGCAAGAATTTTGCCGTCATCATCGTAGACAAATAACTCATTTCTGTCAACGGCCTGCACCGCTGTGTCTTTTACCGGGTATACTCCTCTTTCCCAGCCGATTGTAAACCTGCCGACCTCCTCACCGTCATGAATCTTTTCGTAAATGCGGCTAACCGCCTCTGTATCCGCCATGTTGGCAATTCTGAATTCTGCTCTTCTCATAGCAATCACCTTTTCACTTTCCTCTGTAGCGCCCGGGCGCCATCTTAAACAAATTTTCTATACTTTATTTATTGCTATTTTATCTGTATTTCTTATTCTTTTAGCTGAAACCTCTTGGATGGACGGCAAACCATCAGCAGAATGAAAATTAGCAATGCAGTTACCGAAAGGCTAACCGGATAAACCATCAGAATTCCCTGAAGGCTCCTGTGGGAAGGGAAAACAAAGGCAATCCAAAACAGTCTGATTCCGCATACACCAACCATTGTCAGAACCGCAGGCATCAAAGAAATTCCAAAACCTCTCATATATCCGGACATATTGTCATAAAGCATACTGAAAATGTATGACGAGAAAATCATCATAATTCTTATATATCCGTACTCTATTACCTCCGGATCATTGTTGAAAATCGCAAGAAGCGATTTCCCGAAGAAAAGCACAAGGAAAATTGCGGTTCCTGTTGCAATCATAGTTTCAACAATACAGAGCTTCAATACTCTTCTGCAGCGCTTAATCTGTCCTGCACCGTAGTTTTGGCCTACAAATGTTGTACAAGCCTGGCTGAAGGAGTTCATCACAAAATATGCAAAGATTTCTATGTTATATGCTGCTGATGATGCTGCCATAATAACAGTTCCGAGGCTGTTTATGGCAGACTGAATTACTATGTTTGC
Source organism: uncultured Clostridia bacterium (assembly GCA_938034165.1). Lineage (GTDB taxonomy): Bacteria > Bacillota > Clostridia > Peptostreptococcales > Anaerovoracaceae > CALHKP01. The sequence goes on along the minus strand of CALHKP010000046.1, from coordinate 7,502 downwards.
TACACCGAAGACAGAGCTCTGAATTCCGGCAGGCAAACCGATTTTCATGATTCTTATGAGAATTTTTCTGTCAACGCGAAGAAGTTTCAGCTCAATGCTCGTGATTCCGTCTGACTTCAGCAAGCGTCTAAAGAGCCATACTGAGCTTATGGCATTGGATGTAACTGTTGCAATTGCAACACCCTCTACTGACATATTCAAAATTGCCACAAAGAACAGGTTCATTGCTACATTCAAAACCCCTGATACAGCAAGCACCATCAGCGGAGTCTTTGTGTCCCCTGTACTTCTGAAAACGGCAGCTTCAAAGTTATACAGCAAAATAACAGGCATTCCCAGCAGATATATTCTCAGATAAAGCAAAGCTTCCGGAAATACATCATCCGGTACATTGAGGGATGACAGCAACGGCCCTGCAACCAGTTCGCCTATAACCGATATGAAAATTCCAGCCAAAATCGCAACCACTATAGATGTGTGCACCGCCTTGCTCACTGTTTCTTTGTCTCTTCTTCCGATTGCATTTGCTATAACAACGTTGGCTCCCAGAGCAACCCCCACAAATGCGTTTACAATCAGAGCAATAATCGAGCTGTTTGCTCCCACCGCAGCCACCGCTATAGTCTTTCCTTCTCCTGTAAAGTTTCCGACGATTGCAATATCCGAAGCATTAAAGAGCTGTTCTAAAACAGCAGTTGCAGCCACAGGAAACGCAAACATCAGAAGTTTATTCCAAATTGGACCGTTTATCATGTCCATGTGTTTACTTTTTAGTTCTTTTTCCATCTTTTCACTTCCACTTTCTCATGTGTAAATCACTTTACTATGTTAATTTTTACCACCCTAAAGGTATTTACCTAATTTTAGGGTAACTCGTCCTTCAATTTCTTTTGCTCGTGCCTCTGCATAAGCTAAGTCGATTCCGGTTTTTTTTGCAACCTGCAAAATATTATTTATTCCGGGGTTTCGTCCTTCGCCATCTACCGTTGTTGCATGTTCTCCACCTTGAGAACTGCTGTAAGTCAGGTCATATGCAGGTGAAAGTACCCAGCGTCCTTCGTCCTCGTTATAAAGGAACGAAAAGTTCTTGGAATGGTCATCTCTGTTATGCGCATATACATTAAAGCACATCAGGTCAAACATCTTCTTGACCTGCTGCATATCGTGAGTGAGAATCATTGTCAGCTTCATGAGCTGATTATAATCAAGATTCGGATACCGATGCGAAGTTTCTAGAAGTCCGCTTGCAGATATCATATGAATTCTTTTTCCGTCACTGTCTCTGTCAAATCGTTTTGTTCCAAAATAGCCTTTGCAGACCTTAGATTCAAACAGCCTGGTCTCACTCATTTCGAGGCCACACTCTTTTGCGCATAAACTGTATTCGTATTCCTGCAGGCCAATATCAGGACTGTCATAGGATGACGGAAATTTAATCATCCACTCTTCTCCGGCAATTTGCGTATGAATTTTGGGTCTCGCACCTCCGGAAGAACCTCCATATCTAAAAAGCTTATCCAAATCACAAGAAGCGTCCTCTTGCAGAAGCTTATGACATTCGCTCGCCATCTCATCATAGTTTCCGAGGTATTCACCATCAGAAATATCAACTACAGGCTTGTAGCTGAGCGCCCCCATTCCGGAACCTGATACCAGCATCAATCTCTGAAAACTATCAATTTCATCCGCATTGATCTTTAGTTTACGTTTAATATACCTGTCCACAACCAGTCGCCCCCATCCGTCCGGAAGAGTATCTGCAAATACGCCATACACTCCCTCAAATGGACTGTACTCTGGAACAAAGAGGCGTTTTTCAAGAGGCAAAGAGAAAGGACTTATGCTAAAACCCGTAGCAAGCCACTCGTCACTGTACTGGAAAGCCACTCTATGATTCGTTTCTGCCAAAGTGCCTACATGCTTGTTATTCATATATACTTCTATTCTATCTGGTTTTATCATTTAACAGTTCCTCCATAGAAGAGTATTCCGGTTTCTTGAAAAGCTCTTCAAATTCTTTCAGGCTGTCCAGCACCCAAGCAATCTTCAGCAGGGAAGAAAAAGAAATTTCTCCGGTGCGTTCAAATCTCTTAAGAGAACTGAGAGCCACACCTGACCGGTCAGCAAGCTGCTGCTGTGTGAGTTTCATGTACTTGCGTTTTGCCTTAGCTTTCTCAGCCACTTCCAGAGAAACCTCCCTGGGCGTTTTAAAATTCAGAAAATCTACATTCATGGTTAATATATTGTCCTTTTTCTCTCAAAATCACATATTTTAGCTAATATATTAACCTTATTATACTTCCTATGAACTTGTTTTTCAACATAAAATCCAGCTTAAGACAGACTTTCTCAAGCTGTATTTTCCTATTGCTCTATCCTAATTTCATATGCCTTATTTGTCCAATCAAGAAAACAAGTTAGCACCTACCTAAACTTCAGCTCGTTTACTTCTTCTTGCAGATACTGAAAAAAGAGCCCAACATGATAACCGTCTGCTACTGCATGTGCAATCGTAATGTTAACCGGCAAGTTGATTTTGTCCCCGCATTCTTCATACTTTCCGGCAGTAATTACCGGAAAATACATAGGCACACCATCCGTAACCTTACTTCCGTACCCTGTGAACGTCGTCCATGGAGCAGCCGAAAAGCAATAGAAGTTAGGTGGCTGTCCGTCTTTTACCTTGATTCCTTTTTTGTGTGCATACCGTTGCATATCCGAAGTTATGTCCTGATAAAACACCTCAAATTCCTCCGAGTAGTCAGTCCAGCAATCAGAAAACGTATGGTCATCCTCATGAAAAATAGTATAATTCGGAACGACTTTTTCCCATACGCACAGCTTTCCGTCCGCGTCTTTGAACATCCTGAAATTTTCAATTCGATTGATTGTCCTTGTAGCGCAATAAATCAGCGCAGGATAAAAATTGTACCCATTGCTATGACAAAACTCCAACAAAGCCTTCACGTCAACATTTGCAGTCATGTTGAACTCAACCTTCAGTTGCTCAGTATAATATTTGTAATGCTCTCTTCGAGGCCAATTATCCATATCTATCATCTTATATTCACTCATTTGCCGTCACCTCCGCAAGTTAACGGTACTACTAAAAATTATCTTTTTTTCTTATTTTAGGCGCAGTTGCGTCAAAGCTCATGTCCAGAAGCATTTTAATTTGCTCATCTGAAACACTTCCATCAAGAGCTACCGTTATCCAGTTTGTTTTGTTCATATGATAAGCAAGGAAAAATCCCTCCTCTCCCAGCAAAGAATTCAATAAATACGGTTCACATTTGAAATTCACTATTCCAAGAATTTCCTCACCCTGAAGACCCAGTTTGTTTCTCGGTACATCCATGATAACCGCAAACCACTTTCTGTTACCGGCATGACGAAAAACCTCATAGCTCGGATATTTCATCCATGGATAATCCGGATCGGTACCATAATTATTCTGAATATATTCTTTCAGTTCAGTTCTGTTCATAAAACCATCCCCTGTATTATAACATCATGCACCTATCTACAAATCACTAATCGCGTTTAGTTTATCTCCCAAAATTTCTTTTAATATATTGTATGGAACTTTCCCTGTGCAGTGGCCGCTGTAGAACTTGGTGTCCATTTTCGAAAGTTCTTCTGCGGCATTTTTGATTTCCTGTAGGTCATCTGCGGTATATTCAGGCTGAATCATATGAAAACCGCTGATGACAACAGAAGGATCTGTCCCGTATATTTCCCGGAAAGCATCCAGGATGTTAAGTATTCCATTGTGAGCACAGCCGGAAATAAGCACATATTTTCCTTCACTGCATCTGATCGTCAGATACATCTCATGAGAAAAAGTATCCTGCACATACTTGTTGTTTTTCAGTTCCTTCAGGATTTTGTTTCCCCTTGGAAGGTTCCTCGTCGGGTGCACATTTGTAAATACAGATAACTCTTCATCTATTGCTGCACTTTCTTTTATCATGTGCAAATTCGGCAAAGCTAAGACGGCTTTGTCGATTCCTATGTATCTTGCTTTTCCGTTATGCAAAGAATAATATTCACCGCCTGCGTTATCCCTTATATAAATATCAGCAGATGGGTTAAGTTCCGCAAATTTTAGAAGACCACCGGAGTGATCATAATGGCCGTGGCTCAAAAATACGGTGTCCACATTGGATATGTCAATGCCTTTTACCTTTGCATTTTCCCATGTTTTTTCGGATTTTCCGGTATCCACAAGGATTTTATGTTTCTTTGTTTCTATATACACAGACAAGCCATGTTCCGCCGCAAGGCCGCTGCCCTGCAGGTTATCTTCCATCAGCGTAACAATTTTTAATTCATTCATAGCCAAATCTCCTTTGTTCGGCAAAATCAGGCCGTTTTATTTTTTCGGATATAAAGTCCGTAAAACATGATTGCAAGCAATTGCACTGAAACAGAAACAATCACAAGCCACAGCGGATTTGTGTCATACAATGCGCCCAGTAACCAGCTTCCCAGAAACCAAGCTATCCCAAAGCCGGTTTCAAAGATTCCGAAACCTGTACTTCTCATAGATGCCGGAATGATTTTGCTCACAGCAGCCTTCATTATGCTTTCCTGAGCTCCCATGCCGATGCCCCATAGGACAATGCCTATACCCATGAGAACAGGATTTCCAGTAAGGAAAATAAAGCCCGAGAAAAATGCGCTGCAAAGGGTTGAAAACATGAGAGACTTCAGCCCGATTTTGTCAAAAAGCCAGCCGAAAAACAGTGCAGCAAAGGCATCCACAGCCATAGCCGCCGCATACAAAAGGCTCAAAGTAGAAGCCGGAAAAGCGTGCATCTTTGCCGCGTGCAAAGTAATCAGCGTAAAGTCCGCAAAGCCGAAGGCAAAGAGGCAAATAGCTGCCATATATAGCACAAAGGACTTTTGCGTGTGAAATTCAACTGCTTCATCCTTTGATTTTTCAAACATTTCGGGATGCGGATACTTAACTTTTGCCAGCACCACCAGTGAAATTGTAATAAGAGCAGGTATTCCAAGAACCGCAAAGCAGACGCGATATGTGGAAAACAGGTTGCCGGTGCCTTTGATTGAGGCGATAACAAAGAGCATTACCGGTCCAAAAAAAGCTCCCAGCTGATCCAAAAATTCCTGATAAGCGAAGCCTTTTCCGGTTCCGATTTCGCTTGCAGCAAAGCTTACAAGCGTGTTTTTCGCAGGTTTTTTGATAGCTTTTCCGATTCGCTCCATGATTACAAGGCCGCAGGCAATAACCCAGCCGTTTTCCGGAATCAGCGCAAGAGCCGGAATTGCCGCAACCTGAAGTGCGTATCCTGTAATTACAAGGGTCCAGTATTTTTTGGTTTTGTCGGCAAAAAAGCCTGAAATCAAGCGAAGAGAATAGCCACACAGCTCCCCAACTCCGGAAACAAAACCTATAGTAGCTCCGGAAGCGCCCGCGAGATTCAGATATTCACCCAGTACACTTCTTGCGCCCTCATGAGTCATGTCCGAAAAAAGACTGACAATCCCCATCAGTGTAATGAAGGCCAGTGCCCCGCTTATGTGCTTCTTGTTTTTTGTATTCATTTGATAAATTCCCGCCCTTTCTTATTTGCCACTCTTTGCGAAAGCTCACTCAGGCTGCACCGCAAAAGCCGAAGGCAAATGCTCAGATATCTCTGTAAATTATAGCACGCCTACATGGTGACTTCCACCGTAACATATTGACATCCGGCTCTCCAGATGATATACTGACACTCTAAAACCCAAGTAGGGAGTGGATTTTTCAAGAGAAATCTTTTTTCGCCACACAGCTTTTCAGGCTGTGTGGCTTATTTTTTTGTAAATTTTAATGGCTTGCTTTTACCGAAAAGCCAATCAAAGCCTAATTCGCAAGTTCAAGGAGGAAAATATGAATCAGACATTTATGAAAGAAAAAAACATAGTGCCACTCGTTATCTCCATGTCTTTGCCTATGGTAATTTCCATGGCTGTAAACTCACTTTACAATATAGTTGACAGTTATTTTGTGGCAATTATAAGTGAAAATGCAATGACTGCGCTTTCGCTGGTATTCCCTCTGCAGAACCTTATGACTTCTGTAGCTGTCGGTTTTGGTGTGGGTCTTAATGCAAGAATTGCATTCTGCCTCGGCGCAGGAAAACCTCTTCAGGCAAACCAAAACGCAGCAACCGGCATGGTGCTGAGTGTGATTCACGGCATAATTCTCATGGCAGCCGGCATTTTGCTTATGCCGGGTTTCCTGTCAATGTATACGAATGATGAAGAAATTATCAGATTCGGACTAATTTATGCAAACAGAGCATTTCTTTTCTCTGTAATCATCATGATTGGAATTTCTTTGGAAAAGATTTTCCAGGCAGTTGGAAAGATGAAGGTTTCCATGTTGAGTATGACTTTAGGTTTTATTACAAATATTGTCCTTGACCCGCTTATGATTTTCGGAATCGGCCCATTTCCCGAAATGGGGATGGCCGGTGCCGCATGGGCAACGGGCATCGGTCAGAGCGTGTGCCTGGTAACTTATCTCGTGTGTCTGCGCCTGACCCCGATTCCTGTAAGTTTCAGAATCAAGGATATTACCTTTGACAAGGTGCTTATTGGCAAACTGTATTCCGTTGGAATTCCGGCTACTTTGAACATGGCTCTGCCTTCACTTCTGATTTCGTCACTAAACGGAATCCTTGCAGCTTTTTCTGCAAAATATGTACTGGTTCTGGGTGTATATTACAAGCTTCAGACATTTATCTATCTTACAGCAAACGGAATCATACAGGGAATCAGACCACTTGTCAGCTTCAATTACGGTGCAGGTGAGCACAGACGTGTCCACAAAATTTTCACAACAACTCTTGCCTTCACTGCAGGTGTAATGGCTGTGGGACTCGTGCTGTCCTACATAATTCCGGGGCAAATGATCGGCCTGTTCACATCCAGTGCCGATACGGTTTCAATCGGAGTAAAGGCGCTTCACATCATCAGCATAGGATTCGTATTTTCGTCAGTATCCATCACTTGCTGCGGCGTTCTGGAAGCACTGGGAATGGGATTTCAGTCATTTCTTGTTTCACTTATGCGCTGCGTAGTAATAATTATCCCCGCAGCATTTTTGCTAAGCAAAATCGCAGGTGCCGCCGGAGTATTTGCAGCATTTCCAATAGCAGAAATTACAACAGCTGCAATATCATACTACATCTATAAAAAAAGCTATAAGCCTGTTGAGCTTATAGTTGAATAAATTGCGGCCGCGCAACGCATTTCGACCATGCATAGTTGATTGCTATCGACTATGCAACATATTTAGGCCATGCTTGGTTGATTACTATCGACTTTGCAACGTGTTCTGACCACGCTTGGTCGATTACCATCAACCACACAATGTGTTTCGACCATTCTTGGTCGATTGCCATCAACCATATATAGCCAAAAACAGCGCATATTTCAATAGTCGCAATCTGCGCTGTCTTTTTTCGCGGTTGACTAAGCGCAGATTGCCA
>CALHKP010000045.1 GCA_938034165.1 uncultured Clostridia bacterium | reverse complement strand
AAGCCGGATATATCACAAGGCGGCAGGGACGCGACGAGAAAGGCAAAATGACCGCTATCGAGTACACCATTTATGAACAACCGCAGTCGCCGGAATTGGTGCTTGCGCGAGTATTGGAAAATGATAGCGATGTGCAGAACTGGCTGCGTCCTGCTCCGAGGAAGTTCAATATCACATATAATCGTGGTAGCCAGTATTGCGAAGTTGCCTCTCGTTGGGGAAAGGCTAATGGATATAAGGAATGGCAGTATCTCTTTATTCCATCACAGAAAATTATGCCAAACTCATCGTTCCTGCAATTAGCAAAACAATTCCACGAACTATAAAAGAATACACTGTCATAGAACCACACTGGGAAACCAATCTCAGTGTGGTTTTTATTTCGGCAATACAACTTGACAAAATGGCAAGCTATGAATATAATAATAGCTATTCAAAAAAGTAGCACAGAAAGGAGTACCACTATGGGAAAGGAATTAGGCGCACGCATAACCGAATCTTTACAAAAACGTGGGATGACACAGAAAGAATTGGCATGTCGCATTGGCGTTACAGAGGGCGTAATGTCAAGATACATTTCCGGTGACAGAGAACCAAAACCGGATGTATTGGCTAATATTGCGACAGCACTTCACACAACCTCGGATTTTCTGCTTGGAATTGAAAATGAAGAATTTAATCATCCAAGAATCCGCCGTATGATTGCTCGAAATGCTTCTTCTATGACAGAGCAGGAAAAAAGAGAACTTATTAACGCATTATTTGGGGAGGAGTAATATTGGGAATTTCATTATCACACACAAGATATGAGGAAATCAAGCAAATTGTGGTTGACTTGTTTGTAAAATACGATGTATGCTGCGTACCTGTTAATGGGTTTGAACTCGCAACCAAAATGGGTATAAAGGTTATTCCGTATTCTGCAATACCGGAAAGCAAACGTTGGCTGCTTCTGAAAAAGAGCGAGGATGGCTTTTCGGTCGAGAAGAATGTCGGCGAATGGTACATTTACTACAGTGACAAGAAGGATTACGGACGTATCAACAATACAATTATGCATGAAATCGGTCATATCGTTTTAGACCACAGCGAGGACAGTGAACTGGCAGAAAAAGAAGTGAAATTCTTTGCAAAATATGCTCTTGTGCCTCCAGTCCTTGTGCATAAGCTAAAATTGGATAATCCAATGGACATTGCTGACATTTTTGATGTAAGTTTTGAAGCTGCTTGTTATGCATATTCATATTACAAAAAATGGTTGCAGTATGGCTCATCGGAATATACAAAATACGAACTTACACTTTTGAAGCTGTTTCAGTGTGTATCTTAATGGGAGGTGGTTATATTGAGGGTAAAAATAAAAACACATCTGTAAGCTGTTGGCGCAGCAAACAAATGTGTTTTCATTGCGGAATATGCTAAACATATTCATACTGGTTCGAATATTTTAGCATAATTTTGCCTTCAGGTCAATTAACACAGTGTAAATTATAACTGTGTGGCAAACGAATTTGACCGCAGATAAGCGGAGAAAGCAGGTTTTATGTTAAAAACAAATGTAAGAAAATACGATAATTTCAAACTGTATTACTGGCATGGAGCAACTTTGGTCGGTAAATACAGATTACCGCAGCTTGCTCCTACACAGGCAATTCCTTCAAAAGTAATATGCTTTAACGAGCGTAAAGGGATTAGCAAACCGGAAGAATATTGGATTGATTTCTTTATCGATGATGCATTGTTTGAAAACTTTTGGAATCATCCGGAGATGAGTTTTAATAACCTCAAGCGTTTTGCTGGGATTATCACTACCGATTACTCTATGCTACCAGAGATGCTGCCCGGACAGAGTATTTGGAACTGCACCAGAAATCGTGTCATGGCATATTATCTCCAACAGCAAGGATTTAATATTATTCCTGTTGCTTCATGGTGTGTCGAAAGTGATTTCGAATGGTGCTTTGATGGTTTGCCCGAAAACAGTTCTATCGCAATCACTACTAATGGCTGTATGTCAAGTCCTTACGGAAAGCGTATGCTGCTTCGAGGAGTTGAAGAACTCCAAAAGCAAAAATCACCTTCCAACCTGATCGTATGTGGCAGACACGTTGCAGAACTGGACATTTACGATAATGTACATTACTATCCGTCCTTTTCTCAAAGATGGAAGGAGCGTGCTGTTTAATGGGAAGTAGAGGCTCCTTTCTTGAAAGCGGAGGTTTCAATACCCCTGCAAGATGGCATACTGTTGATTACGTTGATGGCATTAAGGTTTTAGCACCAAAAGACCCAAAGGCAAGTATAAGCTTACCAGAGCGTTCAAATACACCGGGAACTGCGTATATTTCATATCGAAAAGACGGGACATTTGACCAATATATCGTGTTCGATGAAAAAAGAATGCCTGTCTATCGTATTGATTATGGAATGCACAGAGGTAAAAAATCTTTGCATATTCATTACTACAAAAATGGGAATACGATACCTAATCCTCCTGATTTAAAAAAGGGCGACCCACTATATGAAAAACATAAACATTTATTCAAGGGGGTGAAATAATGCAAGGGATTACAATGAACGAAATGTGCGAACTGATTTCACATTACCATGATGCAGAATTTGAATATAATGGAACGACTTACGTTTTGCAGCCAGAGGTAAATGATGATAAGACCTATCTTGTAATTTGGGATTGTACCCCTGATGCCGCAAAATGCATCGCTAAACATGAAATTGATGTTGAATGTGACATTCCACAAGAGGTTATTGATGCAGTTCTCTCTAAAAAATGCTTTGACGGTAAATCGTTTCTGGAAATCGAAAAAGATGTCACAGTAACGGTCATCTATTAAACAAACAATAGGGTAGAGTGAGTTTCCTCACCCTCCCATTGCACCGTACGTACGGTTCTCGTATACGGCGCTACTCAATATAGAATCAAATATTACTCAAATAGTATTGCAACGGGTCGACCAATCCTGGTCGGCTCTTTGTTTTTCGTCCAAGTGTCTCTGGATTGATGGCAAAATTCACTACGTACATTCCACTTCTTCTGTACCATCCTAGTCTACTATTTGCGACCTTGAATATTTCCTCGTGTGTGAATCCACATCCTACGATTCAATTCAGTTTCTGAAGATTTAGATATATGCGCATCGGCTTCTTCCATTGCTTGAGTATTACTACTCTCACCTTATGTCGAAGCCATTGCCCATAATCTATCTATTGTAAACTTAGCCTTCAATTACTGCCTTAATTCTTGCAGGAAGTACTCTGCAGGCGTCTTCTGTGATTGAAGCGATTGAAACTCTTACACCCTTTGCAAGAGGAACGATGAAGATTCCTTCCTTTTCCAGCTTTGATGCTACTTCATCAGGGTTATCACATGGAATTGATACGAAGAATCCTGCATCAAATGGAACTGTTACAAGTCCCACTTCTGCAGCCGCATTTTCGAATGCTTTACCTCTTCTCAGAAGCATGTCTCTGATTTCTCCTCTTTCGTGGCTTACGGCTTCTCTAAGCTTTTCGTCAGCAAAGATATGTGCAATTATGCTCTGTCCTGCTTTTGCGCAGTTTGACCATGAACCTCTTGAAGAGTATTCGCAAACTCTTACAAACTCGTCAGCGATTTCTTCTGATGGAGTCATGCAAATCATTGCACCACATCTCATTCCGTAGAGTGTATAGGTCTTTGACATGCTGTATGCGATGATAGGTAAAACGTTTTCAGGCAGCTTTTCCAAAACAGGAAGGAACTGTCTGTACTCGTCCTCATCACCGGCAAAGTCAATATAAGCAGCATCTACAAGCAAAACAATTTTCTTTGCAGGGTTAACTGATTCTAGGCACTCTCTGATTGCTTCCCAGTCTTCTACTGTAAGAGCGTATCCTGTAGGATTGTGGGCAGGGGTGTTCAGGATAATAACAAGGTGAGACTGTCTCTCAAGCATGTCAATAACCTTTGCTTCAAAAGCTTTGATATGGAACTTTCTGTCTTCTGTAAAGAATGGGAAAGTTTCTACAGTTCTACCGATTTCACCTGCAATAGTACCATATGGCGACCAGAACCAATCCGCAGTCAGAATGCTGTCTCCCGGATTACTGTAGTTTGCAATAGTATTTCTGATTGCACCTGTTCCTCCCGGAGTTGCAGAAGCTCTTACATATCCCTTTGGAACATAATTGCGAAGTGCTGCTTCGATTGCAGCAGCCTTGAATGCAGGTGTTCCGCCGATAGGTGCATAAGCCGCATATTCCGCAGGCTCCAGATTTCTGTAAACATGGTCAACCGATGAAAGCACCATCAGCTTTCCGTCGTCATCCAGAAGTGCACCAATTGTTGCATTAACAACCTTGTCTGCGCCTACTCTTTCTGCCATCGCTGTAGCTCTGTTATTGATACCGAATATCTTGTCTTCCTTTGGAATTGTTCTTCCGTTTGCAAGCGCCATCTTTAACTCTGTCATAATTTTCTCCTCCTCTTCTTCACTTAATTCCCTTATCTACATAATTCATATACTTTACCGAACAAAAAAACTTCGCTTTATTGCACTATTATATGCCATAAGCGAAGTTCAAGTCTACTTTTTTATCAGTACATAGTTAATGTTTTTTCCTGTGCTTGAGAATTTGTCCTCATACTCTGTTGTGATATTGCCCTCTGCAAGCTCAGAATTGTGTAAATCCCTTGTCATCGCAGCCTGCTCAAGGCCGCATTCTTCTATCTGCTCAAGCGTAAATTCGAACAAAGCGTCGTTGTCAGTTTTGAACTGTACAAACCCGCCTTCTCTGAGGGTTTCCATGTACTGCATCAGTCTTTTGCCATATGTCAGGCGTCTTTTAGCGTGTCTTTCCTTTGGCCAAGGATCACTGAAATTCAGATAAATTCCGGCAAGTTCCCCCGGTTCAAAGAATTCGTCCAGAGACTGCACATACTCTGTTACAAACCGTATGTTAGTCAAAGAACTTTCTTCAGCCTTTGACAGTGCCCTCAGAACAACACTTTCGTGGCCTTCTATGGCAATATAGTTTCGCTCTTCATAGCGCAATGCATTTTCCCTTATAAACTGTCCTTTTCCGCACCCTATTTCAAGGTATATCGGATTGTCATTACCAAAGCATTCTCGCCATTTCCCTCGAATATCTCGCGGATTTTCCACGATAAAATGGGACAAATTCTTAAGTTTCTCATCAAGATTCTTTATTTTACGCTGTCTCACAATATTATCCTTTCAGCAATAATTATACATAAGAAAATCACCAGAATCGCAGATGCAAAAAAGTCGATTTTCTGAAGTTTAATCTCGTTCATTCTTGTTCTGCCCTTGCCTCCTCTATAGCACCTTGCTTCCATAGCCATAGCAAGATCCTGGGCAATTCTGAAGGCACTAACAAAAAGCGGCACCAGAATAGGTACAAGAGCCTTTGCTCTTTCCATAAGCTTGCCGCTCTCAAAATCGGCACCTCTGGCCTGCTGAGCCTTCATTATCTTATCGGTTTCTTCCAGAAGCATCGGAATAAATCTCAGTGCAATTGACATCATCATAGCAATCTCGTGTGCCGGAAGCCCTACCTTGGAAAATGGTGAGAGAAGTTTCTCGATTCCATCAGTCAACGCAATCGGCTTGGTGGTCAAAGTCAGAAGAGATGAGCCTATAATCAGCATAATCAGTCTCACTGCCATGAAAACCGCAGTATAAATACCCTCTGCTGTAATCTTCAGGAATCCCAACTTCCACAATACTCTGCCATCCACCATAAATATATTCAGGCAGAATGTAAATATCAGTATCAGTAAAATTGGCTTCATGCCTCGCATTATAAAGCTCAAAGGCACTTTGGAAACCGCAACGCAAAGCATTATGGCAGCTCCGCATATTGCAAATCCAATAAAATCCTGTACTACAAACAGTTCGATAATAAACAGCAATGTCGCCATTATTTTTACTCTTGCATCCAGTCTATGTATCGGAGAATCCGCTGCGTAGTACTGACCTAAAGTTATATCTCTAATCATCGGTTTTTTCCCTTATCAAATAATTTAGTAGTTCCTTCTTGGCCTCATCAACATTCAGAATATCCTCTCTGATGTCGATTCCGCCTTCTTTTATTCTGTGCATCATTCCCGTAATCGGTGGAATGTCAAGTCCTATGTTATTCAGCTCCTTTTCCTTAGAGAAAACCTCCTGCGGAGTTCCCATAGTAACAAGTTTTCCTCCATCCATAACAATGACTCTGTCAGCCAAATTTGCAACATCTGCCATGTTATGACTTACAAAGATTATAATGTTTTTTTCTTTTGCATGTATTTCCTCAATCATATTAAGGATTTCTCTATGAGAACCGGGATCAAGTCCCGCTGTAGGTTCATCCAGAATCAAAACTTCCGGCTTCATTGCAATAACGCCTGCAATGGCAACCCTTCTCTTCTGTCCACCCGAAAGTTCAAAAGGTGAACGGTCTTTTACTGTTTCGTAATCAAGACCCACAAGCTCTATAGCTTCTTTTACTCTGATTTCGATTTCCTCCTCGGAAAGTCCAAGATTCTTAGGACCAAAGGCAACATCAAGGAATACATTTTCCTCAAAGAGCTGGTATTCCGGATACTGAAATACAAGGCCTACCTTTTTTCTGATATCCTTCATTACAGTGTCAGGAGCCGTTATGTCCGTTCCGCCTATGACAATCTGTCCGGATGTAGCCTTCAGCAGCCCATTCATGTGCTGAAGAAGGGTGGATTTTCCCGAACCCGTATGACCGATTACCGCCACTGTTTCGTTGTCCCCGATATCAAAGCTGACATCATCTATTGCAACCTGTTCGTCAGGCATTCCGGGACTGTATATGTGAGTAAGATTCTTTACTTGTATTGACATATATATTCAACCATACTTTCTGTTGTAATAACTTCTTTCGGCACATCTATGCCATTTTCTCTGAGATAATTTGCAATATCAACCGCCATCGGAACATCCAGACTTGCTGCTCTGATTGTTTCGCTTTGAGAGAAAACTTCTTCAGGAGTTCCGTCCAGCAAAATCTCGCCGTCGTTCATTATGACTACTCTGTCCGCCTTAACAGCCTCGTCCATAAAATGAGTTATGAGAACAACCGTAATTCCCTTGTCGTGAAGCCCTGCGATGATTTCCATTATCTCTTCTCTTCCCTTAGGGTCAAGCATAGCAGTAGGCTCATCAAAGATTATACATTCCGGCATCATGGCTACAACGCCTGCGATTGCAATTCTCTGCTTCTGTCCTCCCGACAAAAGATGTGGGGATTTTTGGCTGTATGCACTCATGTTAACTGCCGCAAGAGCCTTGTCCACTCGTTCTCTGATTTTGGCAGGTTCGATTCCGATATTCTCAGGTCCGAAAGCTACATCGTCTTCCACTATAGAAGAAACCAGCTGATTGTCAGGATTCTGAAAAACCATTCCTGCAGTCTGTCTCACATCCCAGATATGTTCCTCATCTGTAGTCTTCCAATCCTTAACATATATGCATCCGGCCGTAGGCAAAAGCAGTCCGTTAAGATTTTTGGCAAGGGTCGACTTGCCGGAGCCGTTTCTGCCGATTATTGCAGTGAAACTGCCCTTTTCTATCTCGAGACTGACTCCTTTTATGGCTCTTAGGGGAGGTTTTCCCTCCTCCTGCACATATTCATATTCCAAATTTTCGATTCTAATAATTTTTTCCATATCTATCCCTTTTCCTCGGGTCATTTACTGTCTGATTTTACAAATAATTACCACTCTATAACTTGTCAATTATACTACATTAACAAGGCCATTGCAACATTTCCAACTGTCCTTTCGCTTTTGACTTTTTTGTGATAACAGTTATAATAGAATATACAAAAACCGTTTACTGCCCAATGCTAGAATTCCAGATAAAATCAGAAAAACTTACAACTGGAAGCAGAATCCCGGGCATAATCAGAAAGGAGGGTGACCTCGTCAGTGCAACAGTCACCGGCATCAGGTCGCATAATCATGAAACCAGTAACTCTCGATTTCAGCAAAGAAAGCAGTGTGCCTCTGTACCTTCAGCTCTACAGAAAAATCAAGGCAGAAATCACATCCGGAAACCTTATAGCCGGAGAGAAACTTCCGTCGCTGCGCTCAATAGCAAAAGAACTTTCTGTCAGCGTTACGACAACAGAATTGGCATACAACCAGCTCCTGATAGAAGGGTATATAATAAGCAAACCCCAGTCCGGCTTTTATGTGGCAGAAATTCAGCGCTTTGCCGGAGAAGAAAACGATGAAAACAGCTATCCCGCAAACTTTTCAGAATATACCTTTGATGATTCGGAATACATCTGCGACCTGTCATCCTTTGATTTTCAGAAATGGAAAAAGTGCATGTCAAAGGTTCTTACGGATTACGCCCACCTTCTTTTGTTCGAAAGTGATGTAAAAGGCGAAGCCGCTCTGAGATACGAAATTTCAAGATACGTATACTCTTCCCGCGGCGTATCATGCACACCTGACCAGATAGTTATAGGTGCAGGCACACAGCAGCTAACAAATCACCTTTGTCGTATTCTAAGACAGATGAATATCGACCACATCTGCACTGAAGACCCAGGATATGTTCCAATTCAGAACATCTTTCGAGATCACGGCTTTGGTATCGGAAAAATTCCTGTGGCCTCAGACGGTATTATCGTAAGCAAGCTGCCTTTTAACATTCCATCTGCCGTATATGTGAGCCCTTCCAACCAGTTTCCAACCGGCTCCGTAATGCCTATCGGAAACAGACTCAAGCTGCTGGAATGGGCCAAGAATAACAACAGCATTATTCTGGAAGACGACTATGACAGCGAACTGAGATACTTCGGAAAACCGGTTCCCGCACTGCAGGGTCTGGACAAAGACTCCCGAGTTGTATATTTCGGTTCTTTCTCCTCGACGCTTTTCCCGGCAATCAAAATCAGTTACATGGTTCTCCCCAAACAGATGGCTCTTATCTTTGACTCAATCAAAGACGACTACACTCAGACCTGCTCAAAGACCGAGCAGCTGACCCTTGCCCTGTTCATGGAAGACGGACTCTACTACACCAACATCAAAAAACTCAGAGCCCTCTACGCTCAGAAACTCATGGTAGCCCTAAAGGCCTTCGAAGAATATGCCAAAGGCATCGTAACTCCGCTGAACACAAAATCAGGTATAAATATAATCCTTCAGGTAAAAACAGAGAAATCCTCCGAAGAACTCTGCAGCGAAGCAAAGTCCCTGGGAATCCGCGTAGAGCCTCTTCACTACTATACAACAGAAGACACCCGCGGCATAATCTTCTACTATAACCAAATTCCACTGCATGATATGAAAGAAAAAATCATGCAGCTTTCAAAAACCTGGCAGAAGTAGCGGGTTACAAGACTCAGATGAAGTAGCCGCCACAGAAAATAGAAAAAGAGCACCAAATGCAAAAACCAACTCTTGCATTCAGTGCTCTTTTTTTAATCAACTTTTTCGAAACCTTTTACTCCGGAAGTCTTGGTTATCTTGCCATTAGTATCCACAAATATAGCTGCCACGCCCTCCTGGCTTTCAATCAGTTTGCTTCCATCCTCAACTCCCAGTATCAGGCACATGGTGGAAAGTGCATCGCAGTTAACCGATTTACCGTCACCACCAATGATTGTCACGCTCAAAACCCCGGAATTTACAGGATATCCTGTTTTCACATCCAATATATGATGATATACTTTTCCGTCTACCTCAAAGGATCTTTCGTAGGTTCCCGATGTTACCATAGTTCCGTCACTTAGCGGAATCTTACCGATAACACCACCGTCATTGGACTGCGGATCCTTGATTCCGATTGTAAAAGGCTTATCCTCCTCTTTGCTTCCAAGAGCACAGATATTTCCTCCAAGGTCCACAATAGCGCTTGTAACCCCTTCAGCTCTCAAAGTCTCTACAACTCTGTCGGAGATATAACCCTTGGCGATAGCCCCCAGATCAATTTCCCCTTTCGGGTTTGTCATAGTCACAGTATTTCCTTCTATTACTATCTGTTTATAATCCACATCGTCCAATGCCGATTTGATATCCCCGTCCGCCGGAACCTTTGGTTCATCCGAATGAAAATCCCACAAATCCGTTACCTTTCCGATAGTTACATCAAATCTGCCCCCAGATAACTCGCAGTAATTAAGCGCAATCTTAAGGAGCTCAATAGTCTGGTCGCTGCACTCCACCGGCGCACCATTTGCATGGTTAATCTTATAAATATCCGAGCCTTCTCTGGTTTTGCTGAGCAAAGCTTCGTAGTCTGCGCAGGTCCTGTACGCTTTATCTATGGCTTTCCCTGCGTTTTCCTCGCTCATATCCTTCATGTCGTAAATCGTAATCTGACAGATTGTGTCAAGGTAGTAGCCCTCTTTGGAGTATGTGTTTGGCTTTTCTGAGCAAGCCGTCTGTGGTATAATAAGGGCTATAATCGTTAGTATGCATAAGAGCATTGAAATTCTTTTTTTCATAAAAATACCTCTTAAGGAGTTAGTCTATATGTTCAAAGTTATAAAAAAAGCCGATATTGTCCTCTTTGCTGTATTGATGATCATCGGCATAATCATCTCCGTGTTTGCCTTCACAAGTGGCAAAACAGGAACAAAGGTAGTTGTAACTGTCGACGGTCAGGTATACGGAACCTACAATCTGGCTGAGGACCGGGTTATCACTGTCAAACAATCGAATCACACAAATAAGATTACCATAAAAAACCAGTCTGTGCAAATGACATATTCAGACTGCAAGAATCAGGTATGCGTAAATGACGGAAAAGTTACCAAAACAAACCAGTCAATCGTATGCCTCCCAAACAAAGTTATGGTAGAGATAAAAGGTGACGAGGAGGAATTTGATGCCGTCTCAAATTGAAAAAAATTCAAAGAAAATTAAACATCTGACCGCAGCCGCCCTCTTTGCGGCTCTGGCACTGATATTCTCATATATAGAAGCTATTTTCCCACTTTCCGTCGGAATCCCCGGAGTCAAACTGGGAATAGCCAACCTTGTTGTGCTCATAGCACTTTATAAACTGAATGTAAAATATGCATTTTCAATTAACATAATCAGAATTTTCGTTTCGGGACTTCTTTTCACAGGAGTCTTCGGAGCGATGTATTCCCTTGCAGGCGGCATGCTTAGCCTTGCTGTCATGGTTCTGCTGAAAAAGACTAACTTCTTCAGCATCGTTGGAGTCAGCATGGTCGGCGGTTTTGCCCATAACATGGGACAATTGCTGGTAGCTTCCTTTGTCGTATCCAACTTCAAAATATTCCTGTACCTCCCGGTTCTCATGTTCTCAGGCATAATCAGCGGCATACTTATGGGAATCCTCGCATATTATGTAAATAAAAAAGTGCCTGCAAACCTGTTTTAGACTGCAACACGCAAACAAAACCCTTGCAATCCATTAGCCGCAACACGCAAACAAAACCCTGCACCGCTTTCAGGCTGCAGAGAAAGGATTTTTTATGAGAAAAGAAATATCAGAAATAAGAGAAATCATGAGCAAAAACTCTTGCGACGCATATATAATTCCCACAAGTGACTTTCACGGGTCGGAATACGTCAACGACTATTTTGAATTCAGACGCTACGCTTCCGGGTTCACCGGTTCTGCCGGAACTCTTCTGATTACAGAGAAAGAAGCAGACCTCTGGACAGATGGAAGATACTTTCTGCAGGCTGCAGAAGAACTAAAAAACAGCGGTATCACGCTTCAGAAAATGGGTATGCCCGAAACCCTTTCCCTTACAGATTACATCAAAAGAGTTCTAAAAAAAGGTCAGACCCTCGCCTTCGATGGCAGAACTATGCCCTTTGCTGATGGCAAAGATATAGCCGCAGCAGCGGAAGAATCAGACCTTATACTTAAAACAGATTTGGACATAGCAACCCTTGTATGGCATGACAGACCTGAGCTAAAAAGCAGCAAAATCTTTGAACTTCCGGCTTCCTCTTGCGGAAAGAGCCACGAAGAAAAGCTTGCAGAGCTTCGCAAAGCAATGAAGGCAGAAGACGCAACTCACATCGTAATCTGCCGATTAGAAGAAAACGCATGGCTTTACAATCTCAGAGCGTCCGACATCGGCGGAACTCCTGTATTTTTTAGCTACTCTCTCATCAGTCACGACAGTGAAGTGCTTTATGCCTTTCCTGATGCATTCAAGGAATCGGTTTTGCCTGAAGGCGTTACCCTAAAACCTTATATTGAAGGGGACAAACTCGCCATTTTTGAAGATTTAGCCAAACTTCCGGCAGATGCTTCGGTGCTGATTGACCCTGCAACATGTTCATATGCACTATATGATGCAATCAAAAAAGTCTGCGACGTCAAACTCAAAACTTCGCCTCTGGCTTACATGAAATCAGTAAAAAACGAAAAAGAAATAGAATCAACTAGGCTGACCCACATTGACGACGGCCTTGCAGTAACAAAATTTATCCATTACCTGAAAAACAATGCAAAAACAGGCACTCTCACAGAAATTTCAGCATCCGACTACTTGCTTTCGCTTCGAAAAGAAGCAAAGGATTTTCTGGAAGAGAGCTTTGATACTATCTCAGGATACGGCCCTAACGGGGCAATAATCCACTACTCCGCAACACCCGAAACCAACGCAGCAATCAAGCCCGAAGGCTTCCTTTTGGTTGACTCAGGCGGTCAGTACCTGCGCGGCACCACTGATATTACAAGAACAATCTCTGTGGGACCTTTGACAGAAAAAATGAAAAAATGCTACACAGCAGTTCTCAAAGCAAACCTTCAGCTCGCAATGACAAAATTCACAAAAGACACTCCTGGAACTGAACTCGACGAAATCGCAAGAAAACCTATAAGGGAAATCGGTTACGACTACAATCACGGAACAGGTCACGGCGTAGGCCACGTGCTCTGCGTCCACGAAGGACCTAATGTAATCAACCTACGAAAAAAGACAAGCGACATCGTCAGCGGAACCATAACCACCGACGAACCGGGAATCTACATCGAAGGGGAATTCGGAATCAGACTGGAAAACGAGCTGCTTTGCAAAAAATTTGATAATGAAGGTACACTTTGCTTCGAACCGCTCACACTGTGCCCATTCGACAGAGACGCAATAATCAAAGAAATGCTCACAGAGCAGGAACTGGAATATCTGAACGACTATCACAAAATAGTCTATGACACACTGGCACCCCTGCTGAACGTAGAAGAAAAAGAATTTTTGTATAAAGAAACTGCAAAGTTGTAATAGGAAGGAGCCTCCTCCGTGGGTTTTACCACCGTCGAGAGCTCCTTTTTGTGTAAGTAAAATTTCCGATTGAAAACATTCGCACTCCATAGACCCAAAGCTAACACATATCCAAATTACATAGTAATATTGACTTCACTTTGTTATTGTGCTAATATTTAGAAAATCAAGCAGACTTTTACTGGTTTTACTTTACAAGGGAGTAAACGGTAAACCATCCGTGCATTGAAATAATTAACGCCGCAGATTTGACTCTGCGGCGTATGTTCGTTTTTATGATTTTTTCTTTCTGCAAATATCAGGCAGATTATCTGACCATGGTAGCAAGTCATCTAAAAATTCCAGGCTTGTATCATCCATATGTTTTGGTATCTCAGTTAGTAGATGGCTAAAATACTGATAAATGTTCAATCCGTTTGCTTTAGCGGTTTCAACAATGCTGTATAGTATTGCGCTTGCCTGGGCTCCATGAACCGTATCAATTAACTTCCAACTTTTCTTTCCAACACAAAACGGCCTGATTGCCTGCTCGGCTAGGTTGTTATCAAGCGGTATTTGTGGATCCGATAAGAAAACTCTAAGATATTTCTCCTGATTCAAACAGTATTGAATTCCTTTTGCAGTTTCCGATGAAGACGGTATTCTGCTTTGGCTCTCTTTGCACCATTTAAAGAAATGGTCCACAAGGGGTTTTACAAGGGCTTTTCTCTTTTCCTTTCGCTTTGAATTAGGAAGCTTTAGAAGCGGTTTATCTGTGTGATAGATGTTCTGAATCTGAACCAATGCTTCATAAGCTACAGTTCCTACAGCTTTTTCTTCTCCCATGCTTTTAACTATTTGTGCGAAAGGTCTGCGTGCATGAGTCCAGCAACCCGCTGCCACAAACTCTACATCAGCCCTGTTTTCTAAGCTATGGTAAACCTGATACCCATCACATACCAGCTTGCCTCTGAAGCCCTTTAGAAATTCTGATGCAGCATCTGTATTTCGGTTTTTCTGATAGTCGTAAAGGATTGCTTGCTTTGCCTTACACATGTTTCCACTACGGTATACCCACATGTAATTCTTATGCATTCCTTCGCGTCCATCTTTAGTGACCATTACAGGCGTTTCATCTGCATGTACTACTGATGAGTTTAGAAGCTCTTTCCTAATTCTGTCATAGATAAGGGAAATATACCTTTCAGCGACTGTTATTACCCAGTTAGCCATTGTCTGTCTTGAAATGTTCACATCATTTCTTGCATATTCCTGTTCTTGTCTGTACAGCGGAATAGCATTTGTATATTTTCCATTGATTACAGCGGCAACCAGTGATGGTGTTGCAATGCTGTTATTAAGCATTTCTTTTGGATGGTTTGCCTTTAGGATTTTCCCATTCTTACCCTTATACACAGCGATATGGTGCTCCTTCACTTTAAAAGTAGCAGGAATGAGTTCCAGTTTCTTGTACACTTCATCAGGTAACTGTGTGTAGCCCTCAGGAAAACTTTCGTTAAGTTCTTCTTCAGAAAGCTTGTGTTCTAATACTTCAACCGGTATATCCTTAAGATCTTCCTCAAGTTTTCCCTTGCGCTTTCTTCTCTTATGCTCCGGCACAATTACTTCATCAAATGTCGGCTCTATGCTGACTTGCTCAGGAAGAGATCCCTCGGCTTCGTTAAGAATATCAGCAAAGAGGTTTAGCTGATTGCTATCGACAAGATGTTTTTCGCTCTTTTTAGCAAATGCTCGTGTGT
>CALHKP010000044.1 GCA_938034165.1 uncultured Clostridia bacterium | reverse complement strand
AGTATTTTACATCTTTTTATGGTTCTTAACGAGGCACGGATGGTTTACCGTTTACACAAGGGAGGTGCTTTTATGAGTCCTTTGGCAATGCAAGTGCTTATTCTAATCGGCTTTGTAGTTTTACGAGTAGCTGTTATAGCTGCTGTAGTATATGTAGCATATCGGTTATATAAGAAATACAAGAAAAGTTAAATGAGTAGAAAATAGCGCAGATTCCAATAGTCGCAATCTGCACTGTCATTTTTTGAGGTTGACTAAGCGCAGATTGCCACATTCTTATCTAAAAATCCCCACATCTAAGATGTGGGGATTATCTTTTTACCTTTCGGTTTTAAATCTTATTCAGATCTTAATTATTCAGCTTTTGCTTCTTCTGCTTTTTCTTCAGGTTTTGCTTCAGCTTCTACTTTTTTAGCTGCAACTTTCTTCAGACGCATGTTATTGATTGCTCCTGTTGGACATTCCTTAGCACACATTCCGCAGTTCTTGCACTTTTCAGGATCGATGAAAGCAACATTGTTTTCAACGTGTACAGCATCGAACTTGCAAGTCTTTTCGCACTTCTTACATCCGATACATCCGTTGTCACAAGCTTTTCTTGTTTCAGCGCCCTTAGCTTCTGATTTACACTGAACAACAACCAGATTCTTAGCAGGTGCGATTCTGATAACTGACTTAGGACAAGTCTTAGCACACATTCCGCATCCTACGCAGTTGTCTCTGTTTACAACAGCAACACCGTCACAAATGTGGATTGCATCATATTCGCAGACTCTTGTACAGTCACCAAGTCCGATACATCCGAATGCACACTGGTTTACGCCACCAAAGAACTGTTTTGCTGCAACGCAAGTCTTTGGTCCTTCGTAATCCATAAGTTTCTTTGCAGCCTGGTTTGTGCCGTTACACATTACAACTGCAACTTCTTTTTCTGCTTCACCGGCTTCTACTCCGAGAACTCCGGCAAGCTTTTCAGCAACTGCAGCTCCACCTACAGGACACTTGTTACATGGAGTGTCGTGGTCTGCTGCCATAGCTGATGCATAGTCATCACAACCTGCATATCCGCAAGCACCACAGTTAGCGCCAGGAAGTTCTGCACGAAGTAATGCAAAAGTTTCATCTACAGGTACATAGAATACCTTTGATGCAATTGTCAGGATGCCTGCGCATACAAGACCAATTGCTACTACTATTAAAATTGGTGTTAACATTCTATCTGCCTCCTATTCTTACTGGAACAATCCGCTGAAGCCCATGAAGCTCAGTGATAACATAGCTGCAGTAATTAGTGTAATAGGAACTCCTCTGAATGGAGCAGGAACTCCACTGTCGTCAACAAGTCTGCTTCTTACGCCTGCGAACAGAATCATTGCAAGTAAGAAACCTGCACCTGCACCGAAAGCGTTGCAAAGTGATGTGAAGTATCCGTATCCTGCATCGATGTTTGAGATACAAACACCAAGTACAGCACAGTTTGTAGTAATCAGTGGAAGATATACACCGAGTGCTTTGTGAAGTGATGGCATGAATTTCTTCAGCATCATTTCTACAAGCTGTACAAGTGCTGCGATTACAAGGATGAATACTACTGTCTGCAGATATCCGATTCCGAAATTATCAAGAACCTGCATGATTGGCCATGTAGCTGCTGTTGCAAGTACCATTACGAAGATAACTGCAACACCCATACCGATAGCTGAGTCAAGTTTCTTGGATACTCCAAGGAACGGACAAATACCCAGGAACTGAGAAAGTACATAGTTGTTTACGAGTATCATACTCATGATTAGTGTTATCATTGACATTATGCTTCAGCTCCTTTCTCGCATTCTGCGTTCTTTCTTGCGCCACCGCACATAGCAGCCATAGCGCATCCGTCACAACCGAAATCTTTCTTCTTGAGAGCTTTTCCTTTTGTGATGTAGTTTACAAGTGCAACAAGAATTGCAAATGTGAAGAATCCACCAGGTGCCAAGTTGAAGATTCCCATTCCAGGAACGTGGTTAGTCAGAATTTCGATTCCGAACAGTGTACCGCCACCTAAGAATTCTCTGATAGCACCCATGCATCCAAGAGCAAGAGTAAATCCAAGACCCATACCGATACCGTCGAGTGCTGAATCGATAGGGTTGTTCTTGCTTGCGAACATTTCTGCTCTACCAAGAATGATACAGTTTACTACGATCAGTGGGATGAACAGACCAAGTGAAGCATATAAGCTTGGCACGAAAGCCTGAAGCATCATCTGAACTACTGTTACGAATCCGGCAATAACTACGATGTAGCAAGGGATTCTAACATTATCAGGAACAATTTTTCTGATGAGTGAGATTACAATGTTTGAACAGATAAGTACAACCATTGCTGAAACACCCATACCTATACCGTTGATTGCTGATGAAGTTGTCGCAAGTGTTGGACATGTACCAAGCAACAGAACCAGTACAGGGTTTTCCTTAATTATACCTTTGGTAAGGATGCTCAGTTTACTTACTTTCTTTTCCATTATTGAACACCTCCCATTTTGAACTGTTCAAGAGCGCCGTATACTCCGTAGTGGATAGCATTTGATGAAACTGTCGCACCTGTTACGTGGTTGATTGAAGGATCATCTTTTGCACTTGTGCTTTCCAGCTTGTCCAGACCTTTGTACTGTCCAAGATGTGAAGGAGCCTGCGCCTTTGTTCCAAGACCCGGTGTATCGGAATGTGATGTAACCTTTACGCCTGTGATCTTTCCGTCTTTGTCGATACCGATCATTTCTACCAGTGTACCACCGAATGATTTAGTGTTTACTGTTACAACTGCACCGGCACCGTTATCTGCGATGTAATATTCCGCAACTTCAACTTTACCGTCGTTTGACTTGTAAAGTTCACCATCGTATGCTTTGAATCCGTCTGCTTCTGCAAGCAATTCCTGTCTTGCTTCGTCAGCGGCTTTCTTTTCGTTTGCTTTGATGATAGGATCTGCTACTCCGTATGTGAAAGCAAGAGCGGCAGTTACTACTAAACAGATACCTACTAATACTACGATAGGTGCAACATACTTTTTATATGTGTTATTTTTCATTTTTCTTTGCACCTCCATACTGTAATTTGATACATAATTCATCAATCAGTGGTGTCAGGATGTTCATTAACAGGATTGAGAATGAAACGCCTTCTGGATATGCAGCCCACAGTCTGATTACCATTGTGAAGAAACCGCATCCAACACCCATGATTACCTTACCCAGCGGCATGATTGGTGAAGTTACATAGTCTGTGGCCATGAAGAATGCACCAAGCATTACACCACCGGCACAAACGTGGAAGATAGCCATCTGAATAGCTGAAGCATCTCCACCTACTACTGAGTAGTAAATAAGTGCGATTACGAATACTGTTCCGATGAAGCATGCAGGAATGATAGGTGAGATAATCTTCTTCCAGATTAGGAAGAGACCACCGATCAGAAGTGCAAGAGCACTTACTTCGCCCATTGAACCGCCGATGAATCCAAGGAACATATCTGTGTTTGCAGGAAGATCTGCGATATTTCCTTCTTTTAGGATTCCCAGTGGAGTTGCTGCTGTTGCAGCGTCGATTCCTGTTGCTGTTCTAGGAACAGGCCATGTTGTCATTTCTGTTGCAAATGAAATGAACAGAACGATTCTTGCTGTGATAGCAGGGTTAACAACGTTTTTGCCAACGCCTCCGTAAAGCTGTTTTACGATTACGATAGCAACAAAGCAACCGATTGCAGCCATCCACAGAGGGAAGCTTGAAGGAACGTTGAATGCGATAAGTGCACCTGTTAAAGCAGCACTCAAGTCGCCTACTGTCTGTTCTTTGTGCATTAGTTTGTTGTATGCCCATTCGAAGAACACACTAGCTACGATGCATACTGCTGTAAGAAGAAGAACTCTTGCACCGAATACGTAAGTGCTC
Organism: uncultured Clostridia bacterium; assembly: GCA_938034165.1. Classification (GTDB taxonomy): domain Bacteria; phylum Bacillota; class Clostridia; order Peptostreptococcales; family Anaerovoracaceae; genus CALHKP01. Next base: position 3,690 of record CALHKP010000044.1, on the reverse strand, counting down.
ACAAGCAGTGATGGTACTAATGCAATAAGAACCATCATCATTGTCTTAGATGTATCTAATGCAGTTACTAAGTGTGGTGCAGAAGATACTGTCAAATTAGTATAATATTTCTTATCCATTATTTACTTGCAGCCTCCTTTACCAACGCTTTACTTAACTTGTTAATGAAGCCCAGAGGTCTTCTTGCAGGACATACGAATGAGCAGCTTCCGCATTCCATGCACTGCATGATCTGAAGCTGGTTCAGTCTTTCAACATCCTGTCTAGCGTATGCCTCTGCAAATCCTGTTGGAAGCAGGTGGAAAGGACATGCCTTGTGGCATCTTCCGCAGTTGATACAACCTGTTTCTTCAGGAATTAAAGCCTGTTCCTTTGAGAAGCAAAGAACTGCGTTTGTGCTTTTTACGATTGGCATAGCATCTGTTGGGATTGCTCTACCCATCATAGGTCCACCCATAAGAATCTTCTTAGGGTCTGCCTTGTATCCTCCGCAGAATTCAACGATATCGTGAATCTGTGCTCCGATTGGTACAAGAACATTCTTAGGATTGTTTACTGCTTCTCCGTCGATAGTCATTCTTCTAAGAACAAGTGGCATACCATCCTTGAAGTATTTGCCTACAAATGCAACTGATGTTACGTTTGAAAGGATAACTCCAAGCTGTGCAGGAAGAACGCCTGCATCCATTGTTTTTCCTGTAATTTCGTATACAAGTACTCTTTCTGCTCCCTTTGGATATCTGTCCTGAAGAGTGAAAGTATGCATGTTTGTATGTCCCTGTTCCGCAAACATCTTGTCTAATTTTGCGATTGCATCAGGCTTGTTAGCTTCGATTCCGATGTAACCTTCCTTTAGACCGAGGTGCTTCATAACAAGTGCCATACCGTCGATGATGTTCTGAGTATCCTCTAACATGCAACGGTGGTCAGAAGTGATGAATGGTTCACATTCTGCAGCATTGATAATGAGAGTATCTACCTCGTCAATGTTTTTTGGATTGTACTTAATGTGTGTTGGGAATGATGCTCCGCCAAGACCTACGAGACCGCTGTCTCTTACCGCCTTAACAAAACCTGCAAGGTCATTAACTTCTGGAACTTTGATGTCCTCGCTTACTTCCTGTTTTTTGTCAGTCTCAACTACAACAAGTGTGTCAGTTCCGCCCATAGCGTTACGCTGAGTTTCGATTCCTACAACTGTTCCTGATACACTTGAGTGAATTGGTGCACTTACGAATGCATCTGTATCACCAATAAGCTGTCCAACCTTTACTGTATCACCTTTTGCTACTAATGGCTTGCAAGGTGCTCCGATATGCTGTGACATTGAAATTTTGACAATATCAGGTATTGGCATAATTTCAGTCTCACAAGCGGCTGTATTCTTATAGTGTCCGGCATCGATGCTTGGTAAATGCTTAGCATTTGAACTCATATCTGAAACCTTCCTTTCTAAAATATAGATATCAATAATCATACATTTTCAATTATACAACAATGAAAATCAAAAATCATTATTTTTTTGCCAATATATCACATTCTAAGCACTTTTTTCACTTATTTTCCTGCCAGAACATGTCCTTCCGCATCCATACCCAACACCTTGAGGCCCTTTGTCCTCAAATCAAAGGCATATTCTAGCCTCTCTTCATCAAATTGTTCTCCCGGAAGTACAATCGGAATGCCCGGTGGATACGGTATAATCGCAGAAGCGCACACCATTCCAGCTGCTTCCTTATAATGTACAGAAACCCTTTTTCTCGGAATCTCGCAGACCTTTCCTGCCGCAGCCCCCAACTGTGCATCATGGGAGAGCTTAAGTTTCCTGCCCTTTTCCTCCACCAAAGCAGCTACAGCCTCGCACCCCTTTGCTTGCGCTGAAGCTCCTGCTCTGGCTTCCTGCACACAGTCCGCACTTGAACCTGCGCTCACTCCTGCTAATTTCTCTGTCAGTCTTCCTGCGCACTCACCACCGGCACTCACCTCTTCACAGGCCTTATGCACACAGTCTGCACTTGAACCTACACCCGCTTCTGCTAATTTCTGTGGCAGTCTTCCTGTGCACTCACCACCGGCACTCACCTCTTCACAAGCCTTATGCACACAGTCTGCACTTGAACCTGCACCCGCTTCCACCAGCTCACTGGAAATTTCTCTAAGAACTTTGAGAAGCTTTTCGTAGTCCCCTTCGCTGTTTCCGATTCCGGTCATAGCCATCACCATGTTCCCGCAAGTCAGCTCAACAAAGATATTCCTCTTCATCAGCCGTTTTTCCAGTTCATTTCCGTCTATTCCGCCGGCCGCCATATCAATGTTGATTTTCGAAACATCCAGCATCTCGTTTTCCATTATATTAACAAAAGGAATTTCCACAGCTTTTCTTTTGAAATTCTCTATATTCGCAAGCCAGCGTTTCGTTAGACGCTCCCCGTCTTCTATTAAAATATCCGCATTTACATCCAGCGACATCATCAAAAGATAAGAAGGCGACGAGCTCTGCACCATATGAATCATATCTGCAAGAAGGGACAAATCCACCCGCTGTGAATAAACATTTGCAATTGCTGTCTGGGTGAAACTTGCCAAAGTTTTGTGGGTGCTCATTATTACAATATCCGCACCATTTTCCCCTGCATCAAAGCATCTTACGCCGCCGCGGGTGCCTTCGCAGTTTTCGGCACCCGCACCCGGATCCTCCCCCGGGCCCGGGCCGGCTGCGGCATCAGATGCACAAGCCGAGCCGGCGGCGGCGTTGAGTCCACTTGCAACCCCGCCACACGCACTGAGTCCACCTGCAACCCCGCCACACGCACTGAGCCCACCTGCAAACCCGCCGCCTGGGCTGAAATCCGTCTCGGTAAACGCGCCGTACTTTTCAAAAAATCTCAGATGCGCTCCATGAGCTTGATCAACAATAAGCAACATACCCGCTTCATGAACAATCTCAGATATCTTCGCTATATCACTGCATATCCCATAATAGTTTGGGCTTGTAATAAGCACAGCCTTCGCTTCGGGATTATCTTTTATCACAGTAGCCAGCACATCAGGATTCACGCATCCGCTGACCCCGCACTTTTCATCAAACTCAGGCTGCACATAAATCGGAATTCCCCCTGCAAGGGTCAGACCGCTTATTGCCGATTTGTGACTGTTTCCGGCAAGTATCAGCTTCTCGCCTCTTGAAACACATGTAAGAATCGCCCCTATAATTCCTGCCGAGCTTCCGTTCACAAGAAGAAAAGACTCTCTACAGTCGTAGAGTTTTCTGTACTTTTCCATAATCTGTGCAATAACGCTCTCCGGCTGAAGCAGATTGTCTGCCCCCGAGATTTCAGTTATGTCACAATTCGCTATATTATTGAAGATTTCGCTTTTTCCGACCTCGTCAAAAAAAGCTTTTCCTTTATGTCCCGGCATGTGAAAAGCTACCAGATTCTTTCCCCCATGGGATTTCAAAAAATCAGTAAGTGATTCCTTTCTCATATTTAAACCTCTCATTTGTATTCAGGTGTTCAAGAGCAGTTAGTAGCGGCTAATTTAGAATTTCGGAGCAGTTAGCTGTGGCTGATTTAGCACTTCGAGGCAGTTAGCCGCGCCTAACTCAGCGTTATTTGTAAAAACTCAAATTTGCGCAGTCAAGTATAAATTAGTGTGTAAATTCCTTTAGGTAACAATTAATCAAGCTGC
>CALHKP010000043.1 GCA_938034165.1 uncultured Clostridia bacterium | reverse complement strand
CTTGATTAATTGTTACCTAAAGGAATTTACACACTAATTTATACTTGACTCAAAAATCGGGGATTTTTGTTGAAAATCCAACATTTCTCTCAGCGCAGATTTTGATTTTGTAAATTCGCGCTTAGTAACAAGCGAAAAATGTAAGCGCAAATTGACATTTTTACGGATAGCGCTGAGTTAGGCGGCACTAACTCCCTCTGGGCACCGAGTTAGGCAACACTAACCACTCCAAAACAAGGAGTCAGGTGGCACTAATCACCTCGAGATCGGCACTTAGTCGTCACTAACCGCCCTGAAACATCGAGTTAGGCGCGACTAACCACCTCTAACCCACGGCTCCGTCACGAGTGACCACTCCTATACTATAGGTCTAATTCGCCTATTCGAACCATGCAACTGCTCTGATTGGAGAGCCGTCGCAGTTATCAAGTTTCAGTGGAAAGCAGCTGAACCAGAAGAGCTCTTCACCGCACTGATCAAGGTTCTTGAGGTTTTCAATGTTGACAATATCGCACTCTGCGAAAAGTTTTTTGTGGCGTGTCAGATTTTCGTCTGCAATAGGATCAAGACCAATGACATCGAATCCTATTCCCTTATAATTTCCGGCCATTATGAATTCCAGCACCGAGTCATCAATGCAAGAATAATCGCCAAAATAGGAGTCCGTTCCCCAGCGTTTGTCCCAGCCAAGGTTAAAAAGCAAAAAATCAGCAGCTTCTGCCTGCTCGCGGCTTTGATTGATATAATCCATGGAAATTGACTGTCCTTCCTCAAGGTCACGGCAGTCAATTACAAGAGCCTTCCCGATAAACTGCTCTGCAGGGAACTTATCCAATGTAGTTCTTCCTGCAAACAAATGCGCCGGCGGATCCATGTGTGTTCCGGTATGAGTGTACATCTGAAGAAGAGTTTCTTTGAAACCGTCCTTTTCGTAGCTGTTTGCCGGTATAAACTTTGGGGTATCCGTCCCCGGATAAACCGGCATATCCTCTTTTATAGTATGTGTTAAGTCAATTACTTTCATCTCTCTACCTCCCGATACAACGCGAACATTGAGCCTGAACTAAAGCTCAGACTCTTCTTTTTCTGCTATCAGTAATCATATCTCATGAATTTCGGCATACAGTTTTTTCCGTACTGTTCACATTTCAGGCAGCCGAAAATATCAGGAACATCTTCATCTGCGAGGTAATAAAATCCGTATTTTTCGAAGAAGAGCGGTGCCTTTGCTGTTATAAATACAGAGTCCGCCTCTTTTGATTTTATAAGCTCAAGTGCCTTTCGGAGCAGCTTTTCCCCATAGCCTTTGCCTCTGCATCGAGCTTCAACTGCAATGTCATTTACTATATAGCATCCCTTTCTTTCAGTAACAGAAACAGCCGCCTTCATTTGGCCTTCGGCATCATACAATGCGTAGGCAGTTACAAAACCGTCAGGCTTTTCGCCGGTTTCGTCTGTATTAAATTCGAGGCCGGATTTTTCAAACAAATCCTTAAACTGCAGATAGTTTCCGGTTTCCTTAATAATACAATTGTCCATATTGAATATCCTTTCTCACATGCACTTTTATTTCTTAGCAAAGTTACCTAGCTTTCATATCTCAAGCCCACAGGCAAACTTTTCAATCAAAGCATTTACCACATCCGGTCTGTCTGTATTCGAATTGTGAGCTGCGCCCTCAATCCACTGCAGCGGAATTCCTGTGTTCCGGTGCCAAGCTTTGTTATATCTGATGCATGAGCCTGCATGATCCTTTTGGCCGCATATCAGCAAAGCAGGACATTTGATTTCGTAGGGCAAATCCTTTTCCATGGCCTCCGCCAGAATTCTGTAACCATGTCCTACCAATTTCGCGTAGTATCTTTTGTCACCGTCATAAACCATCCACATTTTGCGCATCAAAGCTCTCCCGTACTCAGTTGTAGCAACGCCGGCAGTTCCGAATTTCAAAATAAGCTTCCACGGATATGCATAATACAAAGGTTCCATACCCTTGAGCAACCACCTTTCCGCCCATGTCACATATTTTTTCTGAAGGGGTGCCGCATCGATTGAAATCAGTCCCTTTAGCCTGTCGGGATAGAGCTCGCTGTACGCTTGAGCAAGGTAGCCGCCCATAGACTGACCCACAATGACCGGACTTTTTATCTTTTCTTTTATCAAAATTTCTTCCAGCCACTTTGCTTTGTCAAAGAGATCAAAGTCAAAACTGAAAGGCCTGGAAGCTGCATGGGCAGGTGCATCCCACACAAAAATATTATATTTTCCTTCAAAGTATTCCACCTGCTTGTCAAAAAGCCTGTGATCCGCACTAAGACCCGGTAGAAAAACAAGGGTAAGTTCCTCCGGATTCAAAATGTCAGTATAATAATGAATCGCCCCACAGCGTGTCTGATGCATTTTCTCTATCAAAGATATCGCCTCCAATCCCGAATTGCAACCGGAAGGCTCCGGTGCAGGCGCAAAGGACGGAAATCCGGTTTTCGGCTTCATGTTTTCGATTTCCTGTTTTCGGTCACAGATTTTAAATTCCCGGTTTTTGGTGTTTCCGTAAACACTAAGACCCGGTAAATCGAGTTTTTCAGGGTTATCTGCCCTGCATGCACAAGGGCAGCTCCAGTCCGTTTGCCTCCATGAGCTCCCTGTTGCTGAGAATTTCCTCCGCAGATCCCATAACAATCATTTCTCCTCCCGATAATAACACCGCAGTCTCACAGGTGTCAAGTATCATGTCAAGGTCGTGGGAAGCAATGATTTTCAATCCTTCATAAGAATTCAAAATATTTATGAGAGCCCGTCTGTTTCTTGGGTCCAGCGAATTCGACGGCTCATCCATAAGAATAATTTCCGGTTCCATAGAAAGCACCGTCGCAATGGAAACAAGCTTCTTTTCTCCCCCCTGACATCTTGTAAATCTGCTTGTCCCTCAGATGCTCGATTCCTGTCATCTTCATCGCATGCTCAACCCGTTTCTCAACCTCATCCTCACTTAATCCATAATTTCGCGGTACGAAAGCGATATCATCATAAGCAGTCATCATAAACAGCTGGCTGTCCGAGTCTTGAAACACATATCCGATTTTTTCCCGTATAGTCGCAAGATTCCTCTTTTCAACCGGCAGGCCGTCAACTTTGACAGAACCCGAAAATCCCGGATTCAGTCCCACCAGAATCTTAAGCAAAGTCGACTTACCCACACCATTTTCACCGATAAGCCCTATAGAATCATGCTCCCCAAAATGCAGCGAAACATCCTTTAGAACTTCTTTTCCGCATTCATATTCAAAACTTACATTTTCTATATCAATCAGACTCATCCAAACAAACCTCCTGCAATAACCATAACCGGCCAAAGCCGCAAAATCACAAGCAAAGCTCCGAAAACCAACAAAGCAGACAAGAGCCTACCTCCGCAAAGATGTCCACTGGAACCCGTTCCCGGAATCGTAAAGTTAATCATCTGGGTCGCAAAAACAAAAGCGCCCATGACGCCCATAACCGGAATCTTCTTCGGATCGTCCTCCTCCCTAACTTTCTTAAAAGAATACGCCGCGGTCGCTCTATTTCACTATTTTGTAAAGGTTTTCTGCAACCCGCTCCAGATTATCCAGATTAACCGACGAATAATTCATCACATAGGTATTCAGCAGCCCGTGATTCTCAAACTCACTGTAATAATCAGACAGCGGCGCCAGCCTTATGCCTGCTTCAAGTGCCTCCCGAATAAGCTCCTTCTCACTCTTTGGAGTGTCAATATGCATCAGAAAATGCACCCCTGACTCTTCCTCTGTGATTTGTATATAATCCTTCAGCGGGCTTTCCCTAAAGGTGGACAAAATCGCGTCGCGTTTTATCTGATAATAATTTCTCAGTCTGTTAATATGCTTTTCAAAGCTGCCGTTTGCCATAAACTTTGCCAGAGTATACTGCTCAAAGTTAGAAACCGTGCAGGAATAAAAAGAAAAATCCTCATAATATTTCTCTGCAAGAGGCTTTGGCAGAATCATATAACCGATTCTGACTGTAGAAGAAAGAGTCTTGGTAAACGTATTTATATAAATCACATGGTCAGAAACATCTATACTCTGAAGGGTCGGAATAGGTTTTCCCGCTAATCTCAGCTCGCTGTCATAATCATCCTCTATGATGTAACGGCCCGGTTTTCTGGCCGCCCAGCCCAGAAGCTCGTAGCGTCTGCTTACCGGAGTCACAATCCCTGTAGGAAAATGATGAGACGGCGAAATATGAATAACTGAAATGTTCTCAGCTTCCAGTGCAGATGCAGAAATCCCGTCTTCGTCAATATCAATGTAGCGATAAGGAACGTGGTGGCACTTGTAAATCTTTGCAAGCTTCGGATAACCCGGATTTTCAAGACCGTAAATCTTATCATTTCCCAGAATCTGAATCAAAATACTGTAGAGATATTCTGTTCCGGCACCGATAATAATCTGCTCCGGATTCACATGCATTCCGCGAAACTCTCTGAGATAATCACATATGCTTGTGCGAAGCTCAAAGATTCCGCCGCAGGGCGGATTGATCATAAGTTGCTCTTGATTTTCGTTCAGCAGCTCCCTCATAGTCTTTGCCCATACCGTAAAAGGAAAAATCCGGCTATCAGTCTGGTTACTGGAAAAATCCGCAAGATACGGCGTAGCCTCCGCAGCCGATTCCAAATCTTCGCAGTCAAAATCCGAGGCTGAACCCAAATGCGTACCTCCATACATAGCTGAGCTCGGCGCCCTCATACCTGCACCCGAATATCCGAAATCTGCACTTCCATGCGCACCTAGATGCAATCCTGAGCCCTGCAGACTTTCAATATCTTTCAGATCTGCCACATAAAACCCCCTCTTGGGTATGGAATAAATATATCCTTCCGCAATCAACTGTTCATATGCATTTTCTACTGTAATTACGCTTATACCCAGATTCTTTGCAAAAGGGCGTTTGGATGGAAGTCGCTCCCCCGCAACCAGTTTCCCTTGCAAAATGTCACTTTTTATGCATTTGTACAGATGCTCGTACAGCGAATCTGACCCTATATTTGTGAATGTGTATGTCAACATTGTATTTTCCTCCGCCCAACTGACCCTATTGAATATATTCATTTTGGTAATTTTAAAATGGTCACATCTCTATTATAATCGGAGCAAAGAGATTAGTAAAGAGTTGGAGGACTTAAAAATGAGCAATAACGAAAGATATAAGTTAAACAAAGATCTGGCACAGATGCTTAAGGGCGGAGTTATCATGGATGTAACAACTCCTGAACAGGCAAAAATTGCAGAAGCTGCAGGAGCTTGCGCTGTAATGGCACTTGAACGTATTCCTGCTGACATTCGTGCTGCAGGTGGAGTTTCACGTATGAGTGACCCTAAGATGATTCAGGGAATTCAGGAAGCAGTATCAATTCCTGTTATGGCAAAATGCCGTATCGGTCACTTTGTTGAAGCACAGCTACTGGAAGCAATCGAAATCGACTATATAGATGAAAGTGAAGTGCTTTCACCTGCTGATGACATTTATCACATCAACAAGAGAGACTTTGCAGTTCCATTCGTATGCGGAGCAAGAGACCTTGGCGAAGCACTCAGAAGAATCAGCGAAGGTGCTTCTATGATTCGTACAAAGGGGGAACCGGGAACAGGTGACATCGTTCAGGCAGTTCGCCACATGAGAATGATGAATAGCGAAATCGCAAAGGTAAAAGGCATGAGAGAAGATGAACTTTTCGAAGCAGCAAAGCAGCTGCAGGTTCCTTATGAACTTATCGAATATGTTCACGAAAATGGAAAACTTCCTGTTGTAAACTTTGCAGCCGGCGGCGTTGCTACTCCTGCAGACGCAGCACTTATGATGCAGCTTGGAGCTGAAGGTGTATTCGTAGGATCAGGTATCTTCAAATCAGGAAACCCTGAAAAGAGAGCAACTGCAATCGTACAGGCAGTAACAAATTACACAGATGCTAAGCTTATCGCAGAACTTTCAAAGGATCTCGGCGAAGCTATGGTTGGAATCAACGAACAGGAAATCGAAATCCTGATGGCAGAAAGAGGCAAATAAATGAAAATAGGCGTACTTGCACTGCAGGGAGCTTTTATTGAGCATGAGAAAATGCTTGAAAAACTTGGAGCCGACTGCATAGAACTAAGACAGGCAGAGGATCTGAAAGCAGATATCGACGGTCTGGTACTTCCGGGAGGCGAAAGCACGGTTCAGGGCAAACTCCTCAGAGATCTTGGAATGTTTCAGACTCTAAAAGAAAAAATTCAGCAGGGAATGCCGGTACTTGCAACCTGCGCAGGAATGATTCTTCTGTCAGAGCAAATCGAAAACGACGACCTTAAACATTTTGCGACCCTGCCGGTTTGCGTAAAGAGAAACGCATACGGAAGACAGCTGGGGAGCTTCCGCACAGAAAGCGAAGTCAAAGGAATTGGAACAGTTCCAATGACCTTCATCAGAGCACCTTATATTGAATCGGCAAAACCGGAGGTGGAAATTCTCTCCGTGGTAGATGGCAACATCGTCGCTGTAAAATACGGCAACCAGCTTGCCCTCTCCTTCCATCCGGAACTTGATGAAGATACAAGAATTCATCAGTACTTCCTGGACATGATAAAATAAAGCTTATGACTTACCGGGTAACCCCTTGTAACCTTGTATAAAAACCAAAATTCACATAACAAGCAAAGCTTTGTTTTTCAACAAAACTTGCACGGCAAACAAAGCTTACGGGTTACCCGGACCATACTATCCAAAATGATATATATTTAGGTGAAAAACTAGCGATGTAGAGCCTGACCCTTTCGGTCAGGCTCTTCTTTCATCTGATTCTAACATCTGACCGGTTCTACTTTCCGGAAAGCCTGCTTTCTGACGATGTTGGTCGAATGCCATCGATTACAGCACGCTTTTCCGCCACTCTTCGTCGACCGCCATCGACCTTGGCGCGATTTTGGCCATCATTGGTCGACCACCACCGACCTTGACATGCTTTTGAATCCCACTCCGTCGACCACAAATTAGCCAAAAACAGTGCACATTCCAATAATTACAATCTGCGCTGAGAATATAGCAGCTTGACTAAGCGCAGATTCACACATTTTCAAATTGTACGGTAAAATTTGGCTCCTCAATAAGCGTAGATTTAAAGGTTGCAAAATCACGCTTATTTTTCTTTCCAAATTTAGTCAAGTATAAATTAGTGTGTAAATTCCTTTAGGTAACAATTAATCAAGC
>CALHKP010000042.1 GCA_938034165.1 uncultured Clostridia bacterium | reverse complement strand
TTCACATTCGTCAACTTTTCAAACTTACGCTGATGAAGGGTGATAAGGTTGTCTAGGTTGGAGAAATACTCTGCAATTTCATTTTGTTCTTCAATGGATGGAATATTAAACTGTATCGAAGATAGAATGGGATACTTCAGATTCCAAGTGTCAGAAGTTAGCCCTTGAGACCATCTTTGGAATATTTGCAATGAGGATTTCTTCTTAAATAATTCCATAAAGAATTTACCATTTGCATCGACAGTAGGAGTAAGTACGGTATACGCGGGGCTTACAATTCCATCATATTCAGAGTTTCCAACGGCTCCTTGCCACATTCGCATTGAGTTGTATGGAATGTCACCTTTTTTTACAACTTTGTAATTACTCTTGTCTTCAGAAGCAATATTTCTTTTATCAGAATCAACTTGTCTGATAACACCATTACCAATAGTTACTGATAATAATTCTTCATCACCACTTGCTCTTTCGCTTCGCTCTTCTAAGATGTCTCCCAACTTACGCTGTTCCCAATCGTCAGTAAATCCTTTGAATCTAATATTCGGTTTATTTGCCATTTTACGCCTCCCTGAATATTTCGATGAATTCTTTAACAGCGGATTCAGTTTCACTAGAGTTAAATGTAAGGTCTTCCATCATAGAAATTAGTTTGTAATTACTCTCTTTAATTGCTGTATTAGTAGCTTTTATGCTTTCAGAGAGTGCTTTCAGATCGATTTCCTCCTCTTCCTCACTTGTATCTACATATCTTGGTATATTGAGATTGAAGTCATTTTCTTTTATTTCGTCGAATGAAGCAAGATGTGCGAGTTTATCAACGGATTCTCTATTATTATACAGTTCCAATACTTTATCGATATGCTCATCATTCATTACATTTTGTTTTTTTTCTTTTTCGAAAAGTGTAGAGGCATCGATAAACAGTACGTCTCTGCCTTCTCTGTGTTTTTTGAGAACGATAATACATGTCGGAATCGAAGTATTGTAGAACATGTTTGCAGGAAGTCCGATTACTGCATAAATTGAACCGTTTTTCAATAGGATTTCTCTGATTGTGCCTTCGGCTGCGCCTCTGAATAATACACCGTGAGGGAGTACGATTGCCATGGTTCCGGTTTGTTTAAGATGATAGAATCCGTGGAGCAGGAATGCATAATCTGCCTTTGACTTTGGTGCCAGTTTACCGCCGTAATCCATGAATCTTTCGTCCTGTTTAAATCCCTCAGCGGCAGACCATTTTGCGGAATATGGCGGATTCATTGTTACTACATCGAATTCTGTTTCTTCATCTGTTGGCCAGTCGGCGTCGAGTGTGTCTGCATTTCTTAGATGCTGGTTTTCCGGATGTACTCTGTGGAGAAACATGTTCATTCTTGCCAGATTATAGGTTGATGGCATAAGTTCTTGTCCGTAGTATTTGATATAGTCTGGTTCCTTTGAATAGTTTCTGCAACTGAGCATCAGAGAACCAGAACCCATGCAAGGGTCGTAAACCTGTAGTCCTTTTTTGTCTTCCTGTCCTGTCATTGCAATTCGGCAAAGAATCTGAGCAGGACCGTGTGGTGTATAGAATTCTCCGGCTTTTTTTCCTGTTTCAGAAGCGAACTGACCAATCAAATACTCGTAGGCATTTCCAAGAACATCGCCTTGAGCGTGAATCAAATCTGCTCCGTCGAGAACTTTGATTACTTCGGCTACCGTTGCACTTTGTTTTTGGTCTCCTGTTCCAAGTCTGTTGGAATACAAATCTACGTCTGCAAATAATCCATTGAAAAGTTCGTCTGATTCCTGAATCCTGTTGAATGCAGCCTGCAACTTTTCTCTGTTGAATGAGTTATCTTTTGCATCATTCAAAATGCTTATATATGTCATGTCAGGACCCAGAGTGTAATGCATAGAAGCCTTTAATTCTTGAAGCAAATATTTTGCATCGTCTGTTTCCATGATTTCTTCGTACTGTTTCTGAGCTTCCTGTAAATCGTCAGGCATTGTATCGTTTAACAAATCATACACTTTCGCAAGATATGAATCTGACAAGTATTTATAGAAAACTAATCCCAATAAATACGTCTTGTATTCATTTGCATCCATTTTTCCTCTTAGAACGTCTGCACCGCTCCATAATACTTGTAATAAATCTTTGTTTTCAGCCATTTCTAGTCCTCCTCAATTTTTTTTATCAGTGTAAGTGCCATAAGTTTACATTCTTCGGCATTCTTTAACATTAGATGATTCTGTATCAGCGACTGCTTGTACAGTTCACCAATTATATGTTGTTTTTCAATATCCGGTAATTTGATCTTAAGTTCGCCGATGTTTTTTATGGTGAGTTTCTTCACACAAAGTGTTGAACCCTGATGAAACATCGCAATTTGCTGTTCAAAATCTTTTCCTTCGTTGAATTGATAGCAAAAGTACCATTTGTCTAATATGTTCCGGTCAAAATCGCATCTTAAAAAGTTTGATGTTATGCATTTTGCTTCATTATCCTTTGATACAGGTGCTGCTTTTGATTTCATAAGATTGATTATGCATTCGGAACTGTCCCCATGGCTATTCACGGAGTAAAGGTCACCTTCAAAGTTTTCATGCGAATACAAATCAGATTCTTGTTCTTTGAATCTTGTAGGGTTCTTTCCCAGAGAAAAGGTCATAATATCGCTCAGCTTTTCTGTAATCATCGACACCCCTCCTTTTGTACTTTAACTAAATTACACTCACATGTTATCCCCATACAAGAGCTTTGTCAATATGTAATTTAATTAAATTACAACAAAACGCCATAATGTGCGTTTTTCGCCTCGTTTTATGTTTTAAAAACACTCTCTCACAAATCCGCACTTTTTGAAATGCCGTTTTCCTACAAATCCGCACTTTTTGAAATGCTATTTTACCACAAATCCGCACTTTTTGAGCAGGCTTAGTATGGCGGTCAAGACTCTTAAATGTAACAATCAAGAAAATCGGGTGTTATGGTTGACAGTAGAAGCTGCGGTGATCAAGGTGGTTAGCGGCTATTTACTGTGTTATGTTCGGTGCTTTTGCGGCTTTTGTACAGTTCATATATTCACAAACAGCGAAAACAGTATTATACTTATTCTTGTACGTTAAAAATTCAAGTGCGTTTTGCACATAAAACATTATACAAGGAGAATTTACATATGAAATTAACTAAGAAACAAGTGCCGGGAATAGTGCTTTGTGCAGTCATTGCAGCTTGCGCGACTTTTCTCAGTTCGGTTAACCTGGGCGGCATTCCTTTTGAGGTTGTCGGAGCACCTGTCTTTGCTATTTTGCTAGGCATGATTATCACTTTAATCAGACCGAATCTGGCAGGGCGTGACGAATTGGCTTCGGGAATCAAATTCACTTCAAAGAAGATTTTGCAATGGGCGGTTATTATTCTTGGATTTTCTCTTAACCTTGGAACTATAGCAAAGGTGGGAAGCCAGAGTCTTCCGGTTATCGTGTGTACTATTTCAGCTTCCTTGATTACGGCTTTTGTTATGATGAAAGTGCTGAAAATGGACGCGAAGGTAGCAACTTTGATTGGGGTAGGTTCTTCTATTTGCGGAGGTTCTGCCATAGCGGCAACGGCGCCGGTGATTGAGGCTGATGACAGCGAGGTAGCTCAGTCCATATCTGTGATTTTTTTGTTCAATGTAATTGCGGCACTTATTTTTCCAACTCTCGGTCATGCAATCGGACTGGGTTCGGAAGGATTTGCGGTTTTTGCGGGAACTGCTGTAAATGACACATCTTCTGTTACTGCGGCAGCTTCGACGGCCGAAGGCATCTACGGGGTTGAGGGTATCCTTTCAACTGCGGTAACTGTTAAACTGACAAGAACTCTTGCCATTATTCCGATTACTCTTATCCTTGCAACATACAGAATGTATAAGGCAAAGAATCAGGGCGGCGAGGCAAGCGGCTTTGATTTTAAGAAGATTTTCCCGTGGTTTATACTTTTCTTCGTGGGCGCATCCGTTATTACTACAGTTGTGGGCCTCACAGGGGAATCAGCTTTCAGTGCGTTCTATTCGGGAACCTTTGTTGCAACTATGAAATGGCTGGCAAAGTTTTTCATTGCTATGGCCATGTGTGCAATCGGGCTGAATACGGATATTGTTTCGCTGGTTAAGAAGGGCGGCAAGCCGATTCTTCTGGGACTGACCTGCTGGGTTATGATTGGGCTGGTTTCGCTGGGCGTGCAGCTTCTGACAGGAATTTATTATATCAATTTATAGGGAAATAAAAGTGGCTCGCTGGTTTGGCGAGCCTGAATTGTTTTTTTGAAGTTGGTTTTGAAAATGGTAAAGTGCGGGACTAGCAGAGAGAATATTTTGTTCCTCTGCCATTTCCGATGGTCTTGATATAATTTTTGTCAATCAGCAAATTTATCAATCGAAGGGTCTTAGCTTTGCTGAATCCTGTCAGCTTTGACAGTTCGCTACTTGCTAGAGTCTCGCCGTTTTGCAGCTTTGATATAATTTCTTCTTCATCTGAAGTTATTTCGTAATGTGTTGAAGTTATTGGGAGTGAGACACTGATAATGTTGTCTGTTATTTTGAATATTGGTTTTAACGTAGAGTCTTTGTATGATTCCATAATTCTTCGAATACCACTTCCGAACATTTCCACGTAGTGCATTCTAAAGAATACGTTTCCAAGAATAGGATTTCTCAAATTTGAAATTCCTCCGTTGAGGTATTCCTCTTCTGAAAGACCGCTTGGCAGACCTCCGGGTGAATTTATTTCAATATAATCTTTGAACATGCTGATGCGAACAGGTGATCTGCTGTCCCACTTTCGGTGTATTAGTGCATTTGCCATGGCTTCTCTAAAAGCTATTTCCGGTATGATTTCTACAGTCCTTCTTTCTATTCCTGCAACTTCTTCGTACTGATAGTATCTGCTGTAGAATTCTAAAGCTGTATTATATTGTTGTAGAACGGACTCATTGCTTGCGATTTTTCGTTCCAGAATCTCATTGATTGAAGAACCAAACCGCGCAATATCTACGCCATAAAAATCGTTTTTGTCTGCAAGAATGGCAGCTGCGTTGTTATAAATCCCGTCCTTGTTAACAACGCCCAAGGTACGAAGAATATCTCCGTTGAGTTTTTCAATTCCCATAGTTTCTTTCATTTTGCTTTCAAGTATCGAGAAAGACAAATCGTCTCTGGCGCATTCCAATTCCTCAAAGGATAAGTTTGATACTTCTGATTTAAACTCCAGATTTTTCATTTCTTTCATGCCTTGACCTCCCTTGCGTTCCTTTCATTTATCATATCATGCACGAAACGAAAATGCAACGTATTTATTTACGCTTCATTTTGCGCTTCGAAAATATGCGTAAATTTGATTTGCGTTTCATTTTGCGTTCTAAAGTGAAGCGTAATTTCTGTTTGCGTTTCATATTGTTTCACGAAACATAAAAAAAGAGACCCGGCTTTCGGAAACTTGAGGGTAATCCCTTATCCGTCGGTCGAGTCTCTTTTATATTAAGTTGAGATACTAACTGATTAATATGATATGCGGTATGTCAAGTTTTGCCAGCATTTTGATGCCGTTTTTTAATATGCCATTGGCATTACATAAAGCATGATGCAGAGGAACTGCAGAATGCTACCTGCCAAAACGAACAGGTGCCAGATTCCGTGCATATATTTTACATCCTTTTTAACATAGAATATGATTCCTGCTGTGTAGCTGATTCCGCCTGCAAGAAGCAGCCAGAAACCAGGGGCAGGAAGGACTGCGATAATGTTTTTTATTACTGCAACTACTGACCAGCCCATGATTACGTAAAGCACGAGGCCCAGTTTTTCTGTCTTTTTCAGATCGATTGCGTTCAGAATGATTCCTGCAACTGCGCAGATCCAAACGGCTGCAGCTACGATAAGTCCTCCGACCTTTCCCTGAAGTGCAACTAGGCAAAATGGTGTGTAGCTTCCTGCAATCAGTAAGAAGATCGAAGTATGGTCAAAGACTCTCAGTATTGACTTTGCTCTTGGATTTGTCACCGCGTGATAAACAGTGGACATGGTGTAGAGTACAATCAGCGAGAATCCGTAGATAAGGCTGTTTGCAAGTGCAAAGCCGCTATGGTTCAGTACCGCAAGTGCCGCCATAAGTACAGTTCCGATAAGCGCAAGAACCGCGCCCAGTCCGTGAGTAATACTGTTAAATACTTCTTCTTTTATAGTGTATCTTGGTAATGTCAAAGTTTCCATAAGTTATTCTCCTTTCTCAAAGCGATTATTATGTAATCCGAATTAATAAACTATGTAATGTAATATTGAATACTAGATTATAATATAACTAATATCATGATATGTCAAGCAGATTAGTGGAAAATATTAAAAAGACTACCGCATCGAAAACGGAAAATAACCATTTTGTGCGGTAGCCTTTTTGCTTTGTTTTGTTGCTATGCTTTATTCTTCAATTTCATCTGTAACTGTTGTTTTCAAACAAAACTCGCATGTAGTCACGTCGGGCATGTATGATGCGATCTACATAGACGTTCTCTCCGTAAGTGCGATAAAAGCTCACATAGCTTCCACTTACCATGTAACGGTAATCGCTTACTACATCGGTCACTGATGATAGGGCAGGGCCTGCTTGAGCGAAAGTCTGCAAAATACGTAGACTTTTGGTGATTTTGCTTACGGTTTTCAAAGCAGCAGAGGGGTTCATAAGGTCTTCTTCTATGTGCTTTTTTATTTCCACAAGATCATTTTGAGCCTCTTCGGATAATTTAATATTATTCATTTATAATCCCAAGGTTTTCTTCTACGGCATCTAAAGAAAACCAGCCTTTCTCTTCGCCGGATTTTCGACCCCTTGCAAGTTCATTCATTAATTTAAGTGTAGCTTGGATTTTTTCAAAATCTTGCATATCCAAAATGGCATAGCGTCCTCGTCCGTTTTTTGTCAGAAATACAGGGGCTCCAACAGCTACATCATGTAGGACTTCGCTGTAATTACGTAAATCGGAAATCGGTTTAATGTTTGGCATTTTAATCAACTCCTTATAGAATATATTTAGACACGCAAATGTAACGCTTTTGCAGTTAATTTTCTAATTGTAGTATAATATGTTCTGTTGTAAAATTCAACTGCAAATTTTACAGCAGAAATCATAATATCTGTGAATAGTTGAGCTAAAATATTTATTGTTCAAACAAAAATCCCGCCGGAATGTACGTATCAAATACATTTCAAGCGGGATTTTTGTTTGAATTGAGCCGTTTTGCTTCTAGGAGGCTCTTTGCTCTAATCCAATACACCTTGAATTTTATGTTTATTTCTCTCTAAAATTTCTTTTTCGAGAGGCCTTGGGTAACACATTTAGGACCCCTGAACCACTGAGGAATCCAGGGGACTATGTAAAATTAAGCAGGGGATGACATACCGGACTCCCCCTACTGCAGAAAGGCTAAATTACATAGCAATCTTTGAAACAGTTACATCGTTGATGTTCTTTGATCTCTGGATTGCATCTTCTGCAAGTTCTGCTCCAACCTCTTTGTCAGGGAAGATGTTCTTGCACATTGTTTTAATTTCCTTTTCTGTAAGGTAACCAATTACTCCGTTGTTAGTTAGCTTTCTGTATGCTCTTAATGCTCTCTTGTTCATTTTTCCACCTTCACTTTCTGCCGCGGGTGCGGCCTATCTTAATTTTAACTTTTTCATCTTTTACACCAATATATAAAGCAAAAGGCGTGCCAACTTAAAAAAAAGCTTGTAAAAAAATTAAAAACATTGAAATTTAGCCTTTTCTTATTTTTGAGTGTAGTGTATAATGAACAAAGATGACACGAAGACGATTCAAGACGCGAATCTGAGAATCGAAACCGAATCGCCAGACAGAGGAGTTGCCGGCGCAGGCTAAAAAGGCGCTGAAATATACATGCCGCGACCTGTGAATCCTACGTAGCGGCGAGCCAAATCCCAGGCGCGACGCAGGCAGCGGAAGAGATTTGCGCATCAACACATGGAGGTGAATCTGATTAAGAAGACAAAGAATAAACTGATTGACAACTTTGGTTACAGCAGAGTTATAGAAACCAAGGGTATGGCGCCGGTTACAGCATGGAAACTTGATAACAGCAGAAAAGTGGCGCCAAATGAATGCAGAATTGCATTGGATATTATTCATATAGAAGGGGACTCGTTCCAGCAGCTTTGCTCGGAATGTGGGTTTGATGATATGCTGATAAAGGCAAAGGTTCTAGACATCCTCCAAAAGAGAGGAAAGCTTCAGAATCCGTTTACAAAAACGGGTGGGCTTTGTTGCGGTACTATCGAGGAGATGGGAGCATCCTATAGGGGATTCAGTAATTTCAAGGAGGGCGACTATGTAATTTGTCAGACGACACTCACTGCGCTTCCTATGCATATTGATGAGATTTACGATATAGATTACAATTACGGACAGCTGAAAGTTAAGGGATATGTAATTGCGTTCCAACAGACGATTTTTGGAAAGTTCCCGGAAAACCTTAAGAAATCCTACACTATAGCGACAATTGACGAGGCGGGGAGCCTTTACAACATATATTCGCTTGTAAAAGGACAGAAAAACATCCTTATAATTGCCCGTGATTTGATTTCGGCTCAGCTCTTTGCCGGTACAGTCAGACTGGCTCTGAACGATGATTGCCATGTGACTGTGGTAATGGACGAAAATGCTGCAGGAAACTTTACGGAAAAAGATATCAAGAGGGCGCTGGGCTCATCTTGTGATGATGTTCATATTGTAAATGTAAGCATGGCCATGGATGTTGCGCAGCAGGTTTACGATGAGGAAGAAGAACTCTTTGATTTTACCATAAACTGCGAAGACAAGCGTGGAAGCGAGGTTTTGTCAGTACTTGCAACCCTTGAAGGCGGCAAAATTTATTTTACCACAGCGAAGAACAGATACGTAAGCGCAGTAAATGTTGCAGAAAGTATGTGCAAGACATTGGATATATATTCTTTTGACCAGTATGATGAGAACAAGAACGAGTTTGTTATGGACCTTCTCTATACTCTTAAGAGCAAGCTGGAGCAGGTTGATACTGTCTACAGAGAAGTCGGAAAAGGCAGCATGAGAACTGTTGAATCGAATACGTATCACGATAACGGAAAGACGGGGGATTTCATATTTGCTTCCAAGGCTTCAGAGGCACTGGTGGATGAAGTTATCAATATTGCATCGTATGACTGCAATGTTATTATCCAGGGTGAAACCGGTGTAGGTAAGGAAATGGTTTTGAATTTAATTCATAACAACAGTGAAAGAAAATCTATGCCTTGTGTAAAAATTAACTGCGCAACTATACAGGAAAATCTCGCGGAAGCGGAATTCTTCGGTTACGAAGACGGCTCTTTTACGGGAGCTAAGGCAGGCGGCAAAAAAGGTTACTTTGAGGCAGCCAACGGAGGAATTTTGTTCCTGGACGAAATAGGTCAGTTAGAACCGTCGCTTCAGTCCAAGCTTCTCAGAGTCATTCAGGAGAACCAGTTTTACCGCGTGGGTGGAACGACTCCAATCAGTGTGGATGTACGTGTAATTTGCGCAAACAATATACCTCTTAGGGAGCTTGTTGAAAAAGGCAAGTTTAGAGAGGACCTTTATTACAGACTAAATATATGTATAATCAATATCCCGCCGCTGAGGGAGAGAATCGACGATATTCCGGTTCTGTCAAAGTTTTTCCTGGAGAAGTATTGCAACAGATACGGTGTGGAAAAAGAGATGGCGCCTTCGGCTTTTCAGGCGCTTGCAAAGTATGAGTGGCCGGGTAACGTCCGTGAGCTGGAGAACGTAATTCACAGAACTATAATCGGAACGAGGGATTATGTAATAACGGGCAAAAACATCGATGCTGTGATTTCCGAAAATGAATATGAGGATATTCTGGTGAAGGTAAAGAATGCATCAAAGATAAGCGAAAATATGGATTTTAACGAAATAATCCAAGAACAGGAAAAGATTCTTGTGGAATATGCGCTGAAAACGGGCAAAACAACCCGAAAAGCTGCAGAGCTGCTAAACATGACCCAGGCGCAGCTTATGAGAAAAAAACAAAAATATAATTTATAATTTGTAAATAAAAATATGTTTGGGTTGCGGAATGTGAAACATATGTGCTAGAATCGAATTATAACTAAATGACGGAGGTATCGTTATGGGATTTTTTGATGTATTCAAAAAGAAGAGTACATGCTTCGGTTATACAATAGAAGCGGTTTTTGCAATGAAAAACGATGACAATTCATGCGTTGTTGCAGGAACTGTATTTGAAGGCGAAGCGAGAAAAGGCGATGTGTGCTGGTATATCGACAAAGACGGGAATAAACAGCTGCAGTGTGAGATAAAAGCGATAGAACAGCCGCCGTACCCTGCAAAGGTTGCAGAAAAAGGTGGTAAGTACGGTATCCTGATTTCAGGATGTACTACTGAACAGATAGAAGAACATGGAATGCTTGTTATCGGAGAGGACACGATTATAAGTAATCTGTAAATTTAGTGAGAAGAAAGAAGTCCGGAGGAAGAACATGAAAATTTCAACAAAAGGGCGTTATGCGATCCGATTTATGGTGGATCTGTCTGAACACTGTTCGGATAGCCCGGTAAAGATATTGCGAAGCGTCAGGCTTTGTCCGAAAAATATCTTGAACAGATAGCATCGATCTTGAACAAAGCTGATATGATCAGGAGTATCAGAGGACCCCAGGGAGGATACATGGTAAATGTAGATCCCAGCGAATGCACTGTGGGTGCGATTCTGAGACAGACCGAAAGCAAAACAGCTATTGTCAACTGCCTTGAAGAGACACCTACATGCAACAGAATGGATGTGTGCAAAACCAGAAAAGTATGGCAGAAGCTGGATACTGTTATCGCTGATCTTGTTGACAACATAACGATTAAGGACATAATTGAAGATACGATTGACGAAAAATGCGAGCTTTTATAAGCTCGTTTTTTTACAAAGGGGAAATTTACAAAATGACGACGATTATGATTTTACTGATAAAAACAATTCTGGCAATTCTCTTTGCTGTTTTAGAAGGAAACGGGGCGATCTGGTTCTTTAACAGGATGCCGCCGAAATGGTTTTGTGATTATGGGGAAGAACCTACAGAGGAAATTTTGAGCACAGATACCCAGAGGGTGAAGAGCTATCCGTGGAAGTTTTCGCTGACTATGCTTTTTGTTGTGGTTAATGTGCGTCTTGTTATGGTGGATGCCCAGTTTGCGATTGCAGCTACTCTTGCGCTATGGCTTTTGCTGGAGATTTCCATATCTGATTTGAAATATAGGATTATTCCGGACGAACTTCTGATTCTCCTTGCTATTTGCGGCCTTGGATTTTATCCTTTTCACAGCAATATCAAGTCTTGCATATTCGGTGCGCTTGTAGGATTTGGTATAGTTGCATTTCTTGCTCTGATAAGCAAGATGGCTTACAAGAGGGATGCCATTGGCGGTGGGGATGTCAAACTCTTTGCTGTTTTGGGATTTTTGACGGGGCCGGAGGGCGTAATTGCAATATTTATAATGTCTAGCTTTATAAGTGCTATGTGTTTCAGCTATCTTTTGCTCAGACGAAAAATCAAAAGGAATGATACTTTTCCTATGGCACCGTATATCGCTGTAGCTGCTGGGATTTATTTTATGTTCCTTTGGGACGCCTTTGATATTATAAAATTGTAGATACTGAGAAAAAATTTTGATATAATTAAATGATATGAAGAAAAATGTATTGCTAAAAATTGAATATGACGGAAGCAATTTTCATGGATGGCAAAGACAAGACGGTCTGAGAACTGTGCAGGGCGAGGTTGAAAGAGCTCTTGCAATTGTCTGCGGAAAAGATATTACCATTGAAGGAACGGGTCGTACAGATGCGGGGGTTCATGCCCTGGGTCAGTGTGCCAGCTTTTGCGAGGAGTTTGGAATCCCGGTTGAAAGGATTCCTCTTGCTGTGAACAATATTCTGGCAGGGGGAAGAACCGGTGCCGGAAGCAGGGTCAGCGATGTGAGAATCATTGAGGCGAAGGAAGTACCGGAAGGGTTTCACGCCAGATTCAGCTGCGTGGGCAAAACCTACAGATATGTTATAAGTACGGGTGCTGTTGATATTTTTCGCAGAAACTACTGCTATTTTGTTGGCAAAAAGCTTTGCATAGAGGATATGAAAAGGGCGGCAGAATTTATAGAAGGAACGCAGGATTTTGTGTGTTTTCAGTCATCGGGAGCAACACCCAAACTTACGACAGTGAGAACTATTTATTCTATCGACATAAAGGAAGAAGGCGAAACCATCACAATTGATGTGACGGGGGACGGATTTTTGTATAATATGGTAAGAATCATTGTGGGAACACTTGTAGAAGTTGGGCTTGGCAGGAGAAAGCCTGAATCCCTGAAGGACACAATCAGAAGCAAAGACAGGAAAACGGCGGGGCATACGGCACCTGCAGAGGGTTTGTACATGTCGAAAATCTACTTTTCTGAGGAGGAAATGAGAAAATGAGTTTGACCGAAAAAAAGAGAAGGCCCGGCTGGGACGAATATTTTATGAGAATGGCGGAGCTCACAGCAGAAAGATCAACTTGCCTGAGAAGAAATGTGGGCGCTGTAATAGTGAAAAATAAGCATGTTATTGCTACAGGATATAATGGTGCACCGCAGGGAATTCATCATTGTGAGGAAAGAGGTGGCTGCCTCAGACAGCAGCTAGGTGTTCCTTCCGGCGAAAGGCATGAGCTTTGCAGAGCGCTTCATGCTGAACAGAATGCAATAATTCAGGCAGCAAGTCTCGGACAGAGTGTTGAAGGCGGAACGATTTATATAACTCATCAGCCTTGCATTATATGTGCTAAGATGATAATCAATGCCGGAATCAAGAGAATTGTAGTGAAGGAAGGATATCCCGATGAGCTGGCTCGCGAGATACTTGCAGAGGCAAAGCTTGGCATTGATATGTACGAGGAACCGAGTGACGAGGAATAAAATATGGATATAAGTTTGACAAATATACTGCCTGTGTTTTGCACAGCTTTTGCTATAGCTCTTGCAATGTCACCGGTAAGTATATTCCTGGCAAAAAAACTCAATATAATGGATGTGCCGAAGGACGCGAGAAGAATGCACACCAGAAGCATCCCCAGATTCGGAGGATTTGCTATATTCGTTTCGGTTATGGCAACTCTCCAAATGTTCGAGGGTGACGATGAGAGAATCAGGACTGCCATGATAGGAGGGGTTTTTATATACCTTCTTGGAATTATTGATGACAAATTTGACCTGCATGCGGGATTCAAATTTGTTTGCCAGCTTGCGGTTGCCCTTTTGATGTATTATATGGGCCTTCGTATTAATTTTATTGAGAATTATGCGGGCTCGGGAGTCTGGAAGTTTGATGAGACTCTGTGCCTGATTATTACGGTGCTGTGGATTGTAGGAATCACAAATACGATTAACCTGATAGATGGACTTGACGGCCTTGCTGCAGGAACTACGGCAATTGTAGCTCTCTGTATGGCCTATGTCGCATATATACACGGTGATACTTTTGGAATGACTATTGTCTGCGTCGCGCTTGTGGCTATTGCCGGAGCTTGTGTGGGATTTTTGCCATTCAACTTTTCACCGGCAAAGACGTTTTTGGGAGATGGAGGAGCGTTGTTCCTTGGATATATGATTGCGATTATGTCGGTAATCGGACCTCTCAAGCGTTCCACTGTAATTGCGGTTTTCGTTCCCATAGTTGCTCTTGCAATTCCGATTTTTGATACTTTGTTTGCTATTGTCAGAAGACTCATAAGCGGACAACCTATAATGGGTGCAGACAAGGGACATCTTCATCACAGACTGATGAACTCGGGATATGGACAGAAGCGTTCGGTTCTCATGCTTTATGGCATAAGCGGAATCATGGGAATGTCGGCGGTTCTGATAAGCCGCGAGCTGTACAAGGACGCATTCGTTCTTGCGGCCATTGCAGCGGTATATTTGTATGTATTTTTGACGGGACCAAACAGCACCACAGCGAAAAAGGAAGAGGCGCGTGAAAGACAGAGAATGCTTCATCACGAAGCTGAAGAAAAGGAGAAATAGAGTTATATATGACACAGACTGTTACAATAGATAGCAGACAATTATATACTAAACTGGCAAAGATAGCCCTGCCGATTTCTGTGCAGGGCGTTGTTTCTGCTACCCTGGGAATGATTGATAACCTGATGGTGGGATTTCTGGGTGAGACGGAGCTGGCGGCTGTTGGAGTGGCGACTCAGATATTTTTTATCCATTATCTGATTCTGTTCGGGTTTATAGGCGGAACTGCAACTTTTATGGCACAGTTTTACGGTGCCGATGACATGAAAAGCATAAGAAAGGTAACCGGATTTGCCACAAGTGTAGCTTTGCTGGCCGGCCTTTTTTTCTTTACGGTGGCCTTCTTTTTTACAAACGGATTTTTATCTTTTTATGTGGATGATCCTGTAGTAAAGGCTATGGCTGTGCAGTATGTCAAGGTGGGAAGCGTGACTTTCTTTTTCCTGGCTTTTTCTGTGCCTATGGAGATGGCCTTCAAAGCAACTCAGCAGACTAAGGTGCCGATGCTCATAAGTACGGTGGTCTTTACCACAAATACATTCCTGAATTATGTATTTATCTTCGGAAAGTTCGGTGCACCGGCTTTCGGCGTTGCAGGCGCGGCTCTTGCTACATCCATTGCAAGATTTCTTGAGGTTATCATCAGCATGGGATTTGCATTCAGAAGGAGTAACTGCTTCTGTGGCAAGGTTTGCGAATATTTTCAGTGGAACAAAGATATTATCATGCGAGTTCTGAAAAATGCAGCACCCACTACAGGAAACGAACTCCTGTGGAGTTTGGGTCAGACGATGTATGTTGCTGCTTTTTCAAGAATAGGAACTACGGCATATGCGGCATATCAGGCAGCGGCAGCCATTAATAGTATATTTTCTTTCGCAGCTTTCAGTGTGGGGGACGCAACTCTCATACTTGTGGGACAGAAGCTGGGAGAGGGTGACAAGGAGTATACCTATGCTCTTGCAAAGAGACTTCTGAGAATAGGTACGATTCTCGGCGCTGCAATAGGGCTTTTGCTGATTCTCAGTGCACCGACTCTGACCGGTCTGTTTAATCTGACTCCTGAGGGAAAGATGTACACCATCAAGATACTGACGATATATGGTGCCGCAATGGGTCTTACATTGTACAACGGAATCAATGTAACGGGAATCCTGAGAGGCGGCGGAGATACAAGGTTTGCAATGATAGCGGAATGCAGCTGCGTATGGCTTATTGCAGTTCCCCTTGCATTCACAGCTTCCTTGATTTGGGGTGCTCCGATTTTTATGGCCGTTCTGCTGATAAAGCTAGAAGATGTTGTGAAATCGGTTATGCTGACGAAACGCTTCCGCTCAAAAAAATGGCTGAACAACGTGATAAAAGGATTATAAAAAAAAAGAAGGGAATTCTCATTTCGCTGCAAGAGCTGAGAATTCCCGTTTTGTTTATAGGCTTTTTTCCATAGATAAAAGAATATCATAATCACAGGTTCCCTGCATGCTTTCGTTTGTAATTCTTCGGCAGTATTTTTTCGTATTTACTGAATGCTTCTGTGAATTTTCCTTGATTTTCGTATCCTGTTTCTTTTGCTATAGCTGCAATTGACATGTCGGTTTCTCGCAGAAGCTGTTTTGCTTTTTCCATGCGGTATTCTTTCATGTATGTTGCCACGGGTTTTCCGTATATTTTTTTGAACATCTCCTTGAGGGTGGATGTGTTTATGAGGAATTCCTTTGACAGCTCTGTGATTGTATATCTGACGCTGAGGTCTGAAATGAGAAAATCGTGGATTTCTCTTATTGTTCTTTCGTTTTTGTCATAAGGGGAAATTTTTTCAGCGCAGTTTCCAGTCTCTTCCTTCGGGCAGGTGAGCTCCATTATGTATTCTATGATTTCGTGAAGTGCCTGGGCTTCGCCGGTTATGGCTGCCTTGTAATGGACTTCGCGACCGTCTTTTCGAGAGGTTATAAGCCTCTCTTCTTTTAATTTTTTGAGGTGGTGAGCAACAGCAGGGCTACTCATGTTCAAAATCGCCGCCAGGTTGACTACGCATTCTTCGCTGTGGCAGAGTATCCAGAATATGCGAAGCCTTGTTTCGTCTCCCAGCATTTTGAAAAGCTCTGATACAGAAGAAAAGTCGTCAGCAGCCGGAACATGTTCGATGAAGCTGCTTTGGTGGTGATGATGGTGGGGATATTTGTTTGAATCCATTGGTTTTACCTCCTCTTTTTTACATAATATCATACAAAGGTGAAGGGGAAAATGTTTTTTACTGAAAAAGTGAATTTTATCCAAATGGAAATAGATTTTCCCCATATGGCAGAAACTGGTCAGATATTGTTGACTGAATAAAATTATTTGATTATATTATAGCTAAATTATTAAGTAAACGCTTAATATTATAAGCGTAAAGGGAAAAGAAGATTAACAAATTACGGAGGTAAGAAAAATGAAAAAGACATACAAAATCGAAGTAGACTGCGCAAACTGTGCTAACCTTATGGAAAGAGAAACATGCAAAACAGAAGGCGTAAAAAACGCTGTTGTTAACTTTATGACTCAGAAGATGGTTGTAGAATTTGAAGATGGTGCAGACAAGGACGCAGTAATGAAAAATGTATTAAAGGCTTGCAAGAAGGTTGAATCCGATTGCGAAATTGAGCTGTAGCAGAAAGGCAAGAAAAAATGACTAAGAAACAGAAAAAGATGCTGAAGAGAATTATTGCATCTGCTGTTTTGCTGGTTGCAATAACTGCTTCTCCCGTTACGGGAATCGCAAGATTCGCGTTGTACATGATTCCGTATCTGATTATCGGATATGACATATTGAAAAAGGCATTCAAAGGAATTCTCAACGGTAGAATCTTTGATGAGAATTTTCTCATGGCTGTTGCGACAATCGGGGCTATTATCATAGCACTGGTGGACAAAAGCGGCGACTTTACAGAGGCGGTTGCTGTAATGCTCTTTTACCAGATAGGTGAGTGGTTTCAGAGCTATGCTGTGGGAAAATCAAGAAAAAGCATTTCCGAGCTTATGGATATAAGACCTGATTATGCCAATATAATTGAGAATGGAAAACTGGTTCAGGTTGATCCCGAAGAGGTTGAGGTTGGAACTGTGATTACTGTTCAGCCGGGTGAGAAGGTTCCTATTGATGGAATTATCGTTTCCGGAAGCTCGACTTTGGATACAGGCGCCCTTACGGGTGAAAGCGTTCCGAGGGATGTTGGCGAAGGCGACGAAATCATAAGCGGATGCATCAATCTGAGCGGTGTGATTACTGTCAGAACAACAAGAGAATTTGGGGAATCTACAGTATCAAAGATTTTGGATCTTGTAGAAAATGCAAGTTCAAGAAAATCAAAAAAAGAAGATTTTATCAGCAAATTTGCGAGAATATATACACCGGCAGTCTGCATAAGTGCACTGGTTCTTGCCGTGCTGCCGCCTGTTGTAAGAATTTTTGCTATGAATCTGGCACCGGAATGGAGCGCATGGATTTACAGAGCGTTGACATTTCTTGTAATCAGCTGTCCTTGTGCACTTGTTATAAGTATTCCGCTGAGTTTCTTTGCCGGAATCGGAGGGGCAAGCAAAGAGGGCGTTCTGATAAAAGGTTCAAACTACATGGAAAGTTTAGCCAAAACAGGCTGTGTTGTATTTGACAAAACCGGAACACTGACTCAGGGGGTGTTCGAAGTGAATGCAATACATCACAATGTAATGCCGGACAAAGACTTGCTGGAATATGCGGCTCTTGCCGAAATTTCATCAACTCATCCAATCAGTAGAAGCCTTCAGAAGGCTGCAGGAAAAAGGCTTGACAGAAACAGAGTCGAAAACATTCGCGAGTTGAGCGGAAAAGGAGTTATTGCAACTGTTGACGGCAAAGAAGTTGCTGCCGGAAACGAAAAGCTGATGGATTATATCGGCGTTGAGCATAAGAATTGTCACAGTGTAGGAACAATAATTCATGTTGCAATTGATGGACAGTACGAAGGTCATGTTGTGATTTCTGACAAAATCAAACCAACCTCAAAAGAGGCAATTGCAGAGCTGAAAAAGGCCGGCATAGCAAAAACTGTAATGCTTACAGGTGATGCGACAAGTGTTGCTGAACATGTGGCTGCTGAGCTTGGAGTTGATGAGTTTCATGCACGACTTCTTCCTGCTGACAAAGTTGAAAGAGTTGAACAACTCCTCAGTGAGCAGAAGAATGGGGCTCTTGCCTTTGTTGGTGATGGCATAAATGACGCTCCGGTTCTCTCAAGAGCGGACATCGGAATCGCCATGGGCGTAATGGGAAGTGACGCGGCAATAGAGGCAGCAGACATAGTTCTCATGGATGACGATCCGAAAAAAATATCGAAAGCAATCAAAATTGCAAGAAAGTGTATAAGAATTGTGTACGAAAACATCTGGTTTGCAATCGGAATCAAGCTACTCTGCCTCGCACTGGGCGCAGTAGGAATTGTAAACATGTGGATTGCAATATTCGCAGACGTGGGTGTAATGATTCTGGCTGTACTTAATGCAGTAAGAGCAATGTTTGTGAAGAAAATATAAGAAAAAAAGAGACAAAAAGAGACCAGGATTTGAATCCGGGTCTCTTTTTTAAAGAAAATACATTTACAGATTGATATTTCCTTCTGCCAGTATCTTGGCGCTGCCGCCTACTTTGATTGAGCAACTGTCGCCGTCTGCATTCAGGTCGGAGAGAATTGCAGAAGGTCTTCCCATGGCTTCACCCTGGATCATTTTGCATTTCGCTTTACCCGGAATTATATCGTTCAGGAAGAAGTGATATGTTAGAGCACCGTTGGATGTGCCTGTTGCGGCTTCTTCATCTATGTCGTAAAGTGGTGCAAAATTTCTACAGTATGCAGTTACACCATCTTCGTCAGCAAGGGCGTATGCGTGAACTCCTACGACTTCGTAGTCTTCTGACAGCTTTGATAATTTTTTCATATCGGGAGCGATTTTGTCCAAAACTTCCTTGGACTTCAGCGGAAGCATTATGTCCGGAAGACCTGTGGAAACCAGCTGCGGAAGGATATCTGTCATGTCATCTTCGGATGCACCCATAACTTCGTAGAGTTCCTTGAGTTTATCTTTGTCTTCGATTGTTGAGATGAGCTGAGGTGTTGCCATGTCCATCATGACAAAGCCGTCTTTTACATCTATGTTCAAAGTACCTGCAAGGGTATTGTTGATGCATGTGCATGTTTTTGGAATTACACCGGCTTCTGCAAGGCAGCAAAATGATGCGATTGTTGCGTGGCCGCAAAGGTCAACTTCTGCAGCTGGTGTGAAGTATCTGATGTTGAACTCCAGTGGTCCTGTCTGCTTGATGAATGCAGTTTCTGAATATCTCAGCTCTGCAGCGGTTTTTACACAGATTTCATCAGAAGGGAAATCTGCTCCTTCAGGAAGGATTACAACACCTGCGGGATTTCCGCCAAACAGTGTGTCAGTGAATGCATCTGCAATAAAAAATTTCATGGTTTTCAAACTCCTTTCGTTGATAAAGGTCGAGTGGCGCAACATTTGCGCGGAACCTTTTACTATATTATCTTAGCTGAACAGTAGCATCATTACAGGAATTGTCAATATTGAAAGCAGTGTTGATGCTGCAACTGCTGCTGAGGCTTCTTTTTCGTGGCAGTCGTATTCTGTGCATCCCATAGAAACAACAGAAGCAATAGGCATGCCCAATGTTACTGTTACTATACCTCTGAGCATACCATCAAAACCGGTAAATGTCATCAGAAAATATCCGATTGCCGGCATAAGAATAAGCCTTATGGGAATCAGGGAAATAATTTTCTTGTCACTGAACAGGCTTGCCAGCGGATAAGATGCAATGGAAGCCCCGATGGAAATCATAGAGATTGGCGTTGCCAAATTTCCGATAAAGTTCATAACATCGTTTACTGCATGAGGAAGATGTAGATCCAGCAGAAACATTGTTAGCGAGATCAAAGCAGCTATAGTTCCGTTGTTGATGCAGCCTTTAAGTGACTTGATTTTTTCCGACAGGCTCTTCTCTTTTTCTGCAGAGCCGGTGCCCGGCAGCGGATTACCGTCGGAATCAAGGGCTGCAGCGCTGAGTTTATCTTTTGTTATCAGGTGTATTCCATAGGAATAATACATAAAGTTAAACATTATGTGGAAGATATAGCTGTAAAAGATTGCAATTTGACCGAAAATCGCAGATATAACAGGAAAGCCCATGAATACATTGTTCGAAAAAATAATTGACATTTCGTAAACAATTTCGTCTTCCTTTGGTGCTCTGAGAGCTTTGGCAACAAATTTGCCCAGAAAAGGAAGAAATAGATATAACAGAATGCCGATGCCCATGAACTTAAAAAGTGAGCTCTTGTCGCCGGCGGCGTGTTCTACCGATGTTATGGCAAGAAGTGGTGCTGCGGCGTTGATTACAATAAACGAAAGTGCCTGGTTCGCCTTGTGGTCTATGACACCTTTCTTTCGCATATAAAAGCCGAGAGCCATTGCCATCAGCAGTTTTAGGATTGTTGATGCTACATTCATAAATTAATTCTCCATTCTTTTTTTCACTTAAACAAAATCACCAACTATTATATAGCAAAATTTTTATGGTAACAAGGGGTAAGATGCTCAGAAACCTTGCTAAATAAAGGGTTATATGATATCATATTAAGTTGGCGAACACTTGCTATCAAGTGGTTTTGTCAGTATAAAAAGGTGATGAAAAAAACGATTTACTTCTAAAAAAGATAATAAAAGGTGATAAAAATGAAAATTTTTGATATTGCTCCGGTCAGATACGACGACGGTAAAATGCTGGTTTTGGATCAAACCAAGCTTCCGGGAACAGAGGAGTACATAGAAGCTGAAACAAAAGAGGATGTCTGGGAAGCCATCAAAGCTCTCAGAGTTCGAGGTGCACCCGCTATAGGTGTGGCTGCAGCTTACGGACTCTTTGTTGCTGTGAGAGACTTCAGTGGTTCTATTGAAGAATTTGAAAAAGAACTGAAAAGAGCAGCTGATTATCTTGTAACTGCAAGACCTACAGCTGTGAATCTTGCATGGGCTCTCAAAAGAATGGTTAGAGTCTTTGAGGAAACAAAACCTCAAGACGTAGACAGAGCCAAAGAAATTTTGTTTGAGGAAGCTGAAAAGATCAGAAAAGAAGACGAAGCTGCGTGTAAGGCAATGGGGGAATACGGACTTTCTCTGCTTAAACCGGGCATGGGAATTCTCACTCACTGCAACGCAGGCACAATAGCAACAGCAAAGTACGGCACATGCCTTGCGCCGATATACCTGGGAGCCGAAAGGGGATACGACTTCAAAGTCTTTGCTGATGAAACAAGACCCCTTTTGCAGGGGGCAAGACTGACTTCGTGGGAGCTGCACAAGTCGGGAATCGATGTAACGCTTATTTGCGATAACATGGCATCGATAGTAATGAAAAACGGCTGGATAGATGCCGTAGTGGTAGGCTGTGACAGAATGGCAGCAAATGGTGACGGAGCCAACAAGATTGGAACGTCAGGAGTTGCGATACTTGCAAAGGAATATGGAATTCCTTTCTATATGTATGTTCCGACATCAACGATAGATTTGGATACTCCGATAGGAGACGATATACATATCGAGCTGAGAGACGGGGAAGAAATCTACAAGATGTGGTACGAGAAAGACATGGCCCCTGAGGGTGTCAAAACATATAATCCGTCATTCGATGTTACAGCTGCAAAGTATATAACAGCAGTAATAACAGAAAAAGGAATAGTAAGACCTCCGTACAGTGAGAACTTGCGGAAGTTATTCGAATAACAGGAGAGAACATGTCAAAAGAAAAAAAGAGTTTTATAGAAAAATACGTTAAAATAATCGTTGTATTTGCAGTAATAGCAGGTTCATCATCCGGGATTTTCGGAAGTGCAATCCAGGCACCTTCCATGGCAATCGGATTTTGGAGACTTACTTTAGGTATGCCGTTTTTCGCAATACCTGCACTGATGAATAACAGAGAAGAAATGAAAACCATTTCAAAGAAGAGCTATATGTGGGCATTCATATCGGGATTTTTCCTCTTTGCTCACTTCTATACGTGGTTCAATGCAGTTAAATTTACCGATATAGCAAGTGCATCAACTCTTGCAGCGCTGCATCCGCTGATTGTACTTGTTGTTACTGTATTTATCTTCAGAAGAAAGGTTTCTATAAGAGCGGTAATGGGAATTATGCTTGCACTTCTCGGAGGTGCTATGGTTGCAGGCTTTGATTACAAGGCGATTTCACCGGATGACCTTAAGGGTGATATTCTGGCATTCCTTGCAGCTATGTTTATGGGACTTTACTTCACAATCGGAAACGAAGTGAGAAAAGAAGTAAGCGGAAGCACATATGTATTTCTGGTGTTCTTTGGATGCTGGTTCTGCTTCGCAGTAGGAATGATAACCACAGGAACAGACTTCTTTGGATATTCAACACGAGATTACATCCTCATTGTTGGACTTACTCTCGTATGTCAGATTGGAGCTCACGCAGTATTTAACCTGTGCCTGGGTCACGTGGATTCTCTGTATGTTTCTACGTGGGAATCCGGAGAGGCCGTTATGGCAATTCTGCAGGGCGTGATTTTCCTTGGGCAGACACCGACTCAGATAGAGATTATAGGATGTGCGGTAGTAGTTACAGGACTTCTTTTCTACAACTACAATCTTGCAAAATTCGAAAAAGAAACAGCGGCTGCCGAAGCTGCTTTGCACATGGATGAAAACTGATTAAATCAGTAAGAAGGGGTATTGCAAAAAATGAGCTATAAGGTGAAATTACCTTTGTTTGAAGGTCCTTTTGATCTTCTGGTCTATCTGATAGAAAACTCAAAAATGAATATTTACGATATACAGATTTCGCAGATTACCGAGCAGTATCTGGAATATATAAGGGACATGAAGAAAATGGACTTCAATGTGGCTTCCGAGTTTATGGTGCTGGCCGCAACCCTTCTGGATATCAAATCCAAGATGATACTTCCAAGGACAGTAGAAATAGGGGAAACGACTGTCGAGGATCCGCGGAGCCGGCTGGTGGAACGTATTATCGAATACAAGCAATTTAAGGAATGCGCTAATCTTCTCAAAGAATGCCGGGAAGAGGCCTCGCTTATGTACGAGAAACCTCAGGAGGATATATCCGAATATGTGGAAAATCCCGACGAACTTCTTAACCTTGACATAGTAAAATTCGCAAAAGCATTTGAACTATTTTTGAGCAAAAAGAAAAGAGAAGACGAAGTCAGAAGTCACTATGTCAGAAGAAAACGTGACAAAGCGACTATGGAAATGAGAATTTCCTATATGAAAGAAGCACTTATCAAAGCCTTTAACAGTGGCTTCGACAGCCTCAACATGAAAAAACTCATACCTAATCCGGATGACAATTACGATGTTGTCGTAACATTTTCGTCGCTGCTTCAGATGATGAGAAATAATATAGTTGATGCAAATCAGGAATATCTGTATGGGGATATAATGATAGATACTGCTGTAAATGACAGCACAGAGCCCCTCGGAGAGGAGGAAGAAGTTGAATAGTAAAAAATCAATTAAGTCTGCAATCGAATCCATGATGTATGTATGGGGAGAACCCCTGGATATCAGAATGATTGCGGAAACATGCAACGTCTCAAAAGAAGATGCCGAAAACTATCTTCTTGAGCTTCAGTCCGAGTATGAACAGGAGGCTCGTGGAATAATAATAAGAAGGGTAGGCAAAGGTTATCAGTTTGTAACAAGACCTGAGAACGCCCCTTTTATAGAAAAACTGTGCACACCTGTCAAGGTGAAAAAACTGTCTCAGTCAGCACTGGAGGTTCTTGCCATAATAGCATACAAACAGCCTGTGGCAAAATCCGAAATAGATGCCATAAGAGGTATCAAGTGCGACAGAGTCATAGAAGGTCTTAAGAACAAGGACCTTATTTGCGAGAAGGGACGATCCGAAGGTGTAGGTAGGCCTATTTTGTATGGAACCACAGATATGTTCCTGAAGCAGTTTGGCTTCGAGTCACTGTCACAGATGCCGGAAATTAACGATCTTGCAAGCATTGTCACAGACAGCGAGGATGTTTATGAAGGTCAGATAAGTATTGAAGATGTCGGAAAAGAGGTCGAAAATGAATAATGTAAAAATAAACTGCAAAAATTGCGATGAAACAATTGTATTGAACCTAAATGAGTTCGTTGACATATCAGAGATGCCGGAATTCAAGGAAAAGATTTTGGACGGAAGATTCTTCCTTGTAAAATGTCCGAAATGTGGCGACGAAACTTTGATTGAATATCAGATGGTCTATATTGACCCTGACAAGAAATTGAATATATATCTGTCACCGGACTTTGACGGCAGCGTTCTTGAGGACCTTAACAGTCTGGAGATTCCGGAAGAGGCAATCGACAAAGAAGCGATTTTTAGACTTGTTGAAACAAGTGGCGAATTGATTGAGAAGATAATGATCTTTGACAGAAACAGGGATGACAGAATCATCGAGCTTTACAAGGTTGTTCTTGCCCAGCAACTCAGTGAGGACTGGCCTGAGATTAAGAGCAGCGATCTCATATATTATGCGGACGAAGACGAATGCTTTATTGTATGGAACGCAGCAGGGAGCCTAGAAGGGGAACAGCTTACAGTGCTTCTGAATGAGGAAATGTATGAGGAGCTGGAAGGCTACAGAGACGAGCTGGAAATCCCACCGGGGAAATATGCAAAAGTCGATACAGAGTGGATAGAAGAACGAGTATATACAGGAGAATAAAATGGATTCTGCAATGAGCCAAAAGAATATAATACTTGTGGGGATGCCTTCCTGTGGAAAGAGCACAGTGGGTGTAATTCTTGCAAAGACTATGAACAAGGGATTTGTTGATACTGACATACTTATACAGCAGCAAGAGCAGAAGACTCTTCAGGAGATAATTAACGAGTCAGGAAACGAATACTTTCACAAGATAGAAGAAGGTGTGCTTCTCTCATACGAAGAGAAGAATATGGTTATCGCTACAGGCGGAAGCGCAATATATTTTGAAAAGGCAATAGAAAAGTTCAAAGAAAACGGAATCGTAATATATATAAAAGTTTCTCTCGATACAGTGCTTACGAGACTTAACAATATAAAAACAAGAGGAGTTACTTTGGAAAAGGGGCAGACTCTGGAAGACCTGTATAATGAGAGAATTCCTCTGTACGAAGAGAGAAGCGATGTTGTGATAGAAACAGACGGAATGACTGTGGAAGAGGTTGTAACTGCCATAGTTAATACTATAGAAAATATGGAAATATAGGAGGAGAACACATGGCAGAATACAGCGCTTTTGAAGTTTTGGGACCTATTATGGTAGGACCTTCCAGCTCACATACGGCGGGTGCCTGCAGAATTGCAAATGCCGCAAGGAAAATATGCGGCGATGATTATACATCTGTAGAATTTTGTCTTCATGGATCCTTTGCTCACACATACAAGGGTCATGGAACCGACAAAGCTTTGCTGGGTGGAATTATGGGATTTCAACCTGACGATGACAGACTGAGAAATTCTCCGGAGCTTGCAGAAGAAAAACACCTGAGCTACAGAATAACTACGACGGATTTGGGTGAAAAATATCACCCTAACTCAGTGAAGATAATCTTTCATTTCGAAGATAAGTCTGACGAATACGTTATTGGCTCATCCATAGGCGGAGGCTCCATTGTAATATGCAATGTAAACGGAATAGACCTTGAGTTCAGAGGACTTTTTCCTACGATACTATTACAGTACGAAGAACAGGAAGGTGTTATTGCTTACGTGTCTTCGATTCTTTCGGGAAACAGATACAGCATAGAGTCAATCAATACGAACAAGAATCCTTTGACAAATATCGTTACCCTTACAATAGAAGTAAACAAAGATGTTTCGGATTTTGTCAGAAATGCTATTCTTGAGGCGGACAGATTCATAACAGCAAAGTATATAGGAGTTTAGGAAGAATGCTAAATACAGCAAAAGAGATAATATCAGTATGCGAAGAAAAGGGCATAAGGATATATGATATAGTTATAGAAGAAGAGAACAAAATATCCCATCTTTCGGAAGAAGAGATTCGAAAAAACATAGATGAAATATTTGAAGTAATGGAAACTTCTGCAAAAGAATACCTAGAAAAAGAAGGTGTCAGCAGATTTGCCATGGCTGACGGGTTTGCAAAGAAATGCTTTGATTATGCAAATGCAGAATTTGAAGATAAGAAAAAGCAACCTATTGTAGGGGATTTTTTGATGAAATCCATGGCTATGGCTTTTTCCACCAGCGAGGTTAACAGCCAGATGGGAAAAATCGTAGCTTCTCCAACAGCCGGTTCTGCGGGAATAATGCCTGCGGTGTGTGTTTCGGCAAAGGAGTATTATGACCTTACGGCAGAAGAACTTCAGAACGGATTTCTGACAGCTATCGGAATTGGTCAGATGATAGCAAAATATGCAACTTTTGCAGGTGCGGAAGGTGGATGTCAGGCAGAATGCGGTGCGGCGGCAGCAATGGCAGCGGCGGCACTTGTGGAGATGAGAGGCGGAAGCGTGGAGATGTGCCTTCATGCGGCAAGCATAACTCTTATTAATGTTTTGGGACTTGTCTGCGACCCTGTTGCAGGGCTTGTACAGTTTCCATGTGCCTTCAGAAATGCCTCCGGGGTGATGAATACAATGATGGCAGCAGACCTTGCAATGGCAGGAGTCAAATCCATAGTGCCCTTTGATGAGGTGGTATGTGCAATGGGAGAAGTAGGAAGATCTCTGGATAAAGACTTGAGAGAAACAGGACTGGGCGGCATAGCCGCAACCAAGACAGGAAGATGCATAAGAAAAGAATTCCTGGGAGAATAGAAAATTTAAAGGAGCGTCTGCTAACGCCTAAAAAACGCTAGCGAGATGCTCCTTTTTCATTTTCAGCGCAGGAAAGGAAGGTACGCTGAAGTTGATTTTTTTAATTTTTGATTCTAAGGACGCCGGTTGTCAGGCTGTCCGTTGCTGCAATGTATGTATTTTCTGATGCATATTTCAAAATTGTGAAGTGTGGTTTTATTACCCAGTTGCCGTTTTCATCTGCTATTCCAAAGAGTTTGCCGTCACAGAGAACAGTTTTTCCGTTCTTATAGAAAGAATCGCACACGAAAAACGGTGAAATTGTGCCAAATGATTTACGAAGTTCTCTGCGGTAGATAGTTTCTCCTGAGGAATCTATACAAAAAACAGAATCATCATTGTAGCAAATTGCTTTTCCTTCTGAAAAAGAAATCGCATCATGAGTTGCATAAATATCGAACAACGGGTTGAAGTTTTCATCCAGACAGACATATCCTGCTTCATCATCGCTATAGTACGATTTTGGGGCTATAGCTTTTCCTTCCGAGAACGCTTGTGGTGCCATCAGATTTTCCGGCAGGGTTGTTACATAGTTGAAGCTGCTATCATAAATTGTAACAGCAGAATGGGATTGGCGTGGCTCTGCTGCAAAATTGCCGTTTCCCAAATCAGAAATCATTAATATATTGTCTAGAGTTTTTGTAACGCTTTTCGTTTTTGCATCGTATATAGTTGTTTGCGCATTTTCATCTCCTGCAAGTATTGCAAAAACTCCGTTTCCTGCATTTATAATCGAGGTGGAAGAAGTTACGTTGATTTTTTCTTCCGAAAAGAGTCTTTTCCCGTTTTCCGAAAAGAAAACAACCGAAGCTTTTGGTGCACTTCGCAGGTACACTGCGGCAATATATCCATCCTTTGGCGCCGATACATATGCATAAATAGGAGCAAGAATTTCATTTCCTTTTGAATCCATGAGACCTTCTGTCTCAGTGCGGTCGGACACATAAGTAGATATATATCCTAAACCGTCCGTCATTAGTTCAAGGGAGGTATAGGTTCCTTGCTTTTGAAAATTTTCGTCCAATATCTCGTAGGTTACATCTGTGGAAGTAAAATCTGATGATGTTGCAATATACCAGCTGTTTTCATCATCTTCAGAAATTTTTTCTATATTGCTATATCCTGAGTTCAGCGGAATCAGCCAATCGGCATTTTCTATTTCGGTATAAGGTGAGTAGAGCTTACCTTCGGTCTTAAGAAATACGAGATATCCTGTAACAAGGGACAATATAACGCCGATGCTCATCAAAGCTGCAAATAAACGTTTCATTTTATCTCTCCTTTCCTGAAAAAGTGGGGAGATATGCTGTAAATATCATCTATATTCTTAAGGGAATATGTCAGTGTCAAAATGGATATGACTGCGGTAAACAATATAATTTCGAGAATCTGTACCTGAAAGCCCAACAGAGTAAGCTGTGATTTCGAAATCAGACCTGCCACCAGATTTATCAATATTGAAGCAAGTATGTACGCTCCGATAAACTCCGGCCTTGAATTAACGTTATAGCATTTGTTCGGTGAACGTCTGGCTTTGCGCTTGAGAATGGCAATCTGAAAAGCTAACATAAGGCTTATTATAGCAACCGTACTTACAAGCTGAACAAAGAAAGATGTTGTAGCAATAGTTACTGCGGAAACCTGCCCGGTAACTTGAGCTACAAAACCCAGAAGGGCATATGCAACCAGGCTGAATTTCGGAAAGTTTATCAGAAGAAGCATTATATCAATCCAGATATACAAGAGAATGCTCACTCCGGAGGTGAGAATAACACATGCGTAAATTTTACTTATAAGCATTTCTTTCGGACTGAAGGGCATACTATCAAAAAACGCGCTGTCTTCATCGAAAAGGTAACGTGCAATGATTTTAATCATAGCAATTGCATTGGCTGCAGCTGCTATAACTAGCAGAATCATCCCTGCCCCGAGAAAGAACAAGGAGAAATCCATCAGGGTAAGAGATATCATCCCAAGAATTATAGTTACTACACATACTTTTATATTTGATTTCACTTCCGAAAGATGAAGTCTTACCAGCTTATCATTCATTTTCTCCACCCCTTTCAGAGTCTTCACTAAATCCCTGTTTGAAACCGGAATTCTTAAGCTTCAGAAATTCGATACTGTCATAGGTCTGAATTCTACCATTTTTCAGGCAGAGAAGTCTGGAAAACAAAGGTTCCGTAAGTTCATTCAGTTCAGTAACGGCAATGATTGTCGAATCCTCAGCCATATCAAAGAAGTATTTGAGAAGTTCAATTCGCTCTTCCAGCGGAAAGGACTGCAGAGGCTCATCCAGTGCATAAAGCAAGCATTTTCTAGAAAAAGCAATAGTCATTCTGAGAAGGTCTAGCTTTTGCGAATCCATGGAAGAAACCGGCTCGTCTTCGTCAATATGGAATTTCTCGGTTAACATATCAAAAGTGCTTTCGGAAAAATTACCAAAGAAAGTGCCTAGCAACTTCTTATATTCCTTTGGGGTTCTTCTGCCCTTGAGACTCAGGGCAGAAGATGTATAAGCTATATCTTCCCTAGATTTATAGGAAATCTTTTCTTTGTTAAAGTATATGCTTCCCAAAAAAGTGGAATAAATACCGCAAATAAGAGCCAACAGAGAGCTTTTGCCGCTACCCGGTGAGCCTGTTACTACGGTGTTTTCCCCCAGATGAAAGTTTATTGTAATATCATCGATTACTTTGAGGCCTTTCACCGGCTCATAGGTGAGATGGTCGATTTTTATAAGGGGCATGTTTTGTTTGTCCTGTTCTGTAATCATAAAAGCCTCCTTTCACAGCTGAGTACCGGTTTGTTATCTTGATTATATGGTTAATATTCAGACAAGTCAACGATTTGGAGTTAGTGTTAAGAAATCTTTAAAAAAGTATGGTAGATAAGGGTCAAACAGATTCGGTGGTAGGCGTTGAAACATACAAAAATTCTATTACTTTAACGTGCTAAGTGTGATACGATTCATGCTAGAAAATGAATTTTCTGAAAAAATCAAATAAAACCTTTATGGTGCAATTATAAGAGTTTGGGAGGATCTTGTTCTATGTCAGGAAAGAGAAAAGCCTTTTGCCTAACAGGTACAATAAGCTTATTAGTATGTGGATTTTATATTATAGTTTGTTTGGCTAGTGTTAATATGGAATATCTTTGGCCATTTCTAATTGTTCATTTGGTAATTATGCCTGTAGCTTGCTGCGCAGGTGGTTATTTGATGAAAAATGAAAGCATAAAAGATAAGGCTTTGTATTTTATCTTTGCTTGCATCTGTTTAGTTATAGTATATTCTGTGGAAGGCATAAGAGCTGTGGAATTGCCTAGTGCTGTGGAGGCTATTAACACAGTGATAGGGCTTGTGAAACTCATGTGCACCGAGGTGCTTCACGGTATACCAGTTTTATCTGCTTTGGTTGGACTGGTAGTAGGACATACGAGTGTAGACAATAGCAGGTAAAATATACAAAACAAAAAGGACGCAAAATCCCGAAAGTAAAATTAGGAAATTGCGTCTTTATATTTGAGCTTTTTTAGGATAGCAGTGCGGGAATCCTCGGTAATTGAATTGCCGAGTAGTTTACAGCATGTCTGCAAGATCCAGTAGGAGTCTTTTGGTTTTGTCCCAGCCTAGGCAAGGGTCTGTGATGGATTTTCCGTAAACGCCGCCGTCAACAGGTTGTGCGCCGTCTTCGATGTAGCTTTCGATCATGAATCCTTTTACCATATTTTCGATGTCTTTGCTGAATTTTCTTGATTGGAGTACTTCCTTTGCAATTCTTATCTGCTCTAGGTATTTTTTGCCTGAGTTAGCATGGTTTGTATCTACAATGATTGCAGGGTTTTCCAAATCCAGTTCTGAGTACATATCGTATACTGTGCGAAGCTCTTCGTAGTGGTAGTTAGGAATTGACTGACCTCTCTTGTTTACGTGGCCTCTTAGGATTCCGTGTGCATAAGGGTTTCCTTTGCTCTCTACTTCCCAGTTTCTGTAGATGAACATATGAGAACTCTGAGCTGCAATGATTGAGTTCATCATTACAGAGTAGTCGCCACTTGTAGGATT
Organism: uncultured Clostridia bacterium; assembly: GCA_938034165.1. Lineage (GTDB taxonomy): Bacteria > Bacillota > Clostridia > Peptostreptococcales > Anaerovoracaceae > CALHKP01. The sequence continues at coordinate 26,955 of CALHKP010000042.1, read as the reverse complement.
TTTCATGCCCACAGGAATGTCAATACCGCTTGCTGTAAGTCTGTGCAACTGGTTTTCTGTTGATCTTGCACCTACAGCAGTGTATGACAAAACATCACTGAGGTATTTGTAGTTTTCGGGATAAAGCATCTCATCTGCGCAGAAGAATTCTGTTTCTTTGATAGCTCTGATGAAGGTTTCTCTTACCTTTATTATACCTTTGAGCATATCTTCGTGCTGATGTGAGTCAGGCTGGTGAAGCATTCCTTTATAGCCTTTTCCTGTTGTACGAGGCTTGTTTGTGTATACTCTCGGAATTACGATAATCTTGTCTTTGATCTCTTCTGCGACAGGTTTGAGTCTTGTGAGGTAATCCAAAACAGCATCTTCGTCGTCGGCTGAACATGGCCCGATTATTACGAGGAACTTGTCGGATCTTCCTGCCAGGACGTCTTTTATCTGATTTACGAAGTCTTCTCTCATAGCAAAGTATTTTTCGTCGAGAGGGAACATTTTCTTGATTTCCTGAGGGATAGGTAATTTTCTTTTGAAATCCATATTTATATTCATATTCAAACTCCTTTTTGTATTGAATTAGGGTTGGTTATTCTTTGTCAAATAGCTTTCTTCTTGCTGTAGATCTTCTCATCATATCTTTGATTCCATCTTTGTCTGCTTCCATGAGCATTCTCTCAAGCTTGGAAAATTCCATTGTAAAGAGTTTCATTTGGTGGAGCAACGCATTTTTGTTCAGAAGGAAGAGTTCGCTCCAGAGGGTTTCGTCTATTCGGGCAATTCTTGTAAGGTCTCTGAAGGAGTCTCCGGTGTAATCCTGCAGGTGGTCTGAGCCGTTGCAGGTCATCAAAGTCATTGCAATGCAGTGTGTAAGCTGGGATACAAATCCAATCATTTCGTCGTGGTCGTGAGGCGACAGGGAAGAAATGTGGTTAAAGCCCAATATGTGCCCAATCTGCGAGGCTGTATCAATGGCTTCTGCTGTGTTTTTTTCTGTTGGAACGATGATGTAGTTGGCATCGTAAAATATTGTTTCGTTACTGTTTGTTATTCCAAGCTTTTCGCATCCTGCCATAGGATGTGCGGCAATGAACTCGCAGTCTTCTCTGAGAATGTACTGAATATCCTCAACTATGCATTCCTTGACACCTGTAACGTCTGTGATAATAGTGCCCGGCTTGAAAAGTTTCTGATTTTCTTTTATCCAGTCCTTGAATATATGAGGATACAGGGCAAAGATTACCAGGTCTGCAGAAGAAATGAGTTCTTCTGAAATATCCCAGGAACCTTTTGCAATTATATTGTTTTCCAGTGCGTATTTTATGGTTTCGGGGTCTTTGTCGATTCCCATTACGCTGTAGCCGTTTTTGGAAAAGCCCTTGGCAAAGCTTCCTCCGATAATACCAAGTCCGACTATAAGTATGTTAGTGTTTTTGTCAATTTTCAATTTCTTCCACCTCAATTCCCAAAGCTTTCAAATCATCAAAGAAGGCAGGGTAGCTCTTGGCAACAGCTTCCGCTCCGTCTATAATTCCGCCTGTTACAGTTGACATAACTGCCATAGACATTACAATTCTGTGATCGTTGTGCCCGCAAAGCGCCTCTTTCGGAGCATGAAATTCCGCCGGATATATGATGATTTCGTCATCAGAAACGCTTACGGAAACACCGAATTTTTTCAATTCCTCAGCCATGCAGGCCCCTCTGTCACTTTCTTTTATCTTGAGTCTGGCAGTTCCTGTAAACACTCCTCCGTTTTTGCAGGCGGAAACAGCAAAGAGTACAGGTCCCAAATCAGGACATGCCGATATGTTTATGGTAGGTGTTCCTATGCTTAGCTGACGGAACAGCTTGCCGAAGACTTTGTCCCCCTGAAGGCTTTCCGGTTTCAGATTTTCTATTTCTATATTTCCGCCGAGATTGTTCATGGCATCAAAGAATGCCGCGTTGGAATAGTCGCCTTCTACGACTGCATCTTGTGCTTTATAGAGCTGGTCACCCTTAACTGTGATGGTATTTTCGTCTTTCCAGTCAACATCTACTCCAAACTGTTTCAGTGCGCTGATTGTCATATCGATATAAGGTCTGCTTTCAATGGGTGGCAGGATTTTGATTGTGCTGTCACCGGAAAGAGTAGGGAGCGCAAAGAGAAGTCCACTTATGAACTGACTGGAAACATTTCCCGGAAGTTTGAAATTCCCGGATTTTAGCGGTCCTTTCAGAAGCAGTGAGCTGTTATCTCTTTCGAAAGTCAGATTGTTTTCTGCGCAAAGTGTCTCGTAAACATTCAGAGGCCTTTGCATCAGTCTTTCTTTTCCTGTCATCATAGTGTTTTTTCCTGAAGCCAGAAGAACAGGAATCAGAAATCTCAGTGTGCTGCCGCTTTCGTTGCAGTTGAGGGTTTCCGAAGGTAATATGTCGCAGGTTTTGACTCCTGTTATGGTGCATGTGTCAGCCTTCATTTCCCATTTGGCACCGATGGCCTTGAGGCAGGAAAGAGTTGCAGTTATATCCTCGGAAGGCGCGATACCTTTGATTGTGCTTGTTCCTTCAGAAAGCCCTGCGCATATGAGCAGTCTGTGTGCCATGCTCTTGGAAGGCGGAGCTGCCACAGTTCCTTCAGGTTTTCCTTTAGTTATTTTTATCTTCATTATTTCTTATCTCCGTATTTTTCTATAAGATATTCCAAGGCTTCTATGTAGCCTGAAGTTCCGTGTCCGGCAATGGTCATGTCGCAGTAAGGTCTGATATAGCTTACCTGTCTGAAGTCTTCTCTTGCCGAAACGTTTGAAATATGAACCTCCACAGCCGGAATGTTCACACTTTTGAGGGCATCCAGAAGTGCGATACTGGTGTGGGTATATGCCCCCGGATTTATTACAATTCCATCAAAGCCGTCAAAGTAGGCTCTCTGAATCCAGTCAACCAGGTCTCCTTCGTGATTTGACTGAAGACATTCTGAGTAAACATTTTGGGCTTTGCAGAAGCCTGTTATCTTTTCTGTTAGAGTCGAATAACTCTCTGTTCCGTATTTGTCGGGTTCTCTTATGCCAAGCATATTGAGATTTGGCCCGTTTATTATCATTAGTTTCATTTTATCCCTTCTCTCATATATCATCTCTTCAGATGTATGCAAAAATTTCGCTTATAATTTCTTCTGCTCCATCTTCAGGGGTTTTTGACTGTATCACAACGTCGCAGGTGCTCTGATAGACAGGAAGTCTTTCTTTGTGCAGCTTCATTATCTTTTCTTTTGATGAGGCCAAAGGTCTGTCATCCGTAGGACAAAGCTCGCTGACCGGCCTGTCAAGAAAATATATTCGGCCGTTTGACTTTAGTGCATTTATGTTTTTTTCTCTCAAAACAGCTCCGCCGCCTGTTGCTATGACCAGGCTGTTTTCCTTTGAAATTTCTTCTATAATTTCTGTTTCTAGATTGCGAAAATGCTTTTCACCGTATTTTGCGAATATATCGCTGATAGGCATTTTGGCTTTTTCTTCAATAAGTGAATCTGTGTCCACGAATTTTCTGCTTGTTTTTTCGGCTATGAGTTTTCCGATTGTGGATTTTCCTGAAGCAGGCATTCCTGTAAGAATTATGTTTGTTCTTTCTGCCAAGGTTTTGGCATATATTTTATCAATTAATCCTTCGGGGCATTTCGTGCTCAGGAAAAATTCGTATGCATATACAGCCTGTGCTGTCAGCATATACAGGCCTCCGGCTGCATGGATTCCTCTTTTGAGGGCTGCTGTAACCAGCATGCTTCTGAGAGGATTGTAAATGCAGTCAAATACACCAATTAGATTATCAAAACCTGATATATCTAACGGACAATCATAGTTGTTTGGATACATACCGCAAGGTGTGGCATTGATTATCATATTACTGTCTTTGTGGTTTTTCATAGCTTCTTCGTATGTGAGGCTTTGATCCCGTCCGCTTCTGCTGACTTTCAGAATTTCGGAAGCCCCAAGGTTTTCGCATACTGCTTTTGCAGTATCGGAGGTACCCCCTGTTCCCAAAATGAGAACTTTTTTTCCGGCAGGATTTACGCCGTTACTTGTTACCAGTGCGCGAAGCCCATCAAAGTCGGTGTTGTGTCCTGTAAGAACTCCGTTCTGATTCAGAATGCAATTCACCGCACCGATGGATTTTGCGGCCTCACTCATGGAATCCAGATAAGGAATCACGGTTTTTTTGTATGGTATCGTAACATTGACCGCCGCAAAATCCTTCATTTCCAGGAATCGGTGGAGCTCACTTTCGGTGAGCTCTTTTAATTCGTATTCATAATCTGCAATTTGTGAATGTATGATTTTGGAAAAGCTATGTCCCAGCTTTTCACCAATAAGTCCGTATTTCATATTTTCTCCTTAGTTACTGAGTTACTGAGTTACCCCGGCTGCCGGGCTGCCGGGTTACCAAGTCACTGAGCCACTTTGCTACAGGGCGACCGAGTTACGCTGTTATGGAGCCGCCAAGTCACTGAGCCACTTTGCTACAGGGCGACCGAGTTACACTGTTATGGAGCCGCTAAGTCACTGAGCTGCCAAGTTACAAGATTACCAAATCACTGAATTACTCTGTGACAGAACTGTCGGTTTGCTGAGTCACCAAGTTACAAGATAACTGAGCTACTTCAGCACTAGGGGCGCTTTGTAACCGAATTTTTGAGTTGCGTGGCAATCATGTCACTGAATCACTTAGCTGCGAGGCCCCTGTGGCACCTCCCGGTTAGCTTCTCAGGTAGTCGGTGCCGTATCTCAGGCAGAGCAGGTCGGCAATTGTCAGTGCAGAAACAGCATCTACAACTGCACGGGCTCTGTGGACAATTGCCGGATCGTGGCGGCCGCGAAGCTGGAGCTTCGCGTTTTCGTGGCGCAGAAAATCTACACTGTCCTGCGCCTTGAAAATAGACGGCGTAGGTTTAACGGCAGTTCTGAAGATTATAGGCATGCCGTTTGTGATACCGCCGTCTATGCCGCCGCTGTTGTTGGCGGTGGCTGCGATTTTGCCGTCGATATATCGCAGCTTGTCGTTGGCGGAGGAACCTTTCATCTTTGTGAGTTCAAAGCCCTTGCCGAATTCGATGCCTTTTACAGCCGGGATGGAGAAAATTCCGTGGGCAAGGCAGCTTTCGCAGGAGTCAAACCAAGGTTCGCCAACGCCGCTGGAAACCCCGGTTATTGCAGTTTCCAGCACGCCGCCCAGGCTGTCGCCTTCCTCGGATGCTGCTGTAATTGCATCAATCATTTTCTTTTCTGATTCAGAATCCAGAACCGGAAACAGGGAATCGTTCAGTGTAACAATATCTTTTTCCATATCTTCAAAGGTTCTGTCTTCGATATTGTAACAGGATCTGATATGAGTGCCTATTAGTATACCTTTTTCCTCCAGTGCATTTTGGGCAATTGCCCCTGCGGCAACAAGTGCAGCGGTGATTCTTCCCGAGAAATGACCTCCTCCTCTGTAATCTGAAAAGCCACCGTATTTGTACTGTGCGGTAAGGTCTGCATGAGCAGGTCTTGCAACTGAGCTCATTTCACTGTAGTCGGCACTCTTAGTGTCTTTGTTTCTGATTACTATAGTAAGGGGAGTTCCTGTGGTATAACCATTAAAAACTCCGCTGACGATTTCGTATTCGTCTGCTTCTCTTCGCTTGGTGGAGATGCTTCCGTAAGGACGCCTCAAGTCAAGTCTGTGTTTTATATATTCATGGTCAATCTTTATGCCCGGTGAAAGACCATCAAGACATGCTCCTATGGCAGGTCCGTGGCTTTCGCCAAAAAGTGTGACTGTAATAACATTTCCGAATGTATTTTTCATAAGCTAAAACTCCTTATCTAAAAGCTTCCTCATATCTTTTTGTCAGGGATTCCTTCGTTTCTTCGCTGAAGGAAAATTTTCCTGATTCTTTTACGAGCACTGCTGTTATACCTTTTGCATTTGCTTTTTTGTCATGAAGAACAGTCTGTATGATTTCCTCAGAAGACATATCGATGCTTACCGGAAGTCCCGCTGCCGAAAGAGTCTTTGCCAGTCTTTCTCTGATTTTTCCTTCTGACATTGCAATCATTCCCAAGCTTACGCATTCTCCGTGAAAGAGATTTGAGTTTGATTCTATTCCATGGCCGATGGTATGACCAAAGTTGAGGGCTTTTCGAAGTCCTGATTCTTTTTCGTCTTTTTCCACTACATGAGCTTTTATCTTAAGGGCCTTTGAAATGATGTCTTCAGTTGACAAATCTTCGCCGCTTTCCAGTGCCTCGAAGAATTCCTTATCAAAGCATACTGCCATTTTTATCACTTCGCTCATGCCGCAGGCAAATTGCCTTTCAGGCAGCGTTTCTAATACGTTTGGGTCTATGAGAACTCCCTTTGGCTGATAAAAGCTACCGATTATATTTTTGATTCCGGCAAAGTCTATGGCAGTTTTTCCCCCTACTGATGAGTCCACCTGGGAAAGAAGTGTGGTTGGAACGTTATAGAAATCGATTCCTCTCATGTAGCAGGATGCCGCAAAACCGGCTATGTCTCCGCAGACGCCTCCGCCTACGGCAACAACTGCATCTTTTCTTGTAAAGCCGTTGTCAATCATGGCTTTGTTCAGTTTAAGGAAGTTATCTATGTTCTTTGATTCTTCGCCCTGAGGCAGGACAACTGTTACTGCTTCTTTGCAGGCAGCCTTTACTGCTTCGCTGTACCGGGAAGGCACACCGGAATCTGTTACAATAAGAACCTTGCGGTTCAAATCAAATGTGCTGCCGATTTCTGACAGAGCACCTTTTTTTAGAAGTATTTCGTATTCGTAATTTGGAATATTTACAGGTATTATCATTTTACACCTCGTTTACATGAAGATTGTTATACATTCCTGCGACTTTAATTTTGTCGCAGCAGCTTTTGAGTTCTTCTAAGCATTTTTTGCCATCTTCACCGTAGATGTTTCCTTCTGCTTCTATATAGAAATAGTACTGCCAGAGAAGGTCTTTCATAGGTCTTGAGCGGAGGGTACGCATGTTAAAATTGTATTTTCCGATTATTCCAAGAGCCTTTGCCAGTGAACCGGCTTCGTTTCTTGCTGTGAAAAGCAGTGAGAAATAGGAGTTTCTCGAGTTTCTGAGGGATGTATTTTCCGATCTCGAAAATACAGCAAAGCGCGTTGTGTTAGATCTGTCGTCGTTTATGCTTCTTGCGATTACTTCAAGGCCGAATCTCTTGGCAGATGATGCGCTTCCGACTGCCGCAACGGACTTGTCACCTTTTTGCTTGACATATTCTGCGGCGAGAGCTGTATTTGAATATTCTACTTCTGTAAGACCGTTTCCCTTTATATATGTGCTGCACTGAGAAAGTGCCTGGGGATGGCTTACAACTGTCTTAATATCTTTTATTGTTGAGCCTTCGATTCCCAGAAGGTCGTGGGTTATTGGGAGGTCGTACATTCCGTTAACAAAGAGGCTTCCCGAAAACATCAGATCACTTACTTGTCCCACATCGCCCGCAAAGCTGTTTTCGATTGGAAGTACCGCGCAGTCGCAAGTTCCGTCTTCTACTGCCTCATATGCTTTTTTGAAGCTGGTGAAAGCAACCTTTTCTGCGGAAGGGAAGATGTGGCCTGCGGCTATGTGGGCGAAGGCACCCTGAGCTCCACAATAGGCTACTTTGAGACCCTGCAAGAGGTTCAGTTGATAATTTTTGGATACGTTCATCATATCCTTGAGAAATGATACGTAATAGGATTTCAACTCAGGGTCTGTTACTCTTTTGCTTCCGTTCTGAAGTACTGCGGCTTCTCGCTTTTCGTCAAGAACCGGAAGTCCGTGATGTTTTTTATACATGGCAACCTGATAGACTTGATGCATTCTGTCTTCAAAGAGCTTTGCCATTTCGTTATCTATTTCTGTGATTCTTTTTCTGATTTCTGTCAGATCCTCAGGACTCGGTCCCGGGTTTTTCTGAACTCTGGCAGTCATTTCTGCCTCCGCTGTATCGGCAGCATTCTGAAGTATTTCTTTTAGATCTTTCATATATATTCATGGAGCCTGTCTTCTGAACTTTGTAAAATTCAGGGTAGCTCTTGTTTCCTTTCGTTTTTATTGTGTTTTGATTTGTTTTCTGGCTGATTTCGCTTGCACGGGTTCTTCCGTATTCGAAGGCGACTGTTTCGTTTGTGCAAGTCTTACCGTATCCGGGTGCCGGTTATTTTAGTTTGTATGCCTCTGCAAGCTTTTTGAAGGAGCCCAGCGAACGCTCAATCTGCTCTGTGCTTACACAGTAGGAGATTCTCACATATCCCGGCATCCCAAAGCTGTCGCTTGGCACTAGCAGAAGTTCAAACTCCTTGGCTTTTTCTGAGAATTCCTTTGCATCTTCTTCAGGTGACTTTACAAACAGATAAAAGGCGCCATCAGGATATACGGCGCTGAAACCGAAATCTGTAAGGGCGTTGTAGAGAATGTCTCTGTTTTTTTTGTAAACTGATATATCTGATACGACACCTTGGTTTTCTGCAATTACTGCCTGCATCAGGCTCGGTGCACAGACATATCCGAGGCATCTGCCGGAACCTGCAAGAGCAGCAAAGAGTTCATCTGCTTCTTCCAAAGAATCATTTACTGCAACATATCCGATCCTTTCTCCTGGAAGGGATAATGATTTGCTGTAGGAGTAGCAGATTATGGTTCTGTCATGGCAACTTGCGGGAAGTGTTATATCACAGTCGTATACTAATTCTCTGTAAGGTTCATCAGAGATGAGATATATTTTCTTGTTGTACTCTGCTTCTTTTGCTGTCAGAAAGGTAGAGAGCTTTTGCAGAGTTTCTTCTGTCAGCACTGCGCCTGTAGGATTGTTTGGAGAGTTGATAATTAGGGCTGACACATTGTCTGAAAATGCGGCCTCAAGAGCTCCAAAGTCAATCTGAAAATCTTCTTCCGATACGGCAACCGGTGTGATTCTGCCTCCACAACCTTCTGCAAACACTTTGTATTCCGGGAAGTAAGGGGTAAAGACGATAACTTGTTCTCCCGGGTTTACTACACTCTTGAGAGCAATAGAAAGGGAAGCGGCTGCGCCCACTGTCATATAGATATGATGTGCACTTATGTTCACATTGTATTTGTCTTTCAGATGTGCTGAGATATTTTCTCTTGTATCCATGCGGCCTGCGGCAGAAGTGTATTCGTGAAGTTTAACGGGATCCGTTTCTCTGTTCAGCCTGTCTATGGTTTCTGTTATCTGCACTGGGCATGACACATTTGGATTTCCGATGCTGAAGTCAAAGACATTATCTTCTCCGATTATCTCTTTTCTCTTCTTGCCATATTCGAACAGTTCTCTGATTTCTGAGCTGTTTTGACCGAAATTTTTCATGTTGTTATTAATCATATGCCACCTCTTGAACTTATATCTGAGTGCCTGATTGAGCTTTTCGCTGTGCGGCACGAATTTACAAAAGTTATCAGTGTTAACCTTGATTGTATTATACGCTTTTTTGTTGCTATGTCAATAGTTTCAAGAAATGATTGCATTTTATTTTCTAAAAGATATAATATAGTTAACGATATTAACTTGCCCGTGAGCAAAAAGGAGGAACACATGGCGGAAAAGGATAATGCAATAGCGCTGAAGGAGAGACTTATACTTGCCGGAATAGATGAAATTTTGGAAAACGGGGCGGAATCTCTGTCACTTCGAAAGGTTGCTTCTTCCTGCGGAGCCAGCTGCGCTGCGCCCTACAAGCATTTCAAGAATAAGGAAGAATTTCTCGCTGCGGTTTCTGCATATATAGAGGAAAAGTGGCAGCATCTGAGCCAACAGATAAGGGGGCTCTTTTCTGACAGAGGTGAGAGAATCTGCGAGCTTTGCATTGCAAATATCAAGTTCAGACTTGCAAATACACTTTATGACAGAGGCCACGCCGACTTTGATCAGGGGATTAAACAAGAACTCAGAGAGCTTTGCAGGGAAGATGGCAGGCTGGATTTTGACGAATTGTTTTTTGTGATTGCATCCCTTGTGTGCGGGGTGGAACGCCTCATATTAAATGGCGCCTTTCCAAACGAACAGACTACATATGATATGCTCAGATTAAGATTGAAAGAAGAGCTCCTTGTCTCCTAAAGGCAAAAAGAAGCTGTAAAAGAAAAAGAGCAGTGCCGTGTGCATCAATACATACGGTGCTGCTCTAAGCTTCGCATAACGAACAATGCCATCTTTCCTTGAAATTGAGCTACAATTAAGGAAAAGACAGATTTACTAAAGGCATTTTAGTTTTATGCTGACTGTCTGGCTTCTATATACAGATCAATATCTGCAACAATATACTTTTCACCGGTAGTGTGAAGTGGCTCAAAGCAGGAATAAATATATTCCCACACACGGTATTTGGTAAAAAGTGCAGAAACCTGCTTGCCTGTTAAATTCTTTTCGCTTTTATACTTTTCAACACAATAGATTAGAAAGTTTCCTTCTTTACTCATAATCACACCTCCTCTGGAAATGTAAATTTACCGGTTTTCTTTTCTTCATCAAACATGTTAAACAGCGTTAAAGGGCTGAGATGCCATACTTTCGTATCTTCCTGCTCTAAAGAAGAATAGACTTCCGATTCATAAAATTCTCTGGAGGCAGTTACTTCATCGTAGGGATAATGCTCCGTGATCAGGAGAATTACCTGCGGAACCAGAAGTGTTAGCACTGCTTCAAATTTTTGTTTCTCCACTAAAACTCCTCCTCTGGAACTGTTCCGATAAATTTCAGGTGACTTAACGCCTTTTCTGATGTAAATACCATCTGGTTGTAGAGTTTCTTAATCTTTAATGCTTCCAATGTCTGCTCTTTTGATAATACACCGGCAGTGTATAAGTTGAAAGTTGTATAAACATCATCATTGGCAACTGGTCCGAAGATGATGTCAAAAGATTTGTCGTTGTAGTTTCCAGCTCGATTGTCCGATACAAAATCTAACCAGGCTTCATTTGCGGAATCAAAGTTCAAAACAAAACATGTAGGAAATGTCTTTGCTTCATCAAGCTCGTAGATGTTTACAATTCTACTGCCTTCTTTTCGGCGCTTATAGACTTTGTCAGCAAAGCCGATTGCCTGCGTTTTATTTGTTGTTGTGTAAAATCCAAAACCAAAGTCCAGGAAGCGATTTTGCGGAATTAGTTTTGGTTCGGATACGATTACATTGCTACCGTGATACAAAATCATAGATTTTCCTCCAATATCTTTGTTGCAAGTCACTGTTTTTACTGTAAAACCGTACTTAAAATCATATTCATACCAATCACCTATTTAAATTATACCCAACAAAAATTCAAATATCAATATATGTTGTGTAAAACGGTGTGAATAACTTCATGGGAAATACGACCTTTCAGGCAGGGAGTTATTTTTTTCTTACGCCGTGCATTAAAATAAAAGAAATTGGAAAATTGCAACAAAAAAGCGTTGAAAAATAATGTGAAAAGTGGTACTATAAGTATGTAAAATTTCAGAAAACTTAGACTTTGAACTAGAGGGGAGTGATCAGATTGAAGAGCGAAAGAACACTGGCATATATCAACATGTATGCTGTACTGAAAGATCTTGAAGTTCTTGTTAGACTCGATGATGAGGTGCGAAGCCTTGCAAATGTCAAGGAACCCATGTCCATAAGCTTTAATGTGGCAGACGGACCGCAGGCGACTTTGACCTTCAGTGAGGGAACATGCACTATGACAGAAGGCCTTGGAGGAAAAATCAAGCTTAAGCTAAAATCGCCGCAGCATTTTAACCAGATGATAGACGGCGTCAAGAATCCTACGCCTTACGGCGGATTTACAAAAATCGGATTTTTGACTAAGGACTTTACGAAGATGACAGATATCATGACAAGATATCTTAAGGCAACGCCGGAGGATCTTGCTGACAGGGCTTTCTTTGAGAAGAGCACTGAGATGATGTTTTATCTGATTGCCAACGCACTGGCTGCCATCGGAAATTATGATGAAGTCGGAAAGGTATCTGCTTCCAAGATTCCTGACGGAAGCATTTCTATGGAAATCGGAGACGGCCCTTGTGCAGAAATAGTTGTCAAAGACCATAAGCTTACTACATATAACAGAAAGGCAGAAAATCCGAGAGCTTACATGATCTTCAGAAATATGGATGTTGCAAGAGGCCTCTTTGAGGGAAGCGTTGAATCTATGAGTGCAATTGCATCGGGAGACATTGTAATGAAGGGATATATCCCTATGATTGATAACCTTAACAAACTCCTTGCAAGAGTGGCAATGTATTTAGGATAGGAGGGAAGAGATGTATACTTTTACAAAAAGTGATGAAATGCTGGCAAGAGCGTCAAAGGTGATTCCTGCCGGAGTATACGGACACCTGGGACCTGCAGAGGGCTGTTTTATACCTATCAGTGCTTATCCGAAGTTTTCTCAGAAGGCAAGGGGAAGCAAGTTCTGGGATATGGACGGAAACGAGTTTATAGATTACATGTGCGCCTACGGTCCTAACGTTTTGGGATATGGAGATGAGGATGTGGATAGAGCTTTTGCGGAACAGGCAAAGCTGGGTAACTGCACTACATCTCCTTCTTACAAGATGGTTGAGTTTGCGGAGAGATTGGTGGATCAGGTTACTTCTGCCGACTGGGCATTCTTTGCCAAGAACGGAAGCGATGTTACTACCTTTGCAATGCTTATTGCCAGAGTAGCAACGGGAAAGAGCAAAATGATTTTCACCAAGAATTACTATCATGGTGTTCACCAGTGGACGCAGACTGTAGATGCTCCATGGGTAGTTCCGGGAGAAGTGGACAACAAAATTATGGTAGAGTTCAACGATGTAGAGGCAGTAAGAAAGGCAATAGAAGAGCATGGGGATGAAATAAGTGCATTTATTTCCACTCCTTACATGCACGGAAACTTTATTGATAATGTTACGCCGGCACCGGGATATTGGCAGGAAATCAGAAAGCTCTGCACAGAGAACAATATCTTGCTGATTATAGATGATGTAAGATGCGGGTTCAGACTTGATACGAGAGGAAGCGACTATTATTACGGCTTTGAAGCTGATATGATTTGTTTTTGCAAAGCTCTTGCAAACGGATACAGCGTATCGGCACTATGCGGAAAAGACTTCCTGAAAGGGGATGCCGCAAGTATTGCATATACCGGAAGCTACTGGCTCTCAGCTGCGCATTTTGCTGCAGGAATAGCATGTCTTGACAAGATGGAAAGACTGGGAGGTGGAGCAAAGCATAGAGAACTGGGTTCAAAGGTCTGCGCACAGCTTGCTGCGGCAGCCGAAAACAATGGTGTGGATCTTTCAATCACAGGGGAACCGAGCCTGTTCTATACAATGATAAGAAATGATGACAGCTTGCTTCTTCACCAGGAATGGATTGCAAATATGGTCCAAAGAGGCATATTCATGACAAACCATCACAATCACTTCACTAACCTGTCCCTGACAGATGAAGAAATCCAAAAGACCGGAGAGGTTGCAGACGAGGCATTCAAGGCACTGGTAAAGGCTCATCCGGAAGTAAACTGGGGCGCAAAATAGGAATTTTAGGAGGAAAAAGATATGGCTCTCAAAAAAGAAGAATGGATTGCTTTAGAGAAAAAAGCATCACGTTTAAGACAGTTAACATTGGACACCTGTAACTGGGCAGGCAGCGCCCACATGGGAGGAAGCCTTAGCTCTATAGATTTTCTGACGCTGCTTTATCACAAGTATCTCAAATTTGATCCTGCTGACTACGAAAACGAGGACAGAGACAGATGCGTAGTAAGTAAAGGACATATCGGCGTTGCCCTTGCGGCACTCTTTGCTGACATGGGATTAATCGAAATGGAAGAGCTCAAGACATTTAACCTTACAAACAGCAAACTGGGAATCCATCTTGACTCCAATAAAGTCAAAGGCCTGGATACTTCTACAGGTTCCCTTGGACACGGAAGTTCAATGGCTCTCGGAATGACTCTGGCTGCAAGAGTAAGAGGAAAGAATTACAAGACATGGCTGCTTCTGGGAGACGGCGAATGCGACGAAGGAAGCGTATGGGAAGCCGCTATGGCAACAGCAAACTACAATGCCACTGACTTGATTACAGTGGTTGACAGAAACAAGGCTATGATTGACGGTCTGACAGAAGATGTTATGAAGCTGGAACCTTTTGCAGACAAATGGCGTGCTTTTGGGTTCGAAGTACTAGAAGTTGATGGTCATCATCTGAACAAACTCAGCGATGCCATGGAAAAGGCAATGAATGCCACAGAAAAACCGGTGTGCATAATCCTTGATACGATAAAGGGCGAAGGTATTTCCTTTATGGCTGGCGATTACAAGTGGCACTACGGAGCTATGGATGACGAAAAATACAAGATAGCAACAGAGGATCTGAAAAAATACGAAGCAGACAGAATTGCTAGAGTGGAAAGGGAGGCAAAATAATGGGTGGCATGAATTATACAGCAGTAGAAAGCACCAAGATGGCTACTGCGGAGATTTATGGAAAAACATTAGTTGAACTGGGTGAAAAAGATCCAAGAGTAGTTGCTTTGACGGCTGACCTTGCAAAATCAACTAAAATAGGTGATTTTATGAACAGATTCCCTGACAGATTCTTTAATGTTGGTATTGCAGAGCAAAATTTGTTCGGTGTTGCTGCAGGTATGGCAAAGTGCGGCCTGGTTCCTTTTGCCAGCACTTTTTCGGTATTTGCTTCTCTCAGAGCTACAGACCAGCTTCATGCGGATATCTGTTATCAGAATGTAAATGTAAAGATTATCGGAACTCACAGCGGAACTTCTTTTGGTCAGGCGGGTTCGACTCACCATGCAATTGAGGATATGGCTGTTATCAGAAGTCTTGCAAACATGAGACTTATTTGCCCTGCAGACGGCTACGAAACTGCCAATGCAATAAGGGCGGCATACGAAATTGACGGGCCTGTGTATATCAGAATTAACAGAGGTTTTGACCAGACTGTTTACACAGGGGAAGATTACGGATTTGAATTCGGAAAAGGCGTTCAGATGACAGACGGAGACGATATTACTCTGATTGCCACCGGAAGCTGCGTATTTCAGGCTATTCAGGCTGCAAGAATTCTGGAAGGAGACTACGGAATCCATGCAAGAGTAATTAACATTCACACTATTAAACCTATCGACAGAGAAATCATCGAAAAGGCAGTTACAGAAACCAGAAGAATCATAACAGTGGAAGACCATTCAGTTATAGGAGGACTTGGTTCTGCTGTATCCGATGTGGTTGTTGAAACAGGTAAAGCCTGCGGATTCAAAAAGCTAGGTCTTAATGACAGATTCAGTGCACTGGGATTTCACGAGGATCTTATGTCGATTAACGGCATAGATTCAGAAGCAATTGTAAAAGAAGCTGTAGAAATGATGAAAAAATCAAAGGTAGTGGAATTTGATAATGAGGGTGCAATCGTCAAAGCTCTCAAATTTGATGACAGAGATTTTGAAGTTGATATTGACTGGACTGACGAGGTGTAGGTTATGGTTACACAAAATGATTTATATGCATCAAAGATATTTTTTAACTCGGCGATTCCTCTGTTACGTGTTATAATAGAGGACAAGTCTGAGTTATCGGCGAAATTCAAAGGAAAGAACTTTGTTTTTCAGATATCGGCATTGTACGATAAGGCAGAAGGCGGCAAAATGGCAACTTATCTGACCTGCGAGGACGGGAAGTTCACATGCCATGTTTCGGAGGTTCATCCATCACCGGACATTGAACTTTGCTTCAGTGATCTCCACAAATTTATTGATTTTTTCACTGGAAGAAAGATGCCTATGCCAAAATTAAAAGGAGTCTTTTCCCACCTGGGCACATTCATTCCTCTGCTGAAGGGACTTCTTACAATGTCCAAATTGCTGGGAGCAGAAAACGCACCGGCGGATCCTAAGGATCAGGAACTTACAGTAAAACTTTACTTCTACCTGCTTTCAAATGGCATAAGTCAGCTGAACAAGATGGGCCACGAAAAGATTCACAGCTGGGCTCTTAGCTCACCTGACAGAGCATATGCTTTTGCAGTAACGGGATATCCCGAGTTGCAGAGCTACATAAGAGTTAAAGAAGGCAATTCAAAGGCAGGAAGAGGTGAGTATCCTAGATGTAAGCCGTTCCTGACACTTAGATTCGATTCTCCTATGCATGCACTGGACATTTTGATGGGAAAAGGCGATATGATTGAATATATAGCAGCAGGATATCTGACTGTAGAAGGCGCACCTGAATTTGCAGGTATAGTCGGCGAATTTATGTTTGCAGTAGGCGACTACGCCAAAGGATTGTATCTTGACTGGTAAAACAGTTTTGATTTTTTGTTTGCTGCCCGTGTGTTTAGCACGGGCAGTTCCCTTGTAATGGCTAGAAATCAGGTATACAAGGTTCAAAGGCAATTTTGTATTTACGGAAGAACACGTTTTTGGTATAATGAATAAAAATGTATTTTAAGAAGGATTAGAGTTACAAGTTATGTATTTGATTTGTTGTGTTGACGACAGAATGGGAATGACCTTCGGGAAACGAAGAGTGAGTAGAGACAGACTGCTGGTTTCGGATATGATATCTCTGATAGAAGAGAAAATCGGTGGAAAACTCGTAATGGAGTCTTACAGTATGGAACTCTTTGCTGAAGAAGAGAGTCTCCCTGAAATTGTTACGGCGGAGAAACCCCTTGAAGTCGCGGGAGTATCCGACTATTGCTTTGATGAGCGCTTTGCTCCTGCCGGATACGCAGCCGAAATCGAAAAGATTGTTTTGTACAGATGGAACAGAGCATATCCGGCTACTGTTCATTTCGATATAGACCTGGATGACGGTCAGTGGATTAAGGAAGAATCAGAAGATTTTTGCGGAAATTCTCACGATAAGATAACACGAGAAATCTGGAGGAGAAAACAGTGAAAAAGAAAATTGCGTTATTGCTGACAACCCTTATTATGTCGTTTACGTTCTTCGGATGTAGCGACAGCACCAATCAGGCTATTGAACAATATCTGACAGATGAGTTTGGCGCATGGGCTACGGAATATCTGGACGATATAGATATTGACGAAATAGAAAAAGTAGAAACTCCTGAGGTGGTTCAGGTTTCGGATATACCGGAGTTTTCCGATGTTCCTTTTGTTGAGCTTAACAACGGAGAGCCAACCTTTACGGAGAAGGAAATAACAACAGACGCATACGAATATTACGGAGACTTGGATGAACTGGGAAGGTGTACAATTACCTATGCTTGCGTGGGCAAGGAACTGATGCCTACCGAGAAGAGAGGAAGTATTGGAAGCGTCAGACCCACAGGTTGGATTAACAAGCGATATGACTTTGTTGACGGAAAATATCTATACAACAGATGCCACTTGCTGGGATATCAGCTGACAGGAGAAAATGCCAACGAACTTAACCTGATTACGGGAACGAGATACATGAATGTGGAAGGAATGCTTCCTTTTGAGAATATGATTGCCGACTATATCAAAGAAACAGGCAACCACGTAATGTATCGTGTAAAACCGATATTTGAAGGAGATAATCTCCTTGCTTCGGGTGTGCAGATGGAGGCTTTGTCGGTGGAAGACGGCGGAGAAGCTATTTGTTTCAATGTATATGTTTATAATGTTCAGCCGGGAGTAATTATAGATTACGAAACCGGGATGAGTTATGAAGAATAAATAACTTCGGCAGAAATGCCAAAAAATTAAGCGGCCAGACCAATGGGCCGACTGTTAACCACGGGAGGAAACAGAAAATGGGACTTGACGTATATGCAGGAACGCTTACGCGCTACTATTCAGGTAACTGGAAAACAAGAGCTCAGCAGTGGGCAGAAAAAAACGGATATGAATTTTCGAAGGTTACACCTGAAGGAGAAGAGGTGGGCGACGCCAAAGATTTAGATCCTGCAAAAATTGAAGAAGCAGTGTGTGCATGGAGAAACTTTATCGTTTCTGAACTGGACGAAAAACGAGAAGGTACTTTTGTATTATGGGAAGAAAATAATACAAAGGAATACTTTACGGATAAACCCGACTGGGAAGCCTACGGAGCGCTGATTCTATATGCTGCATCAAAGATTTATGATGAACCGCTTCAGGCACAGGTAAAGAATAACTGGGATTTCAGCTCACATCCGCTGATAAAGAAAGCTCTCAAGGATCCTCAGTACAAATGGGGAATATTTAAGGGTGCAACTATGTGGATTCCGGAATCGGATTCGATAGTATTTATCGGGCCTACTCCATCGGAGGACAAGACTACTGTGAGTACAACCCAGGCACTGGAAGAAGAGCTAGCCATGATAAACGAACGCGGCTGGGATGCAAGCGAAGAGGAAATTCTCTCATGGAGAGATACAGAAGGATATCCTAAAGAAGCAACTGATGAAGAGGATATCAAATCGGTAAACGCAAATATGTTTTACGATACTGAATCTCTTGCAAAGTTTGCATATTCTATAATGTACAGCGCAGCAAAATATGCACAGGAAAACAATGTACCGATATTGTTTGATTATTGATAAGAACCGGGGACTGTAGCAACAACAGATTAGTGCGACAGTCCTTCGTTTTGTCATTTTGCGAAAGGAAAAAGACAGATGAAATACGAAAGAAAAATGCTTCTTCTATATGCCATAACAGACAGAGCATGGACCGGAAATGAAAGCCTTACTGAGCAGGTGGAGAAGGCTCTGAAAGGCGGAGCAACTATGATTCAGCTCAGGGAAAAGGAAAGAGACGAAATGGGTTCGGAGTACGAGGCGGAGGCTCTTGAAATCAGAGACCTATGCGGAAAATATGAAGTTCCTTTTATAATCAACGATGATGTGGAACTTGCTGCAAAGATAGATGCTGACGGCGTTCATCTGGGTCAGAGCGATATGTCGCCTGCAAAAGCGAGAATCATCCTCGGAAGTGATAAGATTATTGGTGTGACTGCAAAGACTGTACAGCAAGCTCAGGCAGCTAAGGATGCGGGAGCCGACTATGTGGGAAGCGGAGCTGTATTCGGTTCTGCTACCAAGAAGGATACATCTAAGCTGGACCACAGAGTGCTTGATGATATTGGAAGAGAGGTTGGAATTCCTGTTGTTGCAATCGGTGGAATTACAGGTGAAAATATGTTTGACCTGAAGGGCAGAAAAATTGACGGTTTCGCTATTGTCAGCGCAATCTTTGGGGCTGATGATATAGAAGGCGAAACCGCACTGCTCAGAAAACAGGCAGAAGAAATATTGGGCCTGAAAAAGGGTTGATATTATTTGATATGCGCTTTACTTTTGGTGGAATATGTCGCGCATCGTCAAAAGATATGTTATTATATAGGGTAGCGACAAAAGGAGAATTTTTAAATGAAGACAGCATTAACAATTGCCGGCAGTGACTGCAGCGGCGGTGCAGGCATTCAGGCTGATATCAAGACAATGATGGCAAATGGTGTTTATGCAATGAGCGCAATTACAGCTTTGACTGCCCAAAACACTACAGGCGTGAGAGATATAATGGAAGCAAGTCCTGAATTTCTGGCAGAACAGCTTGACAGCATTTTTGAGGATATTTATCCTGATGCAGTTAAGACAGGCATGGTTTCATCAGTTGAACTGATTAAGACTATTGCAGCGAAGCTGAAACAGTACGAGGCGAAGAACATAGTTGTGGATCCTGTTATGATAGCAACAAGCGGAGCCAGACTCATAAGCGAAGATGCTGTGGAAACCCTAAAACAGGAAATTTTGCCATTGGCAACTCTGATTACTCCCAATATTCCGGAGGCGGAGGTTTTGTCAGGACTTAAGATACAGGATGAAAAAGATATGGTCGAAGCATCAGAAAAAATATACAGGGAATTTGGATGTGCTGTTTTGTGTAAGGGCGGACATCAGATAAATGATGCCAACGATCTGCTATTTGATGGTGACGGAGAGCACTGGTTCTATGGAAAGCGAATAGATAATCCCAATACACATGGAACAGGCTGCACACTTTCTAGTGCAATAGCATCAAATCTTGCAAAGGGATATAGTCTTTTCGATTCCGTAAAGAGAGGCAAGGTTTATATTTCCGGGGCTCTGAGTGCAATGCTTGACCTTGGGGAAGGCTCGGGACCGATGGACCATGCATTTGATATAAAATCAGAATTCGAATAAGCCCCGAGATTTTTTGAACCGGGCAGTTTGCGAGGGAAAAACAATGAAACAGAATCATACAAAAAAACTAGCAATTGCAGCAGTATTTGTAGCAATTGCGGTAGTGGGCTCAACTCTTTCATTTCCGATTTTTGGATCAAAGTGTGCGCCTGTTCAGCATATGGTAAACGTGCTTTCTGCAATTTTTCTGGGGCCATGGTGGGCTCTTGCAGCAGCTTTTTGCGCAAGCCTTCTGAGAAATCTGATGGGATTGGGCACTATCCTGGCATTTCCGGGAAGCATGTGCGGAGCAGTTCTTTCGGGGCTTCTGTATAAATACACACGAAAACTTATGGGAGCATATGTGGGTGAGGTATTTGGAACTGCTGTAATCGGCGGAATGCTGGCATATCCTATAGCAAGTCTGATTCTGGGAAACTCAGCTGCGGCACTGTTTACTTTCGTGGTACCGTTTCTCATCAGCACTGCAGGGGGCACAATTGTTGCGGCAGTAATCACAATAGCACTGAAAAAATCAGGATTTATTGACAAGATGAACAGAGAGCTAAACTGAAGATTTTGCAAAATAGGTGCGGTGTACAAGCAGATTGTATTGCTGCACTTTGTTTTTTGACAGGGGCGATTTTGGGGTGAAAACTCTGATTGGATTTCACCGAAAGCTCCGTGTGAAAGGATTTTTATGAACAGATATTTTGGCGAAAAGACAATTTTGCTGGCAAAAAAGATAAAGGAAAACAGACCTCTCATTCATTGCATCACGAACTATGTTACAGTAAACGACTGCGCGAATGCATTGCTTGCTGTATCGGCGGCTCCGGTTATGGCCCATGATATCAGAGAAACTGCGGAATTTACGGCAAGGGCAAAGGCTCTTGTGTGTAATTTCGGAGCGACGGAATATATGGAGGCCATGTTTAAGTCGGCAGAAAAAGCAAAGGAGATTGGGATTCCTTTGGTAATCGATCCTGTGGGTGCGGGAGGTTCGTCTTTTCGGAGAAAATACATAAATGAGATGATTGATATGTTTGAACTTGCATGTATCCGGGGTAATATGTCAGAGATAAAGTCTCTTTTGATAGGGGATTCTACAGCCGGAGGCGTTGATGTTTCCGAAAAAGATCTGGTCTGTGAGGACAGGCTTTCTGAAATTGCAAAGCTCCTTCGGGAGTTTGCGGCAGAAAAGAAATGCATTGTCATTGCATCGGGAGCGGTGGATGTGGTTGCCTCAAAGGATGCAGTTTATGGTGTATATAACGGGGATGCCATGATGCCGCGAGTTACAGGTTCGGGCTGCATGTCTTCTGCTCTTCAGGGAGCGTTTCTGTCACAGGAAAATTCGGTGGAGTCTGCGGTTTCGGCCTGTGTTTATATGGCTCTTGCAGGAGAGATTGCAGCAAAGAAGATTTACAAAAAATTTGAAGGTCCGGCTCTCGGAAGCTTCCGGAGCCTGCTGATAGATGAGCTTTCTCTTTTGACAACGGAAGAGATTGCTTCAGGAACAAAGGTGAAAAGGATATATTAAAGAAAGGATTTTTTATTAATGAACGAAAATTTTACAGCAAAGAGTTCAGCTCGCTGCGAAAATATTATGGAAGCGGCACAGAAAACTTATGAGCTTCTGAAAAAAGGGGAAGCTTGCACAATTCAGGCAAGACAGACAGAAAGTCTTATTGAAAAACTGAAAGAAGAGGATATTACTGTAGCTGTTATCGGTCAGTTCAAAAGAGGAAAAAGCACTTTGAGCAATGCAATTCTCGGAGACAAAATTATGCCTGTGGGAATCGTTCCAATTACTTCGGCGGTAACAAAGGTAAAATACGGAGAAAAAGCCGCAGAAGTTCACTTTGTTAACGGGGCGGTAAAGCACGTTGACTTTGATGAGCTCTCAGAGTACATAAGTGAACAGGAAAACGAGGATAACAAACTGGGAGTTAAAGAAGTTATTCTTCACTCACCTTCGGAATTCCTAAAAAACGGCCTCACATACGTTGATACACCGGGAGTTGGGTCATTCCACAAGAATAATACAGAGGTTGCCTACGAGCACATGAAGGAAAGCGATGCGGTTATATTCCTCCTGTCAGTGGACAGCCCAATCAATCAGATAGAAATTGATTTTCTATATAACACTAGAGAATATGCAGGCAAATTCTACTTTGCCGTAAACAAAGTAGACGTGGTGGATGAAAAGGACCTGGATTCTTACATGAAATACTGCAAAAAAGTCCTGAGAGAACTGATGGACACAGAAGATATTACGCTTTTCCCTATAAGCTCCAAAAAAGGAACAGGAATCGAAGAACTGAAAAATGCAATCCTGAGAGACTGCGACACATCCATCAAAGAAATCATGGAAAATTCAACAAAGAAAAAACTCAGAGACATTATAGCAAGTGCTCTGAACCAGCTGGATTTCTATTGGAAGGCTATGAACATGGCTTACGAAGAACTGGATGCAAAGTTCGAAGAAATGAAAAACTTCATAGCTGAATCCAAAGAAAAAGCTTCCGGATACGAGGCGATTTTCGAAATTCACTTAAACGAGCTGAAACTGAAGCTATCCGAAAAAGTGTACGAAGTATTCGGCATGGAGTATTCATATGACATTGAGCAGATGAGAATGGGCGCAAGCTTTATGAACAAAGAAGAGTTCATAAAGCAGGTAAACGAAATCTGTGAAGACCTGGAAGAAACACTGAACAGAATCCTTCTTTACAGAGAAGAAAATGCATATGTAGTTGTAAGAAAAATAAATGACATCAACAGACTTACAAGAAGCCTGCGCAGAATAAAAACAGATATAGAAGCAGAACTAAAGTAGGCACGGTGACGAGTAATGCACTCAGGCCTTAAATCGGGTTGGGTTGATTTCGGTCGACCGTATGATACTCGGGGCGCGGTGACTTGATTTCAGACTTTGATAAAGGTTTGGGTACAGGTTTAGTCGTCTGAAATCGACGAAAGGTGAGGTGAATCATGAGAGAAGAAGAAAAAATCTTTGCAGGCAAACTCTTTGATGCGAGAAAAAAAGAGCTCAAAGACATCAAACACAAGGCTCATGAGCTTTGCAGGCAGTTTAACGGCATGGACGAATATGACGAAAACAGACTCCCGCTGATAAAAGAATTTATAGGCGAAATAGGCAAAAACTACTATTTTCAGGGACCTGTGCAGTTCAACTACGGATGCCACACATTTATAGGAGATAACTTTTTTGCTAACTTCAACCTGCTGGTGATGGATGACGGAAAAGTTTTTATCGGTAACAACGTTATGATTGGACCTAATGTGAGCATTCTTTCCACAAATCATCCTCTGATTGCAGACGAAAGAGCTCGCATGAAATACGAGGATGGTCATGTTTCCATGTCAGAATTTGCCGGAGAAATCAGAATCGAAGATGACGTGTGGATTGCTGCAAATGCCACGATCATCGACAATGTGACTATAGGTAAAGGCGCTGTAATCGGTGCCGGAAGTGTTGTAACAAAAGACATTCCTGCAGGGTGGCTTGCAGCGGGAAACCCGGCAAGGCTCATCCGAAAGATAAGTGAAAAAGATTCCAAAATGCACCTGCTTTAGGATATCAGTGCGAAATCTTTGATAATTCAATTTCTGAGTAGTTTATGCAGCAAGTGAGAAAGAATATAACAAAAAACACGTGTCGATGCACGTGTTTTTTCGCTATTTCAGTAGGCCTTCCAGGATTTCGATTGCATCGCCGATGCAGCCGTCGCAGCTTCTCAAAACCTTTCCGGTTTCTACGCCTTTGAGCTCGCGGCATGTGATTGAAGAATTCTTTTCTTTGAATTCTTTGGTTGCCTGAGCCATCAGGTTGTAGCAAACCTTCTTGGTTGCAGGGTTTTCCAGGTTTCCGTCTGAGTTCAGCAGGCCGATGACAAGAGCCATTCCGGATACTGCACCGCAAGCTTCCATGCTTCCCATACCAAAGCCGAAGGCCTCAGATGCCTTAAAAATTGCCGACTCGTCCATGTCAATCTTATCTTTGAATGCACATGCAACGCACTGCGCACAGTTGTATTTTTCTTTGTGGAGCTGAAGTCCAAGTTCTTTTCTGTCCATTTTTATCCTCCTAATATTGGTTTTGCTAGGGGCGATTATACTATAAAAGCATTGTTAAATCAACCGAAAATGGATATAATTGTGGTATTGGAGAAGTTAAGAGGAATGTGCGAGGCGTGCTGACCAAAGCCGCTTCGGGCAGCTTTGATGCTCCGAAAAAATCAAGGTTAGGTATAATTATGGAAATAACAGTTTACAGAAATATTACAGATGCCGAAGGGCAGTTGCCGGTGAATGAAGCGCAGCTTGCCATATACCCGAAGGGGGAAGAGGCTGACAGCGGAAAGGCTGCATGGCGTCTGGTGAGACGAGAAAACACACTGGATGAAAAGGGAAAACTAAACGTTCAGTATGATTATTCAAAGATGGGAAGCTCCCTTGAGTACGAGTTTCAGATTCCGAAAGGAAGCAAAAGTTCACTGAAACGCTTGCAACTTGAGGGTTTTGAGCGGAGCTTCTTTGATTTTGGTCACGAGTCGGAAAAACTTAGCCGAGTTATATATGTGGAGTCTGGCCAGTGTCAGGTTACATTCGGGGACGAGGATGTTCTGATGGAAGAGGGAAATGTGTTTGTGGCAACATGCGCCGAAGAAAAGGAAGATACCAAGATAGAGGTCTGCGGTTTGTGCACACTGATCAGCGGAGAGGTTGATTTTACTTTTGTTCCTTGCGAAGAGCCGGACATTGAGGCAGTAAAATCCGCTTCCTTTGATGATTTTAAAAAGTGTGTATTCATTGCAAACACTCAGTTCAGATGGGCAAAGTATATATTTAAAAATCTCAGAAACCAGTGGTATGACGAGGCGCTCACTGCTGCAATCTGGAAGATTGAGAGGTTTTATGTGACTATGTTCGCAATGATGTTTGGCCTCGGAGCAATTGTAATTTCGGGAGCGGCTCTTCTTACGTGGCCGGTTACTCTGGCACTGGCGCTGGCATGGATTATTCTTTTTCAGCTGGTAATAGCGCCGCTGTGTTTCCTTGCGGTTGTGCCAAAACCGGTGGCTGCGCATATAAAAAGGATTGATGAGCTGAATCAGTATGAGCGAAATATTTACGAAAGCCAGAAAGGTGTCGATCAGCGAATGGACCATCTTATGAAAAAGTACAAGAAACCGGCTTTATCAAAGAAATCGGGTGATGAAATTAACAAGTAAACCGGCGGGGCCGCGGCTTTGGCCCGCAGGCTAGGACCTATGCCCGCCAAAAGCCCGTGACCAAAGCCTGCCGCACCGCCATCTGAGAATCGGGGCGGCGCACCTCGCGCAGCCGCAGGGCACACAGGGCGCGGGAGGTGGCGGGCCACATAAAAAGATTGCCGGAAACACCCGGCAACTACAAATCAAAAAACTGAACAGGAGGAAAGAAAATGTCTGTAGAAGTTGTAAAAAAATATTTTGAAGGAACAGAACTTGAAGGTAAAGTTCTGGAATTTGAAGAATCAAGTGCGACTGTGGAGCTTGCTGCGGCAGCAGTTGGAACGGACCCCGACAGAATCGCGAAGACTTTGTCATATATTCTGGAGGAGGGTCCGATATTAATCGTGATGTCCGGCAAATCCCGCCTGGATAACAGAAAGTACAAGGATACGTTCCACAAGAAGGCGAAGATGATTCCTTTTGATGAGGTGGAGGATTTGGTCGGACATCCACCGGGAGGCGTATGTCCTTTCGCGGTGAAAGACGGAGTATCCATATATCTTGACGAATCCTTGAAAAAGCACGAAACAGTATTTCCGGCAGCCGGCAGCGGAAACAGCGCAATCGAAATGACAATGAAACAGCTGGAAGAATTCACCAAAGAACCAAAATGGATTGACGTATCAAAGATGCCGGAAAACGCAGAAGAATAAAATGCATTGAAATCCCGCAGCAGAGCGGGAAACAACCTAGATAAATAAAGAGCGGATTTTTCCGCTCTTTGTTTATCTTAATCTCTATGATGTATAACCCTTTTTATTCTATTGATGTCCTAGTTTTTATCAGGAGGGACTCCGATTTGTTTGAGAATAGCATCCCCTGTCAAATAAACTGCAAAGGAAAGTTTGAAGGCATTGTTCTGAATTTCTACAGGTAGGTTGAATTTCAAAAGTGCTGCGAGAACCAAAAATGACAAAGCCATTGTAATTCCCATGTATTTATCAAACCATGGACGAAAACCTCTGTAGCCAAATCTATTTATGAGGATTACTAATGCCGTAAGCCATACAAGATACATATATTTATAATTGTTCGATTTGCCAAAGATAAAAGTCGATATTACCAATAGGATAAATAATCCTATTACGGCGAAGGTATACTTCTTATCAGGTAGAACAAATTTCATTTCGGACCTCCTGTCTATACTGTTAATCGCAATAAAATATATTCAATTTTCTTAATATTAGCATAATAAAAAAAGAAGTCAATTCCTATCAACCAAAATGTGTTTTTGAGCCTTGCTTGGTCGACTACCATCAACCACAAAAAGGCCGAAAACAGTACATATTTCAATAGTCGCAATCTGCGCTGTCTTTTTTTGAGCTTGACTAAGCGCAGATTGCCACATCTTCAAATTGTACTGTAAATTTTGGCTTCCAAATAAGCGTAGATTTGAGCTTTGCAAAACCGCGCTTATTTTCGTCGCCAAAATCGGTTATGTTGATATAATGTGTGTAAATTAAATAAGCCATTGGCTCATCCTTTAGG
>CALHKP010000041.1 GCA_938034165.1 uncultured Clostridia bacterium | reverse complement strand
TCCTTCTGGGGCGTTCCTATGGAAGATTTCACCCGGATCAACAAAGAATATGACCAGCTTATGCTGGATTTGGAAGCTGAGCTTCGTTCCACTATCCGTTATTCAGAAGATCCCTTAAAAGCCGCACTTATTTATGCCCGCACCGGCAACTATATCGACTTTGCGGCGCTTCCGGAAGTCAGCAAGGAAACTGCACTTTCTCTTATTAAAAGTGAAAACAAGGATGATCTTGACGAACAGGAATATCGTCAATTCTGCCAGGATATGAAAAAGGCAGAGAATGTTGTATATATTACCGATAACTGCGGTGAGATCGTTCTGGACAAAATTGCCATCCAGATTCTGAAAAAGATATTTCCAAATATACGGATCACAGCATTAGTACGCGGACTGCCCGCTGGAAATGACGCAACCATGGAGGACGCTGAATTTTGCGGTCTTACTGATGTTGTGCCTGTACTTGGAAACGGAAACGACGTAGGCGGTACCTGGCTTCACGGGATCAGTACCCACGCCAGAGAACTTCTATATAATGCTGACGTGATCATTGCCAAAGGTCAGGGAAATTACGAGACTCTGCATGGCTGCGGACTGAACATCTACTACCTGTTTTTGTGCAAATGCGACTGGTTTCAACAGCTTTTTCATGCAAAATTACTACAAGGAATGTTCATAAATGAGAAGCGAGCGCCAAAGGCTACTGCTTTTTCGTCAGATTGACAAGAAACTGTTTAAAAGTTTGTACGATTCTGCCCTAGCCCTTTTGGGTGGTTTTCGCTATACTAACATCAGATGAAAAAAGCATCGAAACAATTTTGATTATAATAATTAATTGAGAAATTTGGAGGAAAAATCATGGCAAGCTTATCATTACAGCACATTAACAAAACTTACCCGAATGGTTTCCAGGCAGTTAAAGATTTCAACCTTGAAATCGAAGACAAAGAGTTCATCATCTTCGTTGGACCATCCGGATGTGGAAAATCTACAACACTTCGTATGATCGCAGGTCTTGAGGAGATCAGCGGTGGTACACTTAAGATCGGTGACAAAGTCATGAACGATGTTGAGCCTAAGGACCGTGATATCGCAATGGTATTCCAGAACTACGCTCTGTATCCTCATATGACAGTATATGATAACATGGCATTTGGTCTGAAACTTCGTAAAGTTCCGAAAGATCAGATTGACAAAGCTGTTAGAGAAGCAGCCAGAATCCTTGACCTTGAGAAACTTCTTGATCGTAAACCGAAGGCTCTTTCCGGTGGACAGAGACAGCGTGTTGCTATGGGACGTGCTATCGTTCGTAATCCTAAGGTATTCCTTATGGATGAGCCTCTTTCCAACCTGGATGCTAAGCTTCGTGTTCAGATGCGTATCGAGATTTCCAAGATCCATCAGAGACTGGGCGCAACAATCATCTATGTAACACATGACCAGACAGAGGCTATGACCCTTGGTACCAGAATCGTTGTTATGAAAGATGGTGTTGTTCAGCAGGTTGATACACCACAGCACCTTTATGAGCAGCCAGGCAACCTGTTCGTTGCAGGATTCATGGGATCCCCGCAGATGAACTTCCTTGACGCTCAGATTGCTGAAAAAGGCGGCGACCTTATTGCTAAAGTTGGTGAGTATGACATTGTTATCCCGGCAGCGAAAGCGAAAGTGCTGAAAGACGGCGGTTATGTTGGCAAGACAGTTGTTCTTGGTATCCGTCCAGAGGATATTCATGATTCCCAGATGTTCATCGAAGCTTCTCCAAGCGTTCCAATGACATCTACAGTTAAAGTTTATGAGCTTCTTGGTGCTGAAGTATTCCTGTACTTCGATGTAAACGGAACTCAGGTTACAGCACGAGTTGATCCTCGTACAAACTCCAAGACAGGCGATACAATCAAATTCGCATTCGATATGGAGAAATCTCACTTCTTTGATAAAGAGACAGAGCTTACTATCTGCAACTAATATTTAGAAGAATGAATTTAGTTAGGCCTCAGGGGTTTTCCCCTGAGGCTTTTTT